>JABXIM010000213.1 GCA_013373085.1 Oceanospirillaceae bacterium | reverse complement strand
TGGCGATGCGCTGGCGCTGGCCGCCGGACAGCTGCTGACCGCGCTCGCCCATCAGGGTCTCGAGCCCCTGCGGCAATGCCTCGATCATCTCGCCGAGCCGCGCCTGCCGGGCCGCCTCCAGCACCTGCTCGTCGCTGGCGCCGGGCGCTGCATAGCGAATATTATCCGCCAGTGTCCCCCGGAACAGCGTGATGTCCTGGCTCACCACCGCCACGGCGCGGCGCAGGTCCGTCAGGCTCAGGCGTTTCAAGTCGATACCGTCCAGCCGGATACTGCCGCGGGTCGGATCGAAATGCCGCTGCAACAGGTCGATCAGCGTCGACTTGCCGACGCCGGACGCACCGCTCAGCGCCACCTTCTCACCGGCGCCGATGCGGCAGTCGACACCTTCGAACACCGGCTGTTCGCGGCCGGGGTAGGCGAATGACAGGTCGCTGAATTCGACATCGCCGCGCAGGTCTGCGGGTAATTGCAGCGGTGTCTCGTCCGACGTAATCGATACCGGCGCCTGACGCAGTTCACTGACGCGCCCCAGGCTCACGCTCATGCGCTGGATCGCAACATAGAGGCCGAGCAGGCTGTTGACCGGCCCGGTTGCCATGCCGAGGTAGGTGGAAAACGCGATCAGCGAGCCCAGCTGCCACTGGCCGTTGATGACCCACCAGCCGCCGATGAGAAAAGCCGCGGCGCGGGTCAGGGACGTCAGCGTACCGGGGATCGCGTGGGTGAAAAACTCGGTCACCTGCAGCTTCAGCAGGTCCGCGAGATAGTTGTCGCTGTGGCGATCAAGGTGTCCGCGTTCGCGTCGCTCCTGCCCCACCGACTGGATGAATTTCATCGCCGGGAGCGTTTCGACCAGGAAGCTCGAAAGGTCGGCCGAGCGCTCCCGCACCCGCCGTGCGCGCAGCTCCACCTTGCGTCGCATCCAGCGCAGCCAGAGTACCTCCAGCGGAATCAGCACCAGCACCAGCAGCGACAGCTGCGGCGACAGCGTCAGCATCATGATCAGCGCGCCGATCAGCCCGATAATGCTGCTGACCGCCGAAAACAGGCTGTCGACGGCGAAGCGCTGGATCTCGGCGACGTCGCCGTCGATGCGCGACAGCAGATCGCCGATACGGCGCTGGCCGAAGAAGGCCGGCGACAGCTTCTGCAAATGGGCATACAGATCGCCGCGCAGCGCGAACAGGATACGGCCCGACAGCCGGGTGTGCAGGTAACGGTTGACGCCACCGAGCGCCGTGCCGAGCACACCGACCAGGATCATTGTCAGCGCCATCGTCACCAGCATGCCGTAATCCCGGGCCAGCAGCCCCTCATCGATCAGCAGCTTGGTCAGCCAGGGCTGCAGCAGCACCAACAGCGACGCCAGTAGCGACAACGCCAGCAGACCGCCGATCGCACGCCGTTGCGGCCGCACGAAACGGTAGAGCCACTCGAAGCCACGCCTTAACTGATCGCGGTTGTCGGCGTGGATGGCTCGCACCAGCCAGTCAAGCATCGATAGATTCCCTCGGTTGGATATACCTGCGCAACAACACGCAACCCTATTGCCGTAGGTTGGGTGAAGGCCGGTAGGCCGCAACCCAACACCCAAGTTGGTGGGTTACGCTGCGCTTCACCCATCCTACGAATGAATGGATACCGCGAACCCAACACCAAACAAACCCTGCTCCTCGGCTTCAGCATCCTGCGTCGCTCTAACTCCTGCAGCCCTGCAGTCGTGCGCATCCATGCGCCCGCAGGATAAGCACAAAAAAGGGAGGCGCCGCGATGCGAGGCCTCCCACCTACTATACAGCTGCGTATGGAAATGTCAGTCCCGGATCGTCGCCACGCGCAGGTCCGAGGTGCTCATGTCGCCGCTGAGCTGGATCGAGCCGATCTTCTCCAGCGTGTCTGAGCTGTGAATCGAGATATCGCTGCTGGTACCGCCGACGTAGATGGTCTTGCCGTCCGCTGTGATATTCAGGTCGTAGTAGGTATGCGGCATCTCGTACAGCGCCAGGGTTTCGCCGGTGGTGATATCGTGCTTCGACAGAGTATTGAAGCTGCCGTAGAAGATATTGGGATCGCGCGGGTCCGAGATGAAGTTGAAGATGATGAACTCGAACGGGATGATCTCCTGACGCACGGCTTCACCGGTTTCGAGATCCACCCGGCTGATACCCCACCACCATTTGGCCGTTTCCATGTTCATGGTCTCGTCCTGAAACTCGGCGGTGACGTACGGCATGATGTACTCATTGGACTGCTCGCCCTGGGAGTGCATCGCGAAGGCATCGGGCGGCAGCCACTGAGGTCCACGATCCCAGCTCTGCAGCGCGGTGACCATGCGCACGTCGCCGGTCTTGACATCGATCGCCTTGATATCAGCGCCGCCGAGGATCACCTCGCCCTTTTCGGTCGCGGCGATCTTGGTGATGCGACGATCCACCGGGAAAGTGCGCACCGGCCTGGCATCCGTGCCGTCGGCGGTGTTATACACCGCCAGCTGCGGCTGCATCACCTCGAAGCGGTCGGACAGGTGGCGCACCGGGTTCTGCACCGTGTACAGTTCCTTGCCGTCGGTGCTCACCGCGAGCGACTGGTGGGTCTTCACGCGGATGTTGCCCTGCGACTGGGCAGCGTGGAAGGTGATCTCGCAGGTCTGGATATCGAAACCGTAGACGTCCTCGGTCATGTTGCTCAGCACGTAAGCGATCTTGCCATCCGGCGACGGCGCGATGGAACCGGTGCCGAACTTGCCGGGGACATCGCAGGTCCGCGCCACCTCGTTGGTGGCCATGTCGATGACTTGCAACTGGCCCGGACGGGTGACCGTCAGCAGGAATTCCTGGTCGGCGCTGGCGGGCAATGCCTGCAACGCCAGCAGCGCGGCGCCGGCCAGGGCGGACGTTTTCATACTTTTATTAACGTTCATCTGTACCGCTCTCCGTTACTCACCGTCCTCGAAAATACCTTCCAGCTTGCGCCAGTCCTTGTCGGCTTTGGCGACACCGTCACCCCAGTCCGGGTAGGTATTGGCGGTGTCGGGTACCTGCGCCGGCCACCAGCAGGCATCGGCGCAACCGTAGATATCGGACTCCATCGGCTGGCACAGGGAGCCCAGACCGCCGAACGGATCGAGCTCCCAGCCCGGGTCGGTGGTGGCGGTACAACCGACCACAGTCTGCATCGCTACAACATCTTCGACTTCTTCCGGGCTCACCGCCTGGTTGATCAATTTGGCTTTCTTGTTCAGTGATTTCAGATGTTTCATTATCAGGCACTCCTCCTCGGAGAGACGTAGGCTTCGAAGAACCCCGGGTTCCCGAGCATGATCCGCGAGTACACTTCCACTCCGTAGTCGATCCAGTCGCGCATCAGATCGCAGTAATGGTAGGAAGGTTTTGTCGGATCCCCATACTTGGCATAGCTTTCGTGGTAGCAGCCCCCCGAACAGAGGTTGCGGATGCGGCAGGTCTCACAGCCGGTGTTGCTGCGGTCCAGGCGCGTCTCGACGAACTCGGCCAGTCGCGCCTTGTCGATACCGCTTTCGACATTGCCGAACAACGGCATGTCCGAGCCGGTGAAACGATGGCAGAGGTTCAGTCCGCCGTCCTTGTCGACCGCCAGCAGCTGTACACCGGCACCGCAGGGAATCAGCTTCTTGTTGCCCTCGTACATGTCCGTGAGCATCTGGTGCATGTTTCCGAAACCGAAGTTCTCGCCACGCTGCGCGGCCTCGAGGTAACGCAGTCCGAGACGCTTCATGCCCTCGAAGACCTCGACCTGCTCCTCCGCGGTCAGGTTGAACTCGGCGATATCGCCGGAGGTCACCGGGCCGAAACCGACTTCGGCGAAGCCGAGATCGTAGTAGAGGTGATCGAAGATCTTCTCGACGTCGGTGATACCGCGGGTCAGGGTGACGCGGCAGCCCACCGGACGCGCGGTATAACGCGACAGCAGCATCTCCACTTTGCGGCGCACCACATCGTAGGTGCCCTGGCCGCCGACGGTGATGCGGTTCTTGTCGTGCATCGCCTTGGGGCCGTCCATCGAGATAGTCAGGCCGAAGCGGTGCTCGTTGAACCAGTCCACCAGCTTTTCGTTGAGCATCGTGGCGTTGGTGGTCAGGGTAAAGCTGACCTGAGCGTCCAGCTCGGCGAATCGCTTCTCGCAGTAGGCCACCACCTCGCGGATCAGCGGCATGTTGCTCAGCGGCTCGCCGCCGAAGAAGACCACGTTGTAGCTCGGCTGGTCCGGCGACTCCTTCAGCAGCATCTCGACCGATTTGATCGCGGTGTCGAGCCCCATCAGCTCGCCCTTGGAGGGCGTCGTCAGGTCTTCCTTGTAACAGTAGGTGCAGCTGAGGTTGCAGCCGGTGTTGACGTTCAGCACCACGGTGGTGAGCGGAAACTTCGTCACCTTCTGCGGTTCCGGATTGAGGCGTCCGACGACGCCCTCGCCGACAATCATCTCCAGCGCCCGAAACTCCGAGATCGCTTCCTCGACATCGCCGGCACCGAAACGGACGTTCAGGGGCGCCAGCAGCTCGTCGGTCACCTCGCCGTGCCGGTCGAACAGCGACAGCAGCTCGCGGCTGAGGTCGTCCAGCTCGAAGATGCTGCTGCTGGGCACGTGGAACAGCATCTGGCGCGCATCGACATCGATACGGTGCAGATTCGGTTTAACCAGTGTCATGGCGCCCATAATCACCTCTTGTTGTTATGTTCAGGGGGTATCGTTGTCGTCAGTCCAGCACGCGGCGGACGAAGTCCTGCGGCGCGACCAGCAGGCTGCCCTCGCCGGAGACTTCACTGCCACCATCGCTGACGCTGGCGACGACCTTCAGGCGACCGACATTGTTGGCGGACATCTTGCGCTCGGGGTTGGGACCGGCGTCTCCCGGGGTGAAGATACCTGCAGCATCGATCATGCCGGCGTACTTCTCATCCTTGTCGTGGGCGGCCACTTCGTCGGCCGGCGCGATGCTCCAGGTCGCCGGCATGTAGCCCAGGCGCAGGTCGTCGTCGGTACCGGCCTCGCCATCGGCGCCGGCGGCATAACCGACGGCTCGATACACGGTACGCATTTTGGCCATCTCACCGCCATTACCGCCAATACGGCTCAGCGCATTGGCCGGCGAGACCTCGACCCGCGCCAGGCTGTCGTAAACCGCCAGCGCCTGGTCACGGCTCGCGTCACCCACGCTGACCGTGCGGGCGCCTGCGGAACCGCTGGCCTTGGCAAGCACGCGGATGCTGTCGCCGTCACGTTCGATGACCTTCTCGATCTCGACACCCTCGCCAAGCGAGACGTCGCCGTCCAGGTGCTGACCGACGATGGTCAGCTCGGCGCTTTCGCCCAGACGCAGGTGCGACGGCATGACCGCCACAACCTCGGCCTCACCCCGGTCGCGAACCGCCATCAGCTCGCCACCGATCTCACGGGCTTCGGTGGAGAACATGCGCCCCTCCATCGCCGAGCCTTCGTCGTTGGCCGCCATCACCTGACGCATCTTCACGCCATCGATCTCGATCGACGCGCGCCACTCGTAGCCGGTGTAAACACGGGCAGTGCCGCGACCCGCCAGTTGGGTGCCGTCGGTATACTGGCCTTCGAGCTGCAACTGGTAGCCGGTTTCCGACTTGGAGGCGTTCATCCAGGCGGTGAACTCCCCCTTGCCCGGAACATAGCCCAGCACACGCCAGCGACCGGTCAGATCGGCCTTGGGAGCGGCCTTCCAGCTGTTCCATTCGGGGGTGATCAGCGGGAACTTCTGCCCCAGCTCGACGGCGGTCTCGTTGCTGGCAATCTCGTACCAGGCGCGGTCGCGCGCCAGCGAGTGCAGCTCGATGGTGGGGAATTGCCCCATGTGGAATTCCACCAGACGCTTCCACTCGTCCTCGGTGCGACGCTGCAGCGAGAAGCGCGCGGCAGAGTGGCAGCGGGCGCACATCTGGCCCAGACCTTCTTCTACGCCGGTTTCCACCAGGTTGGTATCCTGCTCCAGCAGGTAGCGGTACGACTCCGACTCCTGCGGCGCCAGACCCTGATTGTCGGCCAGGTACTGCACCAGCGCGCGCTTGTCCTCGGTGGAAATCTGCGCGCCGCGCAGTTCCTGCATGCGATTGATTGTCATCAGCCAGCCTTCCGGCGTCTTGCGTTGCTCGCTGATACGGGAAAACGGCGCCTCGGCGTCGCCGGTCTCGCTGTGACAGGCCAGGCAGTTGTTGCGAATGATCGTTTCGCCATCCGGCTCCGCGGCCAGCGCAGGGGCGGCAAGTACTGCCAGCGCCAGAGCCGTCCGCGCCAGCGGCATGCGTTTCTTGTTCTGCATAGTCAAAGCCAACACTCCCTCACTGATGGTTGCAGGTGTTGCAGGTAGAGCAAATCTACACCCTAGCTGTAAATGAAGTTTCCCGCCTTTGTGCTAAGTTGTAGATGTATGTAACGAGCTGTAACAAATCGCCAGCGACATGCGGCAATACTCTAATTTAGAAGGATTTATTAAGAATGGTCAGCAGAGACGCCGGGCTTTGTTCGGATCGGCGCCATTGGTAGACTCAAGCTTCCAGCAACGAGAGAGCCCCACCCATGCCAAATGCTGCTGCCCAACCGGCTCATATCCTGATCATAGAGGACGACTTCGCCTCGCGCTCGCTGCTGGTCAGCTATTTCGAGAAAGAGGGATACCGCATCAGCGAAGCCGAGCAGGCGGACGATCTGCCGGCCCAGGTCGCGCGGGACGGTATCGACGTGGTGTTGCTGGACATCAACCTGCCCGGCAAGGACGGCCTGACGTTGACGCGGGAACTGCGTGCGACGTCCGCCGTCGGCATCATTCTGGTGACCAGCAAGGGTGACGAAATCGACCGCATCGTCGGCCTGGAGCTCGGAGCCGACGACTACGTGACCAAACCGTTCAATCCGCGCGAACTGCTGGTCAGGGTCAAGAACCTGCTGTGGCGGGTAAAGGGTTCGGGCCAGACCGCCGGCGGCGGCGCCCGCGAAAGCCAATGCCTGCATTTCGAGGGCTGGGCGCTGGATGCCAACAAACGCCAGCTGGCCGGTCCGGACGGGCAGATCGAGCGCCTGCCGGAAGGCGAGTTCAAGCTGCTGCAGGCACTGATCGGCCACGCCGGTCAGGTGCTGAGCCGAGACTATCTGATGGATGCGATCCATGACCGCGAGTGGACGCCCAACGACCGCTCGATCGATGTGCTGATCGGTCGCCTGCGGCGAAAACTCGGCGATAACCCGTCCAATCCGCAACTGATTCTGACGGCACACGGTGCCGGTTACGTGTTCGCCGGCAGTCTCAGCTAGAAAGATGAATGCCGCCGGCAGTTATCGTATCGAGGCCGAGCTGCACCGTGGCCCGGCCTGCACCCTGAGCCGGGCGATCCGACTGGCGGATCATCAGCCGTTGCTGCTAAAGCAACTTCAACGGCACCAGAACGATCCGGAACGGCTCAGCCGCTTCCAGCACGAATTCGATATCCTGCAGGGCCTCGACTTCGCCGGCATTCCACGGGCGCTGCAGCTGCTGCAGCTAGACGGCGGTCCCGCCATCCTGTTCCGCGCCTACGGCGATCTCAGTCTGCGCGAGGCCCTCGATACCGGCTCATTTGAATGGCATCAGTGGTTGCCGGTCGCCGTGCGACTGGCCGAGATACTGGCGCAGCTGCACGAGGCGCGCATCATCCACAAACAGATCCGCCCCGAGCACATCGTGCTCGATCGAGCCACGCTGGAGCCGACGTTGATCGATTTCAGCCACGCCACCCGGCTCGTTCGCGAGCAAGCCAGCTGGGGCACGGCACGGCTGGAGGCTGCGGCCCTGCCTTACCTGGCGCCGGAACAGACCGGGCGCATCAACCGCGCCGTCGATTACCGTACCGATTACTACTGCCTCGGCGCCACCCTGTTCGAGATGATGACCGGCCAACCGCCCTTTTCCAGCGATGACGAACTGGAACTGGTACACAGCCATATCGCCCGCTACCCCCCCTGGCCCGATGCGCTCAACCCGCACCTGCCGCGGGCTCTGGCGCGTATCATCCGCAAGTTGCTGTCAAAGGACGCAGCCAAACGCTACCAGTCGGGCTTCGGCCTCTGCCACGACCTGCGGCGTTGTCTCGAGCAGTGGCGACGCGACGGCCATATCGACGACTTCGAGGCAGGCCTGGAAGACCGCTCTGCGCGGCTGCAGCTACCTCAGACGCTCTACGGCCGCGACGACCTGCTGCGGCAGCTCGGCGAGTGCTACGATCGCTGCGCCAGCGGCGAGCAGGCTCTGGTGCTGATCAGCGGCTACTCCGGCATTGGCAAGTCGAGCCTCGTGCACGAACTGCGCCAGCACGTCAACGCCCGTGGCGGCCACTTCTGCAGCGGCAAATTCGACCAGATGCGGCGTAACCGGCCCTACCTCGGTGTACACATCGCCCTGCAGGGATTGGTGCGCCAGCTGCTGACCGAACCGGAGAGCCATATCGCCCGCTGGCGTGACGCCCTGCTGCACGCACTCGGCAACCAGGCACAGGTGCTGATCAAGCTGGTGCCGGAGCTGGAACTGATCCTCGGCTCCCAGCCCGCGGTCACTCAATTGCCACCGGTCGAGGAACAGAACCGTTTTTCACGACTTTTTCACCGCCTGCTTGGCGTCCTGGCGACCACCGAGCACCCCCTGCTGCTGTTCCTCGACGACCTGCAATGGGCCGACTCCGCGTCTGTGCAGCTGCTGGAATCACTGGCAGGTTCGGGACGGCTGCCGCACCTGTTATTGATCGGCAGTTATCGCGAACAGGACATCGGCCCGGGGCACGCCCTGAACCGAATGCTGGAACAGCTGCGGGCCGGCGCGCGACCGCCGCGGGAATACCGACTCGTTCCGCTGAACTTCGACGACATCGTCCAACTGCTCGCCGACACCCTTGATACCCGTGCTGGCCACCTTAGGCCGCTGGCGCAGCTATGTCTGGAGAAAACCCAGGGCAACCCCTTCTTCCTGAGCCAGTTCCTCTACCGCCTGTATGAGGATGGTTTGCTGCAGCTGCGCGACCAGACTTGGCACTGGGACGAAGACGCCATTCGCGCACAGGCGATGAGCGACGACGTGCTCAAGCTGATGGTCAGCAAGATTCAGCGACTGCCGCAAGACACCCAGCGCATCCTGCCACTGGCGGCCTGTATCGGCAGCAGTTTCGCACTGCGCAACCTTGCGATTGTCAGCGAAACACCGGTGACAAAGGCTGCAGAACAACTCTGGCCCGCGCTGGCGGAAGGCCTGCTCGTTCCGCTCGATGACAGTTACCAGCTTCTGCGGCTCGACACCGGCCATACCCGCTACCGCTTCGTGCACGACCGGGTGCAGCAGGCGGCCTACTCGCTGATCGACGATGCCAGCCTTGAGCCGCTGCACCTGAAGATCGGCCAGCAGTTGCTGCACAGTCTTGGCGACACAGGCCGCGACAGCCGCGTCTTTGAGATCGCCAACCATCTCAATCTGGCCCAGCGACTCATCATCGATCCCCGCGAGCGCCAGGCGCTGGCACACATCAACCTCGAGGCGGGACAGCGTGCGCGCCAGTCCGCGGCTTTCGACAGTGCTCTGGAGTACCTGCGGGCCGGACTGAACCTGTTGCCGGGCGATGCCTGGTCCAGCGCCTATGACCTGGCACTGGCGCTGCATCTCGATTGCGCCGAAGCCGCCTATATTCGCGGCGAAACCGATCTGATGGACCGGCTGGTCGATCAGATCGACCAGCAAGGACGTACACTGCTGGACCGCATCCGCGGGCAGGAGGTGCGAATCCACTCGCAAATCTCCCGCAACCGCTTTCAGGCCGCGTTGAACACCGCGCTGCACGTGCTGGCGCAACTGGGTGTTCCGCTACCGGCCCGACCCAAACGTCGACACAGTATGGCCAGTCTGCTGCGTGCCGAGTGGCAGTTGCTCGTCAAGACGCCTGAACGGATTCTCGAGGCGGCGCCGATAGATTCACCCGAAATCGAAGCGGCACTGCGATTGCTCGCCGGGATGTTCGGGGTGGTCAAGTTTTCCAGCTCGGGCCTGCGGCCGCTGGTCACGGCCCGCAGCGTCGAACTGACACTGCGTCACGGTCGCTCGCCCGACACCGCACTGGCCCTGGCCGGTTTTGGCGGTGTTCTCTGTGGCCAGTACGGTCTCGTCGCCCAGGGTTACCAGTTAGGCAAACTGGCGCTGACGCTGGACCGCCAGGCACCGACTACACTCAATCACCACCGTACCCTGTACCTGTTCAATGCCTATATCCGCCACTACCGGGAACCGCTGACAGACTGCCGCGATGACCTGCTGCGCGCCCACGACCTGTCCCAGGATAATGGCGATGTCGAATGGGCGGCCTACGCTCTCGCGGGTCATATTCAGTACTGTTTCCCGCTCACGCGATCGCTGGAAAGCTTCCAGCCACGGTTGTCGGAACAGATCGACCGGTTGCGCCAATCGGGCCAGCAGCAGTCGCTGCAGTATTCACTGCTGATCCAGCAGGTCGTGGACAATCTCCGGGGCAACAGCGAGACGCCGGAACGACTGGACGGCCGTTTCTACCGGGACATAGAGATGCTGGCGCGACACCGTGCTGAAAATCACCGCACGGCGATGGCGCTGCATTACCTGTATCAGGGCGTGCTGCATTTCCTTTTCAGCGACTATGCCACTGCGCGGCTGTGCTTTCGCGATGCCTACCGGCTTCGTCTGTATATCGGCGGGACCTTCTCGGCGTCCTGGCTGGCAAACTTCCGCACACTGACAGAGCTTGCCCTGATGCATGGGCGCCCGGCAGCAGTTCGCGGGCAAGGGCTGTCGCGTCTGATCCCCGGTTTGATGCGACTGTATCGACTGGCGCGGCAGTCACCGGACAACTTCCGTCATACGCTGTCGCTGGTCAGGGCCGAATACTACCGTCTTCGGGGTCGCGCCGGCCGGGCCAGCAAGCACTATGAACGTGCCATCAAACAGGCTGAGCAGCAGGGATTCATGTTCGAGGCGGCCATCGCGTCGGAGTTTGCCGGCAGCTTCTTTCTCGACGGCGGTAACCGCCCGATCGCGCGCATCTACCTGCAGCAGGCCTACCGACGCTTTGCCGACTGGGGAGCCGTTGCCAAGCTGCAGCAGATGGAGCAGCACTATGGCCGCGACCTGGTGCTGACAGAGTCTCGCCTGCGTGGCGCCGACTCAGGCGATACCCTTAGCAATCAGGCGTTCGACATCACCTCGGTCATTCGCGCGTCCCAGGCGATCTCGGACGAGATCCGGCTCGAGCCCTTGCTCGGCCGGCTCATGCGCCTGGCCCTGCAGAACGCCGGCGGACAGCGGGCGTTGCTGATCCTGGTACGCGATCGCCAGTTGCTGCTCGCCGCCGAGGCCGACGCCGAACAGGAACCGCATTTTTTCGACGAACGCCCGCTGGACGAGGTCCCGGAACTGTTACCGGTCAGCCTGCTCCAGTACGTTGCACGTACGCGGGAACCCGTGGTGCTGGGCCACGCCGGTACCCACCCGGTGTTCGACCAGGACAGCTACATTCACGACCAGCAGCCGCGTTCATTGCTCTGTCTGCCGATTCTCTACCACGGCGACCTCACCGCCCTGCTCTATCTGGAGCATCGCGAAAGCCGCGATGTCTTCGACGCCGGACGTCTCAGAACACTGCAGATCCTGACCTCGCAGGCCGCCATCTCGATCGAAAACGCCAAGCTCTATTCGAGCCTGCAACAGTCGGAACGGGAGTATCGTTCGCTGTTCGAAAACGCCATCGAGGGCATCTTCAGGATCGAGCCGCGGGGACGTTTCATTTCGGTCAATCCGGCGCTGACTCGAATGCTCGGGTACGCCAATCCCAAAACCTTCATGCAACAGGTCGACAATGTTGCACAGCAGTGCTTCGCCGACGCAGACGCCTTCCAGCAGTTCATGAGCATCCTCGAGCGCGAGGACCGCGTGCTGAATTTCGATACCCTCTGGCGCTGCCATGACGGCACCAGCCTGCAGGTTTCGGTATCGGCGCGGCGGGTCCTGGATGACCAGGACGCGCTGCTGTATTACGAGGGCACGCTGAACGATATCAGCGAGCGCAAGGCCAAGGAACAGGCCGAGCTGGCACGGGAAAAGGCCGAAGCCGCAAGCGAGGCGAAAAGCCAGTTTCTTGCCACCATGAGCCATGAGATCCGCACCCCGCTGAACGGCATCCTCGGCATGGCCCAGCTGCTGATGCGCACCGAACTCAGCGAGGAGCAGCGGGCACGGGTCCGCGCCATTCACCGCTCGGGTCAGAGTCTGCTGTCGATCCTCAATGACGTGCTGGATTTCAGCAAGGTCGAGGCCGGCCAACTGGAACTCGAACGTCGCCCCTTTTCGGTGTCCGAGGTGATCGCGGAACTGCAGCCGCTGCTGGACTCGCTGGCACAGGAAAAATCGCTGCAACTGGTTACACGCTGTGACAGCGAGCTGCCGGCCGCCGTGCTGGGCGACCGCCGTGCGTTGAACCAGGTGCTGCTGAACCTGTGCTCCAACGCCATCAAATTCACAGAGCACGGCTATGTGGCCCTGCGCATTCGGCGCCTGTCGCAGAGCGATGACCAGGTGCGGTTACGTTTCGAGGTCGAGGATAGCGGCATCGGCATCCCCGAGTCCGCCCGGCCGCGCATTTTCACCCACTTCAGCCAGGCCGACAGTTCGATCACACGACGCTTCGGCGGTACCGGGCTGGGACTGTCGATCTGCAAGCACCTGATCGAGCAGCAACACGGCAAAATCGGTTTCAGCAGCCGCGAAGGCGAAGGCAGCCTGTTCTGGTTTGAACTCGACTATCCGCGGGCGGAGATCGAGGCGAGCGAAACGGTGGAGGAACGGGTGCCACAGCGTCCGCTGGATATCCTGCTGGTCGAGGATACCGAGATCAACCAGGAGGTCACCCAAGGCCTGCTCGAAAGCGAGGGCCACCGCGTCAGCATTGCCGACGACGGCTACACCGCGCTGTCGATGCATAATGACCATGACTACGACCTGGTGCTGATGGATATCCATCTGCCGGATATGGATGGCGTCGAGACGACGAGGCGCATGCGCCGCCACCAGGATCCACGCAAGGCGGGTGTGCGCATCGTTGCGCTGACCGCGTCGGTGACAGAGGCCGAATCCCGGGCCTACCGGGAGGCCGGCATGGACGCGGTGGTGGGCAAACCGCTGCAGTTCGACGAGCTGCAGCGCCAGCTGTACGGCGAACCCGATGCGGCCAGACAACGCCCCGAAAGCGGCGACAGCGACGACGGGCTGCTCGACAACGGTCTGCTGGCGCAGCACCGACAGCTGCTCGGCGCGGAACGCTTCGCCAGCCTCCAGGCGCGCATGCGGCAGCAGTGCGAACAGCTGCTCGATGGTTTGGAAAATAACGATTCCGGCCACGCAGACGCGCTGCACAAGCTCGCCGGCACCTGCGCCAACTTCGGCCTCGCCGCCCTCTCCGCCCGCGCGCGGGAGCTGGAGAAGGCCACGACACCGGTCGACACAGAACAGCTTTCACAGCTGCGCGAGCTGTACCGCCGTAGTCTCGACGCAATCGGCTGACGGTTGAGCCAATCGTAGGAGCGCGCCCCTGATTCGCCGCGGGGCGCGACTCCCACGCCTGATCGAGCATCGCGCCCGTGGGAGCGCCGCCCCGGTGCGAAGGCTCTTTAAACAAAAAGCCCGCAACGGCGAAGGGGAAAACCGTTGCGGGTTCTGCGGACATCCCGGATCAGAATGCTTTCGAATACACCAGGTAGAAGCGGTTGACGTCCTTGCGTTCCAGCTGGGCCGGGCCGACGACATCGACCGTACGTATAACGCCGTCGACGTTACCGGTGGCCTGGTGATCGACCGCGTACCAGATCAGCGACAGGCCCTTGAGCTGGTTCTGAAAGCCATAGCGCAAAAGGCTCGAGTATTCGTTGCGGCTGAAGTCGTCATAGCCACGGGCGTCGCTCGAATGCATCGCCTTGAGATCCCAGTTCAGACCCGGCACCCCGTACTGGCCGAAGTCCACGCCCAGGGAAGCGGTCCATACCTTCTCGTCCTCGAGACCAAAGCGGGACCAGCTGTTGCCGCTGGTTTCCCAGGTGCCGTGGTCGCTGGAGAACAGCACGCGGTTATAGTCGCCATCACGGGTCACCAGGTAGTTCAGCCCCAGAGTGATGCCGTCGAAGGCGTAGCGGATGCCGGCATCGTAAAACTTCACGTCGAGGTCGCCGGGCGGGGCATAGCCACCGAGACCGCCGCGCTCGAAAAGGCTGCCGGCATCACGCTGGCTACCCCAGATCAGGCTGAAATTCAGGCGGTCACCGCTCTCCAGCGCCAGGTCGTAGGCGCCCTTGGCGTACCGCTCTTTCAGGTAATCCTCTGCTTCGAGCTCGGTCAGGTCCAGCTTCAGGCCGTTGCCGGCATCGTAGCGGGCGCCGTAGTAGCGAACCGCATCGATCTTCTCGCCGGCGAAGGTCTTGAGGCTCTCGCCCCAGGTGCCCTGGTTTCGCGGGCTGTGCTTGTCGAACTCGGTGTAGTAAAACCGCAGTCCGCCAACACTGGCATCCAGGTCATAGCCGACGGTGGTGGACTGCAATATACGGGAGTTGGAGTCGTTGTAGAGCAACTCGGAGCGACGCTTCTTGCCAGCTCCGGCCGTTACAGTCAGGTCATCGTTGCCAAAACGGGTACTGACGTAGGCGGTCTGGGTCGCGGCGGTGCCGTTCGGGTCGCTGATATCGCTGCGGTTCGGCGGCAGGTTGGAGACATCGGTGACGCCGGAGCCGATATTAATGGCGTTGGCGGCGGCGAAACCGTAGTCGAGCTTGAGCCAGTCGCCGATATAGCCGGTGCTGTAATCAACCAGGGCGGCGTGAACCCATTCGTCTCGCTTGGAGCCGGCGTACCGGCCGGTGCTGTCGTCAACGGATTCGTTCCAGTAGTAGTTCTTGTAGGTCAGGCGCAACTGATCGCCATCGAGCAGAACCGACGCCGAGGACCCGACCGATAGGGGCATCAATGCCGAGAACGCCAGTGTTAAAGCTGTTTTCTTCACGTTTCCATCGCTCCAGTTATACATTGTTATGGACAGAGTTAATGCGCATCGGCGTTGAAGACTTCCCGCCCCTTGAATAAGGTCGTCAACACTTTGGTTTCGCTGATGGTCTCGAGAGGTATCTCGAACAGGTTCTGATTCAGGACGATGATGTCCGCGGACTTGCCGACCTGCAGCGAACCTGTCTGGTCAGCCGCACCGAGCGCCTCGGCGCCGTTGCGGGTGAAAATGTTTAGCGCTTCCTCGAGGCTGATCGCCTGTTCCTTCCAGAGCGCCCCGGGTTGCTTGCCGTAAGGGTCTTCGCGTGTGATGAGAGCCTCGAGTCCGGGCCAGGGATTCATGTCAGCGACCGCGGACGGCCAGTCGGAGCCAGCAACGATGCGGGCGCCGCTGTCGATAAGGTCCCGGGCCGGAAAGGCCTGCCTGGCACGCTCGCCCACTGCCGACTGAATCGCATCTGCAATCGGAGACGGATACCAGATATAGGGTGCGAAATCCGCCACCGCGCCAAGCGCTGTGAAGCGTGGAAGATCCGCCGCATCGATGTACTCGGCATGCGCCAGTTCGTGGTGCAGGCCGCTATCGCCATTGGCAGCGCGGGCCTTCTCGATGGCATCCAGCGCCACCCGAATGGCGCGGTCGCCGGCCGCGTGCAGCTTGACGGTGAAGCCGAGCCCGTCGAATTCCTGAATGACGGCGTCGAGCTGCGCAGGCTCCACCAGCAGCGTACCGTAGGCGGGCGCACCGTCGTCGTGGCCATGGCCTTCACCGGCGTAGGGTTCGAGCATGGCGGCCGTCTGCGCCGAGGTGGGCACGCCGTCGAGGTAAATTTTGACGTTGGCGGTGTTCAGGTTCACGCTGGCGTAGCTGTCGCGCATGTGCTGGAACTCAGCGAAATCGAAGGTGTTCTTGGCCTCTTTGCTGGGGCGACGCATGGAGGTGGCAACGCGCAGGTCGAGGCCTTCGGCGACATCGACGGCATGATAGGCCCGCACCACCGCCTCGCTGGCATCCGCGTCCTTGAGACCGGTGATGCCGAAGCCATTGGCGATATCAACCGCCTGGCGAGCGGCCTCCAGATACTGCCGGTCGGTCCAGTCGGGCATCGTTGTCTTGAGGTAATTGTTGCCTTCCATCAGCAGACCGTTCAGCTCGCCGGTGGCCGCGTCGCGGACGAACTCCACGCCCTCGGGCTGCGGCGTGTCGGTATCGATATCGAGACGACGCAGCGCCTCGGAGTTGGCCCAGATGTTGTGGCCGGTGTCATCGGTCAGCACGACGGCCTTGGTGCCGGACACCTGATCGAGCCAAGCCCGCGGTGATGCGATGCCGTAGGACTTGAAGAAGTCGCTGTTCCACTGCCCGCCCCGCACCCAGTCGCTGTCGGTTTTCTTCGCGCAGCTTTCGATGGCCTCGGCCACCTCGTCCGGTGTCGCCGTAAAGGCGAACTTGCACTGAAACAGGTTCTTCAGCGCACCCCAGATCGGATGCACGTGAGCGTCGATCAGGCCCGGCATCGCCATCTTTCCGCCCAGGTCGATCACCCGGGTCTGCTTACCCCGATAGGCCGCCAGCGCGGCGTCGTCACCCACCGCCTGGATGAGCCCGTCGCGCACAGCCACGGCCTCCACCCAGGGCCGGGCGGCATCCTCGGTGTAGATGCGGCCGTTGACCAGCAGCAACTCGGCCGCCGCCGGCTTCTCGTCCGCCAGGGCAGCACCCGCAATACTGCCCAACAGCAGGCACTGAACGGCCGCCATCAGGCTCAGTCGTAAGTTCAACGTAACAACCTCGATGATTATCAAATTTCAGGAATGTCGATAAGTCCCGCGTACGCGCCCGAGGCCCGCGCGGGCGCCGGTATTCAGGACGCGACCTGCAACCGGGGTTTCTGCACTGCCAGGCCCGCAGCCTGTTCGTAGGCGTGGGCGATCTGCAGCACCTTGAGGTCCTGTTTCGCAGGCCCGATCAGCTGGATGCCCATCGGCCGGCCCCTGGCGTCGAAGCCGACCGGCACGTTGGCCACCGGGCAGCCGGACAGCGTCCCCGGGACCACCACTTCCATCCAGCGATGGTAGGTGTCCATGGTCTTGCCGGCGATCGCCTTGGGCCAGTGGGTTTCGGCGTCGAATGGGAACACCTGGGCCGACGGCAGCGCCACCAGGTCGTAGGTCTCGAACAGCTTGTTCAGCGCCTGATACCAGGCCGTGCGCGCCTTGGAGGCGTTGAATACATCCATCGCCGACAGCTTGAGCCCGCCCTCGATCTCCCAGATCGCCTCCGGCTTCATCAGCGCCCGCTTGGCTTCGTCGGCATACATGCCCTTGGCGATACCGGCGATGAGGAAGTGACGCATCGTCAGCCAGGTCTGCCACAACTCCTCCATCGGGTACTGCATGTCCACGGCCTCGACGCTGCAACCGATATCGTCGAAACGCCCGAACGCCGACTCGCATAGCGACAGCACACCCTCCTCCATCGGCAGGTAGCCGTTGAAGTTGCCGAGCCATGCGACCCTCATGCCGCGGGTCTCGATATCCAGGGAACCTGCGAACTGCGCGGGATCCGACTCCAGCGACATCGGCACCCGGGCGTCGAAGCCGGCCATGGTCGACAACAGCTGCGCGGTATCGCGCACGTTGCGTCCCATCGGTCCTTCATAACCCAGCTGCTGGTAGAACACCTCGCCGGTCGGGCCGAAGGGCACGCGGCCCTGGGTCGGGCGGAAGCCGATGACGTTGTTGTAGGCCGCCGGGTTGCGCAGCGAGCCCATCATGTCGCTACCGTCGGCCACCGGCACCATCGAGGCCGCCAGCGCCACCGCGGCACCGCCGCTGCTGCCGCCGGCGCAGAGGTTCGAATCCCAGGCGTTGCGGGTGACGCCAAAAACACTGTTGTAGGTCTGGGAGCCGAGGCCGAATTCCGGGGTATTGGTCTTGCCGATCAGGATGGCGCCGGCGCTGCGCAGACGCTCGACGAAGATGGCGTCATGCTCCGGCACCCAGTTCTTCAAGATCGGCGA
Source organism: Oceanospirillaceae bacterium (assembly GCA_013373085.1). Lineage (GTDB taxonomy): Bacteria > Pseudomonadota > Gammaproteobacteria > Pseudomonadales > Balneatricaceae > Marinobacterium_A. Next base: position 21,812 of record JABXIM010000213.1, on the reverse strand, counting down.
GCCGAGGGTGGTGGCGATGCCGCGGGTGGCCGCCAGGTCCTTCACCGCGTGCGGGAAGCCGTGCATCCAGCCACGGTACAGGCCCTTGTTGAGCTCGGCGTCGGCCTGCTTCGCCTCGGCCAGCAGTTGATCGCGCGGGCGCAGCGAAACGATGGCGTTGTAGGTGGGGTTGTACTTTTCGATCTGATCGAGATAGCTCTGCATCACCTCGACGCAGCTGACCTTGCCGCTCTTGATCGCCGCCGACAGCTCCAGCGCGGACAGTCCCAGCAGCTGCTCCGGGGAATTTACCGAAGCGGCCTTGGCAGCCCAGGCCGGTATGGCTGATGCGGCCAGCGACAGGGCGCCGAGTCCGGCGCCTGCGCGAAGAAAGTTGCGACGTTGGGTATCGATTGTTGTTGTCATGGCCTTTGCCTCTGTTGGTCGAGAACCTGACAACATCATCGCGATCTGGCGCCACAACACCAGCGAAGCTGGTTCCACGCTGTGGAACCAGATTCTCTTGGGGTACGAACAGGTAAGTGGTAACTGGAAACGATCAGAAGGTCGCGAGACGCTCGAGCAGCCAGAACATCGCCATCGCACCGATCGAATAGGCCGCCGTCGCCGATCACCCGCACCAGTACGTCAATGCGTGTAGCCGCCCGGCCGCCACCCTCCAGAGCACGTCGTAGGTGTCGGCAGCGACCTGCCGCAGTTCGAGATAGGCCGGCCTCACCTCGAGCGCCGTCGCGATCGCGTTCAGCAGCAGGCAACCGAGCAGTGCCAGCCAGCGTTACCTTGTCCGGTGTTTAGCGTTTCCCGATATCGGTCAGTGCCCGGCTGCGGTCAAAATAGGCGTCGGTCGGGGAATAGAAGCGGAAATACGTGAACCAGGCCTTTCCGGGCCCCCTGGGAATCCAGTTGGCTGGACCCGACTCGGGGTTGTCGGGCCCGAAACAGAGCCTGACCGAACCGTCATCGTCGACGTCGAGATCCAAGCGCGACGATTTGTCGGCGACCTGCTGCTCGTTGCGCAACAGTGCCCGAGCCGCCACATCATGAGTCCTCCAGTCCCAGGTACCGCGCGGCACGCCCGATGCTGAGCCAAGCGGCAAGTATGCCGTACGGTTGCTGTTCAGAGCTCACCGCGGATCGCGCGGCCATAGATATCGCTGTACTGTTCGGCGCTGAACGCGATCGGGTTGCCGCTGGCAGACGGGTCCTGCGTCGCCATGCGGCCGATCCTCTGCAACTGGGCGTCGTCGATACCGACCTCTGCCAGGCTGTGCGGGATACCCAGCTCGCGGCGCAACGAGAGCACCCAGTCCAGGAAGCCCTCGAACCCCGGCTGCTCCAGTGCAAGGTAACGCGCGGCGCGCCCGATCGGCGCCTGTATGGCGGCACGGTTGGCGCTCAGAATGTAGGGCATCAGGATGGCGTTCAACAAACCGTGATGGGTGTCGTAAAGCGCACCGAGGCTGTGCGCCAGGGCGTGCATGCCGCCAAGCCCTTTCTGGAAGGCGGTCGCGCCCATCGTCGAGGCGACCAGCATCTGGCCGCGCGCTTCGATATCGTCGCCGTTGGCGTAGGCCCGGGGCAGGTATTCCCGCACCAGGCGCATCCCCTCGAGCGCGATGCCCTCGGCCATCGGGTGCCAGGACGGCGAACAAAGCGCCTCCAGGTTGTGGGACAGCGCATCCATGCCGGTCGCGGCGGTGATCCCGGGCGGCAGACCGACGGTCAGCGCCGGATCGAGAATCACCGTGGATGGCAGCATCTCCGGGTGAAAGATGATCGTCTTGACGCACCGCTCCTCGTCAGTGATCACCGAGGCGCGGCCGACCTCTGAGCCGGTGCCGGCGGTGGTCGGCACCGCCACGACAGGCGCAATGGCGGCGGCATCGGCGCGGGTCCAGTTGTCGCCGACATCTTCCAGATCCCATAAATCCAGGGTTTGCCCCGCCATCAGCGCGACGGCCTTGCCAACATCGAGCGCCGAACCGCCACCGAAAGCGATAACGCCATCGTGCCCCCCCCCACGGTAGGCATTTACGCCGACTCGCACATTCCGGCCCGTGGGATTCCCCTTGACGTTGCTGAACAGGCCCGCCGCCAGACCCGCCGCGCGGCAGCGCGCCAGCGCATCCGCGACCATCGGCAGGGCCGCCAACCCGGGATCGGTGACCAGCAGCGGCGCGGTCATACCGAGCGACCGGCAGCAGTCGGACAGCTCGGCGATACGGCCCAAACCCGCACGGATACGGGTGGGATAGTGCCAGTCGCCCCTAAGGTTGTCGTCGCTCATGGTTCTGGTCTCCCTCGGCATTGCCATCGATCTTGTACCCGTTTTCAGGCGCCGGGACCGGTCTTCAGGTGGAACGACTTGGGTCGGGTCAGCGCCTCGAACCCCAGCGCCGAAAGACTGCAACCTCGCCCGGACTGCTTGACGCCGGTCCAGGCCAGCGCCGGGTCCAGGTAGTCGCAGCGGTTGACGAACACAGTGCCGGTCTCGAGCCGCTCGCCGATCGCCATGCCCGCAGCCATATCCCGCGTGAACAGCGCCGCGGTGAGCCCGAACTCGGAGTCGTTCATCAAACGGATGGCCTCGTCGTCGGACGCCACCTTCTGTATCCCGACCACCGGCCCGAAGCTCTCCTCGGTCATCAGGCGCATACGGTGATCGACCCCGGTCAGCAGCTGCGGCGCCAGGTAGGGGCTGCCCGGTGCGTCGAGAGGGAAAGCGGCCGGATCGATATGGGCAACCGCACCGGCGGCCACCGCGTCACGCACCAGGCCGCGCACGAAGTCGGCGGCGCTGGCGCGCACCAGCGGCCCCAGCGTGGTGTCCGGGTCGTCGGGACGGCCGAGCCGGTAACCCTTGACCAGGGCCACCGCTCTCGCGACGAATTCGTCGTATACCGACTGATGGACGTAAATTCGTTCGATGGCGCAGCACGACTGGCCGGCATTGAAAAAGGCCCCGTCCATGCAGGTCTCGACCGCATGCTCGAGGTCGGCGTCGGCCCGGATGTACGCCGGGTCCTTGCCGCCGAGCTCGAGGCCGACGCCGATAAAACGGCCGGCCGCGGCACGCTCAACCATGGCGCCCCCCGCCACGGAGCCGGTGAAGCAAACATGGTCGACACGGGTATCCCGTATCATGCCTTCGGTATCGCGATGTCTGAGGTGCAGGTACTGCAACACGCCCTCCGGCAACCCCGCCGCTTCGAAGGCCTCGGCGAAACGTTCCGCACATAGCGGCGTCTGGGCGGAATGCTTGAGAACGACGCTGTTCCCTGCCAGGATCGCCGGCACGATGGCGTTCACCGCAGTCAGGTAGGGGTAGTTCCAGGGTGCGATTACCGCCACCACGCCGACCGGCTCGCGGCGAATGCTGCGGATGAACCCGGCCTTCTCCGGCAACCGAACCGGCGCCAGCGCCTCGGCGGCGATCGACATCATGTAACGTGCCCGCTCCTCGACGCCGTCGATTTCGCCGGGCGCATGACGAATCGGGCGCCCCATCTGCCAGCACAGTTCGGTGGCGAGTTGCTCGCGTCGCGCGACGAAGGCATCGAGCATACGGCTGCAGACAGCGATGCGTGCCTCCAGCGGGGTCCTTTTCCAGACCTGCTGAGCCTTCGACGCCCGAGAGAGCGCCGCGTCGATCTCGGATGCCGAGGCATAGTCGCGAGAGACGTATTCGGAATTGTCGATCGGAGACAGCACTTTCAGCCGATCACTCATGATCGTTTCCCGTCGGGTTGTGTGCCGGGTGGTGCGCCCCGGCTTGTTCGCAGCTCAGATAATTTCAAAGTAGCGCTGCAGCTCCCAGTCGGTAATGTGCCTGGCGAATTCGCGTGCCTCCCAGAGCCGGGTGCCGGCGTAATGCTCGACGAACGCCTCGCCGAACAGCTGCCTGGCGGCGTCGGAGCCCCGCAGCGCCAGCGCCGCGTCACGCAACGTTGGCGGCAGGGTCAGGCTTTGCGGATGCGCCTGGGCATAGGCGTTGCCGACCAACTCGTCCTCCGGTTCCAGCGCGTGCTCGATGCCCCAGAGCCCGGCGCCGAGCGCCGCCGCGAGTGCGATATAGGGATTGGCGTCGGCCGATCCGAGACGAAACTCCACCCGCTGCACCTTGTCGCTGCCCGGAATAACGCGCAGCGCGGCGGTACGGTTGTCCACCGCCCAGGTGGCATGGGTGGGCGCCCAGAATCCCGGCACCAGGCGGGAGTAAGCATTGACCGTCTGCGCCAGCATCGCCAGCAGCTCGGGCATCAGGCGCTGCTGCCCGGCGATGAAATGACGCTGCAGCCTGCCGATATTGTTTGGCTGTGCAGGATCGTGAAACGCCGAGCCGGAGCCATCCTTGTGACGCAGCGACATATGGATATGGCCCGACTGCCCCGGATAGTCGTCGGACCATTTCGCCATGAAGGTGGCCATCAGGTTGTTGCGCTGCGCCCAGACCTTGGTGAAGGTTTTGAACAGCGCCGCCTTGTCCGCCGCCTCAGCCGCCCGATCCACCTGCAGCGCGGCCTCCAGCACGCCCGGGCCGGTCTCCGTGTGCAATCCCTCGATCGGGAAATCCATCCGTCGGGCGAGGTCCAGCAGGTCCCGGTGCAGTTCGGCATGTACCGAATTGCGCAGCATCGAGTAGCCGAAAAAGCCCGGGGTAATCGGCTTCAGGTTGCGATACCCTTTTTCGCGGATCGAGTCGGGGGTTTCGTCGAACAGGAAAAATTCGTACTCGAAGGCGGCGTAGGCATCGAAACCGAGGCGCTCGGCGCGCTCCAGCACCCGCTGCAGCGCGCCGCGCGGACAGATGCTGTGCGCCGGCGGCGCGAATTCGCAGATGAACAGCAGCATGCCGGGCTCGAACGGTACCTCGCGACAGCTGTGGGGCAGCACCCGTACCGGCGCATCGGGGTAGGCCGTATGCCAGCCGGTGTACTGCACACCAATATTCTCGTACAGCTGATCATTGCTGTCCCAGCCGAGGACGACGTCGCAGAAACCGAAGCCGTGATCGAGCGCGCCGAAGAACTTTTCGCGGCACATATACTTGCCGCGCATCACGCCGTCGACATCGAACAGCCCTACCTTGACGTCATCAAGCCCGCGCTCCTCAACGATCCGCCTGGCGTCGGCGGCCGTCTTGACCTCTCTGGGATCCATCATCTGGCGTTCTCCCTCGCTGCGGCGATCGCTATCTGCCCCGTTGCGATCGCTCTTTATACCGTTCCGGGTTCCGCTATCCCGGGCGGCCACTGCTATCAGCTTAGCTGCGCATCGCGATTGGCGAAGGAATCGAGCGCGCCGCCGTATCGCGATCGCAAGCGGAACCTGGACGCATCCCGCTCCTATACGTCCCTGTATCCGCAGGATAAGTACTTCCCTGTACAAAAAAGCCGCGACGATGCGCGGCTGTGAATGAATGAGCAATTGTCGATACGCCGGTCAGCTACCGAGATAGGCCAGCGTAGCCGACACCATGGCGCCCATACCGGCCCGCAGCGTAGAGTCATGCCCCGGGTTGTAGTACGGCGAGTGCGGCATCTCCAGATGCCCCATCTTCGCCGCCACATTCTGTCCCGGGGTGTCGCGCCAGCGCTCCGGCGCCACGGCGCCGAGGAACCAGTAGACGTAGGGAATATCGTCACCGCCGAAGCCGCCGGCCTCGGCGTTGCCGAAGTACGGGAAATCCTCGCTGCCGTTCAGGCGCGGCATGTCGAACAGGCCGTCGTCGCCGAAGTAGTCGGCATGCGCGCGCCGCACCCGTTCGACGCTGGCCGTGTCGTTGACCAGTGCGATGGTCTCGGTCAGCACCCGGAACTCGGGCGGTTTCGGCGAGCGGCCGGCGTCGCATTCGGCGCGGATAATGCGCCGGATCGACTCCAGTACCTTGCCGTGCAGTTCGTTGTCGAAGCTGCGCACGTTGATCTCGAGTTCCGCACTGTGCGGAATGATATTGCCCTGGGTACCGGCGTGCAGCTTGCCGACGGTGACGACCACGGTCTGATCGGGCGGCACCTCCCGCGAAACGATCGTCTGCAGCCGTGTTACAACGTGCGCCGCGATCACCACCGGATCCACGGTGTTGGCTGGCATCGAGCCGTGACCGCCGGCGCCGTGTAGGGTCACACCGAGCGTGGTGGCCGCGGACATCGCCTGCCCGGCGATATGGCCGACGGTGCCGGCCAGTGCCGGCATGTTGTGCTGGCCGAAGATAATATCGGGCCGTGCAAAACGCTGGTACAGGCCGTCGTCGAGCATCGCCTGGGCACCACCAAAGATCTCCTCGGCGGGCTGGCACACCACCATCAGCGTGCCCTGCCAGCGGTCCTTGAGCCCGGCCAGCACTGCCGCGGCGCCAACCAGACAGCTGCTGTGCAGGTCATGGCCGCAGGCGTGCATCACCGGCACGCGCTCGCCGCCCTCTGTTTCAGCCGTTGCGCAGCTGGCATAGTGAAGGCCGGTCTGCTCCTTGATCGGCAGCGCGTCCATGTCGCCACGCAGCATCAGCGTCGGCCCCTCGCCGTTGCGCAGCATTGCCACCACGCCGGTGCGACCGACACCGCCGGTGACTTCGAAGCCGTGGGACTCCAGCGCCTCGGCCAGTTTGCGACTGGTATTGAATTCCTGGAACGGCAATTCCGGATGCTGATGAATATCCCGATACAGTCCCTGTATAGCGGCGTAAACCTCATCGATCCCGCCGTCGATACGATCTCTTAGCTGGGTCACTGCGCTGTCACTCACGTTGAAAACTCCTGATTCACTCATCACTTTGCCGCTTCAGGCGGCGGCCTCTCGGGTTGCCGGCTTTTTTGCCACGGCCACCTGGAACAGCGCGACCACCGCCACATTCGCCAGCAGGCCCCACACACCGGCGTGCCAGCCGAACGGCGAGTCGACCGCGAACTGGAACAACAGGAACAGCAGACTGCCCACCGTTGCACCGGCCAAAACGCTGTGGCGCTTTAGGCTGCGGAAGAACAGCGCACCCAGCGCCATCGGCATCAGCTGAACGATCAGGCCGTAGGCCCCCAACAGCAGCATCACCAGCGATGACGGATTGAGCAGCGCGATCACATAGGCCAGCAGCGAGACGCCGACCACGCTCCAGCGCGTCACCTTCACGGCGGTGGCGTCACTGGCATTGCGCATCAAGGTGGCGCCGAAGACATCGCGCACCAGCACCACGCCCGCGGTATGCGCCAGGTTGGCCCCGGTCGACATCGCCGCCGCCAGCGCGCCGGAGAGCATCAGCCCGATGATCCAGGGCGGGAAGTCCGCCACCTCCATCACCAGCTTCAGCAGTACCGTATCGGGACGCTCCAGCGGCGTGTCGGCGAAGGCCAGGATGCCGGCGAAACCAATGAACAACAGCGGCACCAGCAGGTAGGCATAGAGCGGATAGAGCACGCTGACGCGACGCAGCGAACGGCCGCTGTCGGCGGAATAGAACTTCATGAACAGGTGCGGCCACATGGCTCCGCCGAACGCGCTGATCAGGATGGCGGTACTGAAGGCGCCCCACCCCATTCCGGTAGCGCCGGGCATGGTCAGATATTCGGGCATCTGCAGCTGGATCTGCGAGAACATTTCACCGACGCCGCCATAGAGGCGTTCCGGAATCGCCAGCCCCAGAAACCAGGCGATCGCGATCATCATGATGCCCTGCATCAGGTTGGTCCATCCGATTCCGCTCAGGCCGCTGCAGAATACGTAGGCAGTGGTGACCAGCAGCGCCAACAGCGCCCCAAGCCAGAACGGCACCAGCCCGTCGGTCGCGGCCTGGAACAGCAGTCCGGCACCGGCAATCTGGATGGTCAGATAGGGCACCAGCGCGAGCACGCCGATCACTCCGGCAAAGATACCCAGCGGCTTGCTGTCGTAGTGGTCGGCAAGCATGTCACCCTGGGTGAGGTATCCCCGCTTGCGGCCGAGTTCCGAGACCCGGGGCCCCATGGACCAGATCACGATCGGCACCAGTGACAGGTAGGCAAGGATGTAGAGGGCTGGCGAACCGTGCTTGTAGGCCCAGCCGGGTGCGCCGAGGAAGGCAAAGGCGGAAAAGATTTCCGCACCGAGGATGAAGAACAGGATCACAACGCCGACATGGCGGCCGCCGGCAACGTAGCCTTCGAGGCTCGAGGCGCTTTGCGAACGGGCCCTCAGCCCCAGCCAGAGTACGGCGACCAGGTAGATCAGCGTGATACCGGTAACGATGAACGAATCATTCATGCCGGTCACCTCCATGGCGTACGCCGTAGGCGATCCAGGTGCCGACAAACAGCACCGCCATCCAGAGGATGTACCAGAACATCAGGAAAGGCATACCCAGCACGGTGGGCTCGAAACGGTTTGCGATCACAGCACCCGGCCAGATCATCGCCAGAGTACAGATGGTGAAATGCAAACCGACCAGTAAATGGTAGGTCTTGCTCATGAGTCGGCTCCCTACTCGCGCGCGGCGAGGCTCGTGAATTGCATCGATTCAAAGCAATGGCAAGCACCGGACAAACCGCCGGCAGCGCGTGGTTGTTGTTATTGAACCGGTCGAAACCGGTGTTCGCCTTCGCTGGCCCACCCGTTATGGCGGCTGGATCGGCGACGCAACGTCACTATGCTGCATCTTTAGACATCTCGGAAATATATATTTAATATCCTCTCAATACCCTTTTGATATAGGCATCAGTCGCGATGGATTTTCGCCAACTGCAGTACTTCGTCGCCGTGGTGGAAGAAGGTTCGGTATCCGGCGCCAGTCGCCGCGTGCTCGTGGCCCAGCCCGCCCTCACCCGTCAGATCAGGTTGCTCGAGGAGTCGCTGGGCACGCAGCTCTTTATCCGCCATGCCCAGGGCATGCAGCTTACGGTCGCCGGCCAGGCACTGTATGAAGACGCGCAGGACCTGCTGGAACGACGCCAGCAGGTGATGGCGCGACTGGCGGCAATCGGTAGCGGCTTGAGCGGCAAACTCAGCCTGGGCATCACCGTGACGCACCTGTGGGTGCCGATGGTGGCGCAGCTGCTCGGCGCCTATCGCAAACGCTATACCGGTGTCGCCTTCGAGGTGTCACCGCTGTTATCGGGCGCACAGCTCGAGCGGTTACGGCAAGGCAAGCTGGATGCGGGGATCCTGTACCTGGGCGATGAGGCGCCGGCGGGGCTTTCGACCCGGTTACTGCACCGCGACCACCTGATACTTGCAGTGCCGGAAACGTCGCCCCTGGCCGCTTCACCGCCGTCCCGGCTTGCCGACCTCGGCAACGAGGATTTCATCTGGGGGCACCGCAGCGTCTCGCCCGCGTACTATGACCGCATGCAGGCACACTTCCAAAGCCATGGTTTCAGTCCGCGGGTCGTGCAGTACGGCGCCGACAATATCGCCGCCCTGAGCATGGTGGCGGCGGGACTCGGTATCGCCATCGTGCCCGCCGCCGCCAACAGCGGGCAATTCATGCCCGGTGTCCGCTTCTGTCCAATGGCTGAACTGGAGACCTGCGAAATGCCGTTGTGGTTCGCCTGGCGCAGCGACAACGACTCGCCGACACTGGGCAACATGGTGACGCTGGTCGAGGAATCGGTCTTATGCCTCGAATCAGAGGCGCCGCAGGACGATGGGCCGAAATGAAATCGGCGGACCCGAACGGGTCCGCCGCAGTACACCGGGCAATGTTTTACGGTGCAGTTCTTGGCGGGGTTTGGTGTTGGGTCCGCTCCTGCGTCGCTTGACCCAACCTACTTAATAACCGCTGACCTGGTCCGGCAGGATCACGTTGTTATCCTTGGCGTACTGCTCCCAGAGCGCTTTCATTTCAGCGAGTTTTTCCGGCTCTTGCGCTGCAAGGTCGTGACGCTCGGCCAGATCGGTCTTGAGGTTGTAGAGGTTCCACTCGCCGGTGCCCCAGGGCTCGGGCATGTGCACCAGTTTCCAGCCGCCGGCGCGGACGAAGCGTTTGCCGAACAGCTCGCCGCCGACGACACGCTCGGGCATCTTGTCGCCCTTGGGCAGCGACGCGAAGGACATACCGGTCATGGCCTCGATATCGCGGTCCTTGTAGCGTGTACCCGGATGCTCGACAGCGGCCAGCTCCAGCAATGTCGGCGTGACATCGCGCACGGTAACCAGGTCATGCACGATCTCGCCCTGGCGCGCGCCATCCGGCATGCGCAGCATGGCGGGCACACGGGTGCCCCCTTCGGTCGGGAAGCCCTTGTGCAAGCGGAAGGCCGGCGACGACGCCTGGGCCCAGCTCGGACCGTAGAAGGTATAGGAACCGACGCGCCCCATCTGCTCGTAGCTGAAGTCGTTGGTCTCGTCGATCACCTTGCGGATCGCCGGGAACTGGTCGGCAGGCCAGGTTTCGTCGAGATCGTGGCCCTCCGGTCCGTTGTCGGATATGAACAGCACTACGGTATTGTCATAGAGATCGTTGGCCTTGAGGTAGTCGATCAGGCGGCCGGTATGAACGTCGATCTGATCGACCATCGCCGCATAGACCTCCATCTGGCGCTTCTCGATCTTCTGCTGTTCAGCGGTGAGTTCGTCCCAGGGCTTCCCCTTGGGCGGACGTTCCGCGCCCTCTGCATCGGCTGGGATCAGGCCCAGTTCCTTCTGTTTCTGCAGCCGGCGCGCGATGACCGCGTCGTAGCCCTCGTCGTAGCGCCCCTCGTACTTTTTCAGCGCGGCGTCCGGCGCCTGCAGCGGCCAGTGCGGCGCGAAGTAGGAAAGGTAGGCGAAGAACGGCTTGCCGGAATCCTTGTCGGCATCGATATACTCGATCATCTGGTCGGCGTAAAACTGCGTCGAGTACTCGAAATTGTCCGGCAGCTTGTCGAGCATGGTCATGCCTTCGCGGTACAGCGCCTTGGCATCCGGTGTCGGCGCGTACGCCGGCTTCATGTCGTCAAAGTGGCTGCCGCTTACCAGCAGCGCAAAGGACTTGTCGAAACCGCGCGCCGCGGGGCTGGTCTCTTCGGTCTTGCCCAGGTGCCACTTGCCGGTCAGGTAGGTCTGATAGCCGGAGTCCTTCAGCAGACTGGCAATGCTGACCACGCGGTCGTTGAGGAATCCTTCGTAGCCCGGCTTGCCCTCCTGATTCGGCGCCAGCTCCTCGGCCATGTTGCCGAGCCCGGCCTTGTGGGGATCGACGCCGGTCAGCAGCGCCGCACGCGTCGGCGAGCAGGCCGGCTCGGCGTGAAAGTTGGAAAAGCGGATACCGGAACCGGCCAGGGCATCCAGGTTCGGCGTATCGATCTCGCCGCCGTAGCTCCCGAGATCCGCATAGCCGAGGTCATCGGCAACCACTACGAGGATATTGGGACGGTCGGACTGGGCCTTGGTGGCGGCCGCCAATACCGTCTGGCAATAAGGGACACTCGCCAGCGCCGCACCCAGCGCCAGCATCGAAAGGGGTTTGAAGGTCATTGTCGAGTCTCCTGTTCTGCGGCATCGGGGGACCGCAGACTTGTTATTGTTCTACCGGATCAGGCGCCGGGAAATGGCACAGAGTCCGATGACCGGCGATCAGGTTAGCTAAATGACGCCCGTAAATAATGCAACCAGCCGGAACAACTTTATTGCCATTACGGAAGCAATCGCACCGGCAAGCCTCGTCGGCCATGAACAGCATAGTATGCTGCACCTGCGTGAAGAGTCGCCCGACTACTGCTACTCTCAAAAAGCCTGCCGGGAAAGCTGTACGGATGAGAGGCGCAGACCCTATGCACAAGGAGACGACGGTGGCATACGAAACGATCGACGGTAACAAGTACGAAAAGGAACTGCTGGACCTAGCGCGCAAGCATACAACCGGCCAGGGCGAGGAAAAATTGTCGAAGGACGAGGTGGCGGACCTGTTCACATCCGCGAACGACGGGACCGGCGTGACCGAAATCGAGAAGAATACCCTCGCCTACATTCGCAAGACTTTCATCTTCACCGAGGCGGCGGCCAGGGATTTCGACGACGCCTTCAGCAAGCTGTAAGGAGCTAATCATAATCAGACTTTCAGGCCACCGAAGCGCTTGTAAAAGGCCGGTGCCGGCTCAGGCAGCGGCCCTTCGGCGGTTTCCATCGTTTCACTGATGTAGTTCTCGGAAGGCGCGCAGACGAGGCTGTAGAGGTTGCGGCACAGCTGGCGCGCCGCGACTCCGCTCCAGTCCGCCGGCAACAGCTCCACCGGTAGCTGGGGGTCGCGCAACAGCAGTTTACGATAGTCATGGATCAGCAGCGTGCGGGCCACAAAGCACTCCTGCGGATCCAGGCTGTCCTTGTTCTTCAGCTCCTGCCACACCGGGCGGAAGCGGTCGAGGAACTGGCGGTAATTGTCGGAAATATGGTCCAGGTTCCAGCACTCGCGGGCCTGTTCACGCAGCGCCCGCGAAGAGCTGGTCTCGCTCTGCCGGGTTTCGAACAGGATGCAGCCATCCAGCGCGTCCAGCTCCTGCAGGGTGTTGCGCAGTTCCAGCATGTCGTAGTTGGGTGCCGCCATTAGCGTCGGCGAAAAGGCGCCGAATCCCATCCACTGCAGCTCGTCACGCACCTCCTGGCGTTTCTCGGTCGGCAACTGCGACAGCACCGCCAGGCACCAGGTACCATCCCACTCGGGTAGCACGGGCACGTAAATACGCTTGAACGCCTTGTCGAACCGGCGCCGGCCCTGGGTGGTCAGGCTGTAATAGGCCCGACGCCCAACCTGCTCCGCCGACAACCAGTTCTCTTCCTTGCTGAGCCGGAACACCGAGGTACGCACCAGCCGCTGATTGAGACCGAGGGACTCCAGCACCTGAATAAGGCTACCGAGCCAGACGGTACCGCCGCGGGGTACTATGGCGTCGCCGAAGATGGTAATGATCAGAGAGCCGGCGCGAATCGGCCGCTGCTGGCAGAACTGACGGACCAGTTCGTTCAGATGACTGGAACTGCTCATAAATTCGGGAAAATCCTACCAGATGGAGAGTCTCGCGCTATTTTATAGAGCCCGTTGTGCAGATGCAAAACGGTGGTTTCCGATACAGGGGCGGCGATCGGTACGTGGAAGCCGAGTACCCGAAGGGCACTTCCCCGCGGCGAACTGATCCGCCGGGGCGGTCATCGCACCGAGGAACGGCCCTTTTGGGTGCGCCGCCCCTACGAATCAGATCCAGCCCTGGCGGCGGATCCAGGTGAGCAACTGCGGCGCCAGCGCCTTTTTGTCCCCGAGCGCGGCGGCCAGGAGGTGCTCGGGGTGATCGCCCGGCGTACCGTTGCGCAAAGCCCGTAACAACGGCGCCAGCGGCAGCCCCTGCAGGTGCCAGACCCCGAGGGGCTGATCCGGTGTTACCACGACCTCGGCGTCGCGAATCAGATCGTTCTCCACCACAGGCCGGCGTGCGATGCTGACATCCTGCGGCTTTACGGTGCGGTGCATCGGTATCTGGTCGGGCCAGTCGCGGCGGCGCTGCCAGAACGGCTCGCTTGCGAACGCCGCTTCCTGGGCGTAGAAATCTCGGCCGATGCGGGCGAAGCGGAAAAAAAGCTCCTCGATGCGGGCCTTGTGAAAGGCGCGGGCCAGGCGCGCACGCTGCGGTTGCTGTAGCAGCGTATTGATCACCGCCGGCGCCTGCATCGCGCTCGACAGCGACTGGAAAATGCCATTGCCCGAGAGCGGGTCGACCGCCATCGCCGCGTCGCCTACGCGGATCCAGTCGTCCCCCACCGGTTCGCGACATAATATCGGTGTGCTGGTTCGGGCATGCAGTTCACCGGTGGGCTCTGCGCCGTCAATAAATGGCGCGGCCATTTCCAGCGCGCGCAACCGGCTGTTGCAATGCTCGACCAGTTGTTCCTTCGGTGGCAGACCGGCACTGGCGACATCAACCGTAAGTTGCAGATAGCGGCGCCCGTCTGCGGTAGCGGCCATCCAGGCCCAGCCATCAGCGCAACTTTGCACCGCGGTGCGCGGCGTGATGGCAGGTCCGCTCCAGTATTGCAGCAGGCTCAGGGTTTCAGGACCGCGCAGGCGCTCGAGCCCTGTCCCCGGCGCCGCGCGCCCCCGCGCTTCGACCAGGAATCCGGCGTGCAGCGTCCGGGCACCGTCAGTGGTCTCGACATCGACGCGATAACCATCGTCTCCACGGCTGCTGCCACAGATCCGCCCCTGCACCAGTTCAACCCCGTTGCGTTCGAGATCGACCAGAATGCCCTGGTCAAACTCGGTCCGAATCACCAATCGCTCGGCATTGGCCGCACTGGTGACTCCGTTCCAGTGCACGCGACGTGGCGTCGGCGCCGGCAGGGTCTTGAGCGCCGCCTCGAAACCGGCGTTGCGCAGCCCTTCGACCACTCGCTCGGAAATTCCCTCCACGGCCGAGAACGGTCGCGGCTCACTGACGACGCAAACGGAGTACCCGAGGCGTCGCAGCCCGAGCGCGACCGCGCCTCCGGCGGGCCCCGCCCCCAGAACCAGTATCTTCCTTGCGCGGCTGGCGTCCATCCGACCTCCGAAACAGGTTACAGGGCCGTATGCTGCGGTCATTCCGCCTACCAGCCCCAAAAGGAGACATGGTACTCCTGCCACTGCGAGGTACAAGGCGTGGGTGCGATAGCAGGGCTTGTGGTGTGACGGTCATGGAAACCTTTGCATGTCGCACCACGGAAACAGGCGCAGGTGCGCGGACATGCTGGTTTCCATGTCGCTCGCATTGGCCTACGGCCAATGATGAAGCATCCCTGCTTCATGTATGAACCCGCCAGGTTAATACCGGCGCTCGGCCAGTTTCCAGACGGCAGCGATATTGCGGGCGCTGCGGTAGAGGTTGTCGGCGGCGGTTTCGAGCGCTTCCGGCAGCGTGACGACACCCGGTACAACGCTGAACAGGGCGTCGATGCCGTAGTCGTGCACGCAGTCGGAATCCGACGAGACCGAGCCTGCCAGCGCGATCACAGGCACCCCTTTCGCCCGCGCCCGCCTGCTAACGCCAACCGGCGTCTTGCCGCGCACCGTCTGACTATCGATCCGGCCCTCGCCGGTGATCACCAGGTCGACTCCCTCGAGCTTGTGGTCTATGCCCACCGCATCCAGCACGATATCGATACCGGGCTTCAGCCGCGCCTCGAAGAATGCGAGGAAGGCCCCGCCCAGCCCGCCGGCTGCGCCGGCACCGGGAATATCGTTGATCGCCTTGCCGTTGGTCTCCTCCACAACGCGGGCGAAACGCGCCAGGCAGGCGTCGAGTTTCTGCACCATCTCGGGATCGGCGCCCTTCTGCGGACCGAATACCGCAGAGGCACCGTTATCGCCGGTGAGAGGATTGTCGACGTCGCAGGCGATCTCGAAGCGGGTCTCAGCCAGGCGCGGGTCCAGCCCCTCGGTGTCAATACGCGCCAGGCGCTCGAGACCTCCGCCGCCGGCCGGAATATCCTCGCCCGCTTCGTCCAGCAGGCGGGCACCAAGGGCCTGCAACATGCCGGCGCCGGCATCGTTGGTGGCGCTGCCGCCGAGGCCGACGATAATGTGACGGGCACCGCGGTCAAGCGCGGCCCGGATCAGCTCGCCGGTACCGCGACTGGTCGCCAGCCAGGGATTGCGTTCAGCTGAAGGCACCAAATCAAGACCGGATGCGGCCGCCGACTCGATAACCGCGGTTACGCCATCGCCCAGCCGTCCCCAACTGGCGTCGAGCGGCACCCCCATCGGACCGGTCACATGATCGGTATAGGATTCGCCACCGGTCGCGGCGACCAGCGCTTCGGTTGTGCCCTCTCCGCCGTCAGCCACCGGCACCAGCACCAGCTCGGCATTCGGATAGATGGCCTGGAAGCCCTGACCGATGGCCCTGGCCGCCTGTTCAGCACTCAGGCTTTCCTTGAAAGAGTCGGGTGCGATCAGGATTTTCATGGTCTGTTTTCCATTTATCGACTGTTTCGGAAATAGTGGCACAGCACCCCGGCCCCCGCTTTATACCCGGCTACAAATCGCCTCCACCGCCACGGCAATCTTTTGTCGGTTTGCACAAAAACCCCTGATCAGCGATCCCGGCGGCGCAACCCGTCCAGCCGCTGCGCCACCACCAGCTGCAACAGGTCGTCGGGACGACCGAGATCGAGCGCCAGTGCGGAGCTGATCTTGTCGAGGCGGTAGCGCAGGGTGTTGCGGTGGATGTGCAGGCGCTCGGTGGTGCGTCCGAAATCGAGCTGTTCTTCAAGGTAGGTATTCAGGGTCTTTTCCAGCCCGCCCTGGCGATCCTGGGCCCGCAGGCGCTCGAACACCTCCACCAGCCGCTTGCCGGCCCAGCTGTTACGCGCCTCGAACAGCAGCAGGTCGAGGGCAAACTCGCCGGCTTCGCAATAGCGCAGCCCCGGGCTTCGCAACGCCGCCACTTCCAGCGTGCGCAATGCCACCTGGTAGGAGCGCGACAGACCGTCGGGCGTGCTGAAATAGTCGCCGACGGCCAGCCGCTGCAGGCCATCGACGGACTGGCAATCGCGGTCCAGCTGACGCTGCAGCCGGGAACGCTCCCAACCGTCTTCGGACAGCCGGACCGGCCACAACAGCACCATTTGCCGCGGTGAAAGAATGGCCCCCAGTGCCCCGTCCTGTCCGCTCTGCAGCTGCGACAGCCGTTGCTGCAACTGCGCCAGCGAAAGCTCGCCCGCGCTGACACCGAACTCCAGCACCACCGCGACACGGGGCTGGTCCAGATCGAGTCCCAGTCGCGCGACCCGGTCTTCGAACAGCGAATCGCGTGGCCCACCTTCGATCAGGCGCATCACGACCGACTCGCGCTGACGCCTGTCCCACTGCACTTCCACCGTCAGCGCCGCCTGCTCCACCACCAGTTCGGCGGTCATCACCACCAGGTCGGCGAACTTGCGCACCTCCTCCGGCTCGCCGGTGATACCCACCACCCCGACAATCTCGCCCTGGTTGTAAATCGGCAGATTGACGCCACCGCGCACGCCACGCAGCTGGCTCTCCTGCTCCCGTTCGATATCGACTTCGCCGTGGCTGCTGAGGACGTTCAGCGCACCCTCGTGCAGCTGGTCGACCCGTGCCGGATCGCCGGAACCGATGATCACGCCCTGGTGATCCATGACGTTGACGTTGCAGCCGGTGATCTTCATCGCCCGGTCGACGATCTTCTGCGCCATATGGTGATCGATATACATCGCTGCTCCCCTGCCCGCTATTCCCTCATCATGCCGCAACTCGGTCTGTCGCGGTAGCTAAGCTTTTGTACCTTTGCACAAAAAGCGGCGTGGACGGCGACGCATTTTCAGGCGCCGGCCAGAAGCCGGCACCGGCCAGAGAGCCGATAATCGATATAAACGACTACAACGCACCAGGTGCTGACACATGAGAAGAACCAAGATAGTTGCCACCCTTGGACCGGCCAGCGAAAGCCCGGAACAGATCGACCGACTGATAGCCGCGGGCGTCGATGTCGTTCGCCTCAATTTTTCCCACGGTTCCATCGAGGAACACGTCGAGCGTGCGCGGCGCGTACGGCACGCCGCCCGGGCGCAGGGTCGTCACGTCGCGGTCCTCGGCGACCTTCAGGGCCCGAAGATCCGCATTGCGCGCTTTCGCGACGGCAAGATCCGGCTCAAGGCCGGCGATCACTTTATCCTCGACGCCGAACTGCCTCGCGACGAGGGCAGCGCCGAGCGGGTCGGCCTCGATTACAAGGCGCTGGCAACCGACTGCCGTCCCGGCGATATCCTGCTGCTCGATGACGGCCGCGTCGAGCTGAGCGTCAGCGAGATCCGTGGCGCCGAAGTCCATTGCAAGGTGCTGGTGGGTGGCCCGCTGTCGAACAACAAGGGCATCAACCGCCAGGGCGGCGGCCTGTCCGCCGACGCGCTGACCGAAAAGGACAAGCGCGATATCCAGGCGGCGCAGCAGATCGGTGTCGACTACCTCGCGGTGTCTTTCCCGCGCTCCGGCGACGATATCCGCTACGCCCGCGAGCTGCTGGCGGCCGCCGGCGGCACCGCAGGCATCATCGCCAAGATCGAGCGTGCCGAGGCGGTCAGCAGCACCGAAGCCCTGGACGGCATCATCGACGCCTCCGACGGCGTGATGGTGGCGCGCGGCGATCTCGGCGTCGAAATCGGTGACGCCGAGCTGATCGGGGTGCAGAAGCAGATCATCGAGCGTGCGCGCAAGCGCAACAAGGTGGTCATCACCGCGACCCAGATGATGGAGTCGATGATCACCAGCCCGATGCCCACCCGCGCCGAGGTATCGGACGTCGCCAACGCCGTACTCGACGGCACCGACGCCGTGATGCTGTCCGCCGAAACCGCCGCCGGCGACTATCCGGTGGAGGCGGTCGAGGCGATGGTACGGGTCATCGGCGGCGCCGAGAAGCATCCGCGGCTGCGCAGTTCCCGTCACCGCATGGACCAGACGTTCAGCCGCATGGACGAAACCATCGGCCTCGCGGCGATGTACGCGGCCAACCACCTCGAAGGCGTGAAGGCACTGCTGTGCATGACCGAAACCGGCGCCACGCCGCTGCTGATGTCGCGCCTGAGCTCGGGGCTGCCGATCTTTGCCCTGACCCCCTGGACCGGCACGCTGAACCGCACCGCGCTTTATCGCGGCGTCTGCCCGCTGCAGTTCGATGCCAGCGAAATTCCCAGCGACCAGGTCAACCAGCGCGCGGTCGACCGTCTGCGCGAACTCGGCGAGGTCAGCGACGGCGACCTGGTGGTAATCACCAAGGGCGATTACCTCAATGTCCACGGCGGCACCAACACGCTGAAGATCGTCCGCGTCGGTGACACCGTGCGTTAAAGCACGAAGCCTGAAGCGCCGGGCAGTGTACAGCCGGCGCCTCAGGCTTCGAGCCTAGGACCTTGCACCTTATACAGATTTAATAACAAGAGGACGAATGCATGCATAAAGATCCCCACCACAGTCACAAGCTTCCCGACCAGGAATGGCCCCAGGGCTTCGATATACGCGCCGAGCACGCCGAGCAGCAGGAACTGTTGCAAGTGACGTCCTCAGCGACGTTCGGGCATCGCCAGGACTCGCTGCTTGACGAGCAATAACCGAGCATCCCTGCCGTGCCCGTTCGGGCGCGGTTTTTTTACGCCTCCAGCCTGCCTCCGCCATACAACGGAAGTTGTACGTCCTTTGTCATCCAAACGGGCTATGATCTGAAGTCCTGAATTTGCAACGCAGTTGACCGCCGTCCCTTCGCCAGGCCAGTGAGCCTGCTGTCCGGCCGGCTTCGAAGATCAAGAACATTGGAGATGCGAGCCATGAGTCATGACGTTGTAGTACTGAGCGCCGCCCGTTCCGCCATCGGCACCTTCGGTGGTGGCCTGAGCCAGATCGAGCCGGCCGAGCTCGCCGGACAGGTGATGAAAGCCGCCGTCGAGCGCTCGACGGTGGATCCGCAACAGATCAACTACGTGACCGCCGGTCACTGCATACCCACCGACTCCCGCTTCGCCTACGTCGCGCGCGTCGCTTCGATCCAGGCCGGCCTGCCGATGGACTCGGTGGCGATGGCGGTGAACCGCCTGTGCAGCTCGGGCCTGCAGGCGATCGTTTCGACCTCGCAATCGATCATGCTGGGCGACTGCGACTACGGCATCGGCGGTGGCGTCGAAGTGATGTCCCGCGCCGGCTACCTGTCACCGGCGATGCGCTCCGGCGCGCGCATGGGCGACACATCCATGATCGACATGATGGTGGCTACGCTGAACGACCCCTTCGGCGTTGGTCACATGGGCATCACCGCTGAAAACCTCGCCGAGAAGTGGAACCTGAGCCGGGAAGAGCAGGACGCCCTTGCGGTCGAGTCGCACCGCCGCGCTGCCCGCGCCATCGAAGAAGGCCGCTTCAAGTCCCAGATCGTGCCGATCACCCTCAAGACCCGCAAAGGCGACATTACTTTCGATACCGACGAGCACGTCAAGCCCGGCACCACGCTCGAGGGGCTGGCCAAAATGCGTCCGGCATTCAAGAAGGATGGCACCGTGACCGCGGGTAACGCCTCCGGCATCAACGACGGTGCTGCCTTCATGGTGCTGGCCAGCGCCGATGCGGCGGCGAAGGCCGGTCAGACGCCGATGGCGCGGCTGGTCTCCTACGCCGTCGCCGGGGTGCCGAACCATATCATGGGCGAAGGCCCGATTCCGGCCTCGCGCCTGGCGTTGAAGAAGGCGGGCCTGAGCCTCGACCAGATGGATGTGATCGAGTCCAACGAAGCCTTCGCGGCGCAGGCATTGGCCGTCGCCAAGGGCTTGGATCTGGATATGGAAAAGACCAACCCCAACGGCGGTGCCATCGCGCTGGGTCACCCGATCGGCTGCTCGGGCGCGTTTATCGCGACCAAGGCCCTCTACGAGCTGCAACGCATCGGCGGCAAGTACGCGCTGGTGACCATGTGCATCGGCGGCGGCCAGGGTATCGCGGTGGTCTTCGAACGGCTTTGATTGCTTGATTAAAATTCGCCGCGAGGAAGTGCCCTTGGGGTGCGCGGCTCCTACGGACGATTGGCGGATCTCAGAGTCCCCACGTAGGAGCTGCGACCCGCAGCGAACCCTACCCTCTTTTGCTGGCCAAAAACCTCAGGTTCAGGCCACTGCGGTGCAGCGTCAGATGCGCGATCCCGCCGATCACCACGCCCCAGAACGCCGCGCCGACACCGAACACCTCGAGCCCCGAGGCCGTCACCATGAAGGCGATCAGCGGGGCCTCCATATGTTCCCGCTCGGCGAAGGCCACCTGCAGGCTGCTGTTGATGGCGCCGATCAACGCCAGCCCCGCCAGCATGGCGATCATCTCGGTCGGGAAGCTGGCGAAAAACAGCACGATGCTGCCGGCGAAGAGGCCACCAATCAGGTAGAAGACGCCGTTGGCGATCCCTGCCATGTAGCGCTTGCCGGGATCGGAGTGGGCATCGGCGCTGGTGCAGAGCGACGCGGTTATCGCGGCAACCACGGTGGTGATGCCACCAAAGCAGGCCATCGGGATCGATACCAGGCTCGACACGGTGATGATCGGTCGCGTCGGAGCCCGATATCCGGACACCGTCAGCACCGCAAACCCCGGCAGAAACTGCCCCGTCAAACTCACCACCACCAGCGGTAGCGCCAGGCTCAGGGTCGCATTCCAGCTCCAGTCCGGCATGATGAACTGCGGCTGCGCCAACCGGATCGCAAGCTGACCCAGATCCGCATCCAGCGTCCAGACCGACAGCAGCACCGATACGGCCACCAGCAACACCAGAAAATAGCGGCTGCCGCTCTGCTTGAGCAGCAGATAGGCCAGCAGCATCGCGAAACCCGCCAGCGGAATGGCCTCGACGGCGCGAAAGACGCCGAGGCCGAAATCGAACAGGATCCCCGCCATCATGCCCGCAGCCACGCCGCGGGGAATCAGCGCGATTACCCGGTCGAACAGGCCGGTGATACCGATCAGCAGGAGCATTACCGCCGCCGTGATGTAGGCGCCGACGGCCTCGCCGAGCGACAGCTCGGGAAACAGTGACACCAGCAGCACGGTCCCCGGCGCCGACCAGGCGGTCACTACCGGTATGCGGAACCAGGCGCTGAGCCCGATACTGGTGACGGCCGCGCCAATTGACACTGCCCAGACCCAGGAACTCATCATTTCGGGGGAAATATCGGCCATTTTCGCGGCCTGAAAGAAGATGGCCAGCGGTCCCGCATAGGAGACCAGCACGGCCACGAGGCCCGCAACCAAGGCCGACAACGACAAGTCCTTGAGCATATCAATACCTCCCAAACAAGTTCGCGGCGAGGCGTCGCTCCCACAATGTCCGGAAATGGGTGGGAGCGGCGCCTCGCCG
>JABXIM010000214.1 GCA_013373085.1 Oceanospirillaceae bacterium | reverse complement strand
GTTAGTGGTTAGTGGTTAGTGGTTAGTGGTTAGTGGTTAGTGGTTAGTGGTTAGTGGTTAGTGGTTAGTGGTTAGTGGCAGCATCGTTTTTACTACTCACTACTCGCCACTTTCCACTCACTTACAAGACGCCTTGCCAATCAGCTTCCACTCGTCGTCCTGCTGGATCCGCAGCAGGTCGTAGACCTCCACTGCAGTATTGTTCAACCCCTTGCTCTGCAACAGCTGACAGACATCCTCTGCAGCTTTATCCTTGCGACCGCCATCATTGATCATGCCGACCGCGAGAACAGTGCCTTCGTGCCACCAGACGGGACGCGCAGGGAAGCGGGGGTCCTTCATCAGTTCCTGCTCGAGAGCATCACGTACGGGATCCGGAACCGACTCTCTCTGCTGGTTTAAGAATAGGGTTATACCAACGGACAGTGCGATGAGGACAATCAAGATTATTCTTTTCATGGATACGAGTTTGACGCAAACGCGCCCAAGCGGGGATTAGACCTTGGTGGGAAGAAAAATGTGCATCACCCGGATCTCGCAAATGGAGCTAAAGGTACAGTAAAAAGCGAGAACCCCGGCATAAGCCGGGGTTCTTTATGAGGGTTACCCCATATTGAGGTAATACCATAAGCCTTAAGGCTTGCAAGCACTAGGGACAATTTCTGGAGCGTTGGTCAACAAATCACCGGTATCGCCCCCAATACCACCGGCAGGCGTTGCCCAATCTGCCGCACCATCACACTGCCAATCAACTTCAGTACCGGCATTCAAGTTACCTACAATGTATAAAGTGCCGCTTCTCAGCTTTGCGGATACATCTGAGGCTTTGTACTGTACAAGCATGCCACAATAAGCAGAAGATGCATCATCTTCTGCCACGGTCACTTGGGCTACATAAGAGCCATCAATATCAGCTTCATCTTCAATATTATATGAACGAACGGTAGCCGATCCGATTGTATTATCCGGGCAGATCCCCCGGTCTGCATAATATTCTTGTATAGCGACCTTTATGCCATCGGTAATTGTCAGACCTTCTGAAGCCTGGCTTCGTGCCACGTAGTCCTGATAGGCCGGGATTGCCAGCGCCGCCAGGATACCGATGATCGCCACCACGATCATCAGTTCGATCAGGGTAAAACCCTTCTGTACCATCTTGATCGATCTGTTCATTTTTTTCTCCAGCGAGTTTCCATTTCTTGAGTCTTCCGTGATCAGGCAAGCCCAACCAACTGGCCCTGTGCTCAGTACAGCCTGACCGTACCGACCATCCACGACAGGATGGCACCGGATCGTATCACATCTGTTACACCCCAGTGACCAAGGATCAGTATAGTCGGCATTTTCAAAGAATCACGCAAGTGCTATGTTACATCGGGTGCGCAAGGGACAGGTCTGTACGGAGAGCCAAAGTGAACGCCTTTCAACCTCTGAGCGGTTTGGCCAAGCGACTGGTCAATGATGGGGTATTCTCGGCCGAGGTTGCAATGGACGCGATCCAGCAAGCCCGAGCCGCACAGAAGCCTTTTATCAGCCATATCATCGAGAAACGCCTGGTCAGCGCCCACCGCGCCGCCTGCGCGGCGTCCGACGAGTTCGGCCTGCCGTTGATGGACCTGGACGTTATCGCCCGCGAGAACCTGCCCCAGGGCGTGGTCTCCGAAGCCCTGATCAGCAAGCATCGGGCCCTGCCGCTGATGAAACGGGACAACAGGCTGTTCATCGCCATCGCGGACCCGACCAATATCCAGGCCCTCGACGAGATAAAGTTTCATACCGGCACCACCACCGAAGGCGTGATCGTCGAGGAAGACAAACTGCGCCGGATGATCGATGCGTTCCTCGACAACCAGCACAGTGCCCTGGATGACCTGGCCGATACCGATCTCGAAAATATCGACATTGCCGAGGGTGTAGAGGCCGAACCGGCGGACACCGCCGAAGAGGCGGCCAATGACGCACCTATTGTGCGCTTTATCAACAAGATTTTGCTCGATGCCATCAAAAATGGCGCCTCCGATATTCACTTCGAGCCCTACGAGAAGACCTATCGAATTCGCAGCCGCATAGACGGCATTCTGCAGGAGATCGCCAAGCCTCCGGCCAACCTCGCGCCACGCCTGGCGGCGCGCCTCAAGGTGATGTCCAAGATGGATATCTCCGAGCGACGCTTGCCGCAGGACGGCCGGATCAAGATGAAGATATCGGCCAAGCGCGCCATCGATTTTCGTGTCAACAGTCTGCCGACGCTCTGGGGCGAAAAGATCGTACTGCGTATCCTCGATCCGGCCAGCGCCAAGCTGGGGGTTGATGCCCTGGGGTTCGAGCAGGACCAGAAAGAACTGTATCTCGCCACGCTGGCCAAGCCGCAGGGGATGGTGCTGGTCACCGGCCCGACCGGTAGCGGTAAAACCGTGACGCTCTATACCGGCCTGAATATCCTCAACGAGGAAGAGCGCAATATCTCCACCGCGGAAGACCCGGTCGAAATCAACCTCGAGGGGATCAACCAGGTCCACGTCAATACCAAGGTAGGTCTGACCTTCGCCGAATCGCTCCGCGCCTTCCTGCGACAGGACCCCGATGTGGTGATGGTCGGCGAGATCCGCGACCTCGAAACCGCCGAGATCGCGATCAAGGCCGCCCAGACCGGCCATATGGTCTTGTCGACGCTGCATACCAACAGCTCGCCGGAAACCCTGACCCGACTGCGCAATATGGGTGTGCCGGCGTTCAATATCGCGACCTCGGTATCGCTGATCATCGCGCAACGCCTGGCGCGCCGTTTGTGCGAATCCTGCAAACGGCCGACGAATATCCCCGAAACCGCATTGCTCGAAGAGGGTTTCACTCCCGAGCAACTGGAAAAGCTGACTACACTGTACGAAGCCAATCCGGATGGTTGCCCCAAGTGCAACCGGGGTTACAAGGGGCGCGTCGGCATCTACGAGATGCTGCGCATGACCGACGAGATCGCGGACGTCATCATGAACAACGGCAATTCGCACGATATCGTCAAGGTTGCCAGAACCCAGGGATTCCGGACGCTGCGGATGTCCGGATTATTGAAGGTGGCCAAGGGCATCACAAGCCTGGAAGAGATGAACCGCGTAATCGTTACCTGATCTGGTAAGTGGTAAGTGGTAAGTGGTAAGTGGTAAACAGAATGACCTACTACATCAGTCATCTGCTCATACTAACCGCACTACCTTAAAGCAACGCAGGGACCAGCAAATGGCAGTAAAACAGGTAGAGCTTCAGACTTTCGTCTGGCAGGGCAAGGACAAGAGCGGCAACGCCACCAAGGGCAAGCTGGACGCCACCAACGTTGCTGCCGCCAAGGCCCATCTGCGCCGCCAGGGCATCATCCCCAAACGCGTCGCGAAAGAACGCGTATCGATGTTCAGCAACAAGAGCAAGGCGGTCAAGCCACTCGATATCGCCTTCTTCACCCGCCAGATGGCCACGATGATGAAATCCGGCGTGCCCTTGATCCAGGGCCTCGAGATCGTCGCCAACGGCGCCGAGAAGGACAAGCTGAAGAAAATGATCTACCAGATCCGTGACAGCGTCAGCAGCGGCACGGATTTCTCTACCGCCCTGGCCCAGTTCCCGATCTATTTCGATGATCTTTACTGCAACCTGGTGAAGGCGGGCGAGCAATCGGGCGCCCTCGAGACAATGCTGGACCGCATTGCATCCTACAAGGAAAAAATCGAGGCACTGAAAGCCAAGATTCGCAAGGCGATGACCTATCCGGCGGCCGTCGTTGTCGTCGGTATTATCGTCACCGCGATCCTGCTGGTTAAAGTGGTACCGGTTTTCGAAGACCTGTTCGTTAGCTTTGGCGCAGACCTGCCGGCCTTTACCCGCTTTGTGGTCGACTTATCCGGCTGGGCCCAGAACTGGTGGTTTGTTGTATTGTTGGCGTTGGCTCTCTCCGGGTACGCTTTTCAGAAAGCCCACAGAAAATCACAAAAATTTCATGACTGGGTCGACCGAGCTATTTTAAAAATTCCGGTCATCGGCAAGATTTTGCATCAGGCGGCTATCGCACGCTTTGCCCGAACCTTATCCACCACCTTTGCCGCCGGTGTCCCCTTGGTGGAGGCACTCGACTCGGCAGCCGGTGCGGTGGGCAACGTCGTGTATCGCAATGCGATTCTGCAGATCCGTAACGGCGTTTCGACGGGCCAGTCGCTGCAGAATGCGGTCAATATGACCGGCATCTTCCCCAATATGGCGATCCAGATGATCGGTATCGGTGAAGAGGCGGGCTCCCTCGAAGCCATGCTGGACAAGATCGCTTCCTTTTACGAGGAACAGGTCGACAACGCGGTCGATGCGCTGTCCAGCCTGATGGAACCGATGATCATGGTCGTACTGGGTACGCTTGTGGGTGGCCTTGTTATCGCCATGTACCTGCCGATATTCCAGCTGGGCAACGTGGTCGGGTGATCATCGTGTAGGAGCCCACTCTGTGGGCGAATAAGGTTCCCGGAACCGCCAGATTCGCCCGCAGACGAGGCTCCTGCAGCAAACCGAGCTAAAGACTCCCTCCGATTAATGCTGAGCGCAGACTAGACCACAGATGTACTTCGAACTCCTGGCAGACATACCCTTTGCGGCAGTCGCCCTCGCTTTTGTCTTTTCGCTGCTCGTCGGCAGCTTCCTGAACGTCGTAATTTATCGCCTGCCGTTGATGATGGAGCGGGAATGGCAGGCGATGGCGATGGAAGCCCAGGCGGATGGCACGGCACAGCTGCCAGAGCCAGAGTCCGGGGAGCCTTTCAACCTCGCGGTACCCGCCTCCCGGTGCCCGCAGTGCGGGCACCGGATTCGCTGGTACGAGAACATCCCCCTTCTCAGCTATCTCGCGCTCAGAGGCAAGTGCTCCAGCTGCTCTGCAAGAATCCCCCTGCGCTACCCGCTGGTCGAACTGATTACCGGGCTAACCAGCGCAATGGTCGTCTGGCATTTTGGCCTGAACGCCCAGGGGATCAGCCTGATGCTGCTGAGCTGGGGGCTGATCGCGCTGACCTTTATCGACCTCGATCATCAGTTATTGCCGGACCGTATCACCCTGCCCCTGCTCTGGCTCGGGCTGATCCTGAACAGTTTCGGGCTGTTCACCAGCCTGCAATCGGCACTCTGGGGAGCCGTCATCGGTTATCTGTCGTTCTGGTCGATCTACTGGATATTCAAGCTGCTGACCGGCAAGGAAGGCATGGGCTACGGCGACTTCAAACTGCTGGCGGCTCTTGGCGCCTGGTGCGGTGTGCAGCAGCTGCCATTGATTATCCTGCTGTCGTCGGTCGTCGGTGTGATACTGGCATTGGCGCTCATGCTCCTGCGCCGCCACCAGGCGTCGAATCCGCTCCCTTTCGGCCCCTACCTGGCCATTGCCGGCTGGATCGCGGTGATCTGGGGGCACGATATTACCGATGCCTACCTGCAGCTCTTCAGAATTTAGCCCGATCCCAACCGTACTGCCCGACTGTGATCAATCTGGCTATTAGACGCCTTGCGGCTGTTAAGCATTTCGCCCAGAATCCCCAGCGAACAAACCGTTACAGCCAGCCTGGAGAAACGATGTTTATTGTCGGCCTGACCGGTGGTATCGGCAGCGGCAAGAGCGCCGCTGCCCGCATACTTGAAGAACAAGGCGTCGTTGCCGTCGATGCGGATGTTGTGGCGCGTGACGTCGTCGAGCCAGGCGAGCCCGCTCTTGCGCAAATAGCTCAGCACTTCGGCAAGGATATCCTGACCCCGGACGGAGGCCTCGATCGCGCCAAGCTGAGACAGGTCGTATTTGCCGACAGCGAAGCACGAGGATGGCTCGAGCGCCTGCTGCACCCCTTGATCCGCGAACGCATCCAAAGTCAGCTCGGCGCCGCCCGATCGGAGTATGCTCTACTGGTATCGCCACTGCTACTGGAAACCGATCAGCACAGCCTGGTGGATCACATCGTGGTGGTGGACGTACCGGAAGATGTCCAGGTCTCGCGCGCCGCCACCCGGGACGGTAACAGCCGCGAACAGGTCGAACGCATCATGGCAGCCCAGATGGATCGCGAAACACGGGTTGCGAAGGCGGACAGCATCATCGACAATTCGGGGACACCGGAAGCCCTGAGCGAAGCCGCCTTGAGGCTGCATCAGGCATTGCTTTCCCTCGCCCGCAACCGGAAGGATCAATGAGCAGACAGAACAAAGCCGTGAAGACCATCAAATGCCCCCAATGTGGTGCGCCGTCCATCTGGGGACCTGAAAACAGCAACCGGCCATTCTGCTCCGACCGCTGCCGCCTGATAGACCTCGGCGCCTGGGCCAACGAGGAATACCAGATCCCGGCAGACAAATCCGAAGACGATTACAGCACCGGGCTCGATACGGAGGAGCAGCAGTTTACGCCGCTAAGGCACTGAGGCACTGAGGCACTGAGGCACTGAGGCACTGAGGCACTGAGGCTTGAGGCTTGAGGCTTGAGGCTTGAGATTTTCACCACCGTAGGCCCCATATCAACTTTTCGCTGCCACCATAAACCGCCCGGTCAATCCCGTTCCCTGGCAGCCTGGCTGCTGGACCCTACCACCACGCCCTGATCGCCGCGATTCCCTGGGCGCCGCGCGCCCAGGCGGTCGGCAGGTCCTCTTCGCCCATACCGCCAAGCGCATAGACCGGCAGAACGGCTTCGCTCACCTGAGCGGCAAATGAATCCCAACCCAGCACCTCCGCCCCGGGATGGGTTGCCGTCGGCATCACCGGAGACAAGGTGGTGAAATCCAGGCCGAGGCTTGCAGCCCGCTCCAGCTGCTGCGCATCGTGGCAGGATGCGCTCAACCAGCGCCCTTCGAACGCATCACGTGAAGCCAGCTCCGCCAGCTGCACGCTGCTCAGATGCAACGCATCGGCGCCGAGCCGGCTGGCCAGCACCGGTTCACAGTTGACCGCGAGCACCGCGCCAGCGGCATCGCAGATGGGACGTAATCTCGCGTAGATCTCGGCAATTGCATCCTCCGTCTCGCCCTTCGCCCGCAGCATAATCCAGCGAACACCCTTGTCCAGCGCTGCCCGGACACGGGTAACGTATTCGTCGATCGTTGCTGCATTACCGGTAATCAGGATTCGGTCCGGTAGTTGGGCGGCAGCCAGGATCGGACGATTGGCCGCCGGAAAATCGTAATTATCCAGCGCTGAAGCGTCGACCCAGCACACCGGCTGACCTTCCCGTCCATGTGCCTGACCACTAAACCCCTCGACCAGGAACACATCCAGCAGCACCGACTTGTCGGGGTAATGATGCGGGATCTGTATCAGCGGGCGGGCGCGTTCCACGCGGATACCCAGCTCCTCATGGAGCTCCCGATCCAGCGCCTCGCGCACCGGCTCGCCCGGCTCGACCTTGCCACCGGGGAACTCCCAGAGCCCGCCCTGGTGCTTGTCGTCCGGACGGCGCGCCAGCAGTATCCGGCGGCTTTCGTCGACGATAACGGCGGCGGCGACATGGATAAGACGGCGTTGGTTGTCTGGCATGGAGATCTCACCGATCTAGAAGGATGGACGGGCACAGGTATTGGGTTACGGCCTACCGGCCTTCACCCAACCTTACATTGACTCCCCGCCACATTCGCGGCGGGGCGCCGCTCCCACACGCCGCTCCGACAGCCTAGCTCCGGTAGTCCGCGTTGATGGTGACGTAGTCGTGAGAGAAGTCCGTCGTCCACACGGTCTCGGCGACGCCGCCGCGCGCCAGCACCACGCGAATCAGGATCTCTTCCTGCTGCATCACTCTCTGCCCGGCCTCTTCGGTATAGCTCGCAGAGCGGCCGCCGTTTTCGACAATGCAAACGTCGTCCAGGTAAATCCGCAACGCGTCCAGGTCGAGATTCTCGATACCGGCGCGGCCGACGGCCGCCAGGATGCGCCCCCAGTTAGGATCGCTGGCGAACAGCGCGGTCTTGACCAGCGGCGAGTGTGCAATGGTATAGGCGGTCTGCAGCGCTTCCTTACCGTCCAATGCCTCTTCGACACGGATGGTGACGAACTTGGTCGCACCCTCGCCGTCGCGTACGATCGCATGGGAAAGCTCCAGCAACACCGCTTCGACGGTCTCGACGAACTTGTCGAGCAGCTCGCGATTCTGCGCATCGACCTCGACACCGCTCTGACCGGTCGCGACCAGCATGCAGCTGTCGTTGGTCGAGGTATCGCCGTCAATGGTAATGCGGTTGAAGGACTTGTCCGCTGCGGCCGACAATACCTGCTGCAACAGCGGCGCCTCGACCCTGGCATCGGTACCGATGTAGGCCAGCATCGTCGCCATGTTCGGCATGATCATGCCGGCGCCCTTGGAGATACCGGTCACCGTGATCGTCTGCCCCTGGAACTCGAACTGCTGCGACGCCGCCTTGGGACGGGTATCGGTGGTCATGATGCCGCTGGCGGCCTTCTCCCAGCCGCCTTCATCAAGCGCAGACAGCGCCGCCGGCAGGGCAGTGACGATCTTGTCGACCGGCAGCTTCTCGCCGATGACGCCGGTCGAAAACGGCAGCACCTGCTCGACCTCGGACTGCACCAGGCCCGCCAGCGCCTCGCAGCAGCGAACCGCGTCGCGATAGCCTTCCTGACCGGTGCCGGCGTTGGCGTTGCCGGTATTGACCAGCAGGTAGCGCGGCGATGACGCCAGGTGACGCTTGGCAATCTGGACCGGTGCGGCACAGAAGGCATTGAGCGTAAAGACGCCAGCAACCGTGGCGCCTTCGCAAAGCTCCATCACCACCAGATCCTGCCGGCCGGGTTTCTTGATGCCCGCGGAAGCGGTGCCAAGACGCATGCCCCTGACCGGGTGCAGCGTCGGAAGTGTTCCAGGACCTACAGCCATTCGAATTCAACCCTCAAGAGAACCGCCTCATCGCGAGGCGGGCAATAAAGCCTGACTTAACTCAGCTGTCCGTGACAGTGCTTGAACTTCTTACCGGAGCCGCAGGGACAGGGATCGTTGCGGCCCACCTTGGGCTGATCCCGCACGAAGGTCTCCCCGTGCTCCTGCTCCGACGACTGAGGCTTCTCGGGCGCGGCTTCGGCTTCAGCCTCGTCGGCCCGCATACCGCTGCTTTCGGCATGCTGGTAGTTCATCTGCTGGCGCTCGGCCTGCTCGCGGCGCTGCTGCTCCAGCGCCTCGACCTCTTCCGGCTGACGCACCTTGACGTGACAGAGCACCTTCACGACGTCGCGCTTGATGTTCTCCAGCAATTCCTGGAACAGCTGGAACGCCTCGCGCTTGTATTCCTGTTTCGGGTTCTTCTGCGCGTAGCCGCGCAGATGGATGCCCTGGCGCAGGTGGTCCATGGTCTGCAGGTGCTCCTTCCAGAGCGTGTCGAGCACTTGCAGCATGACCTGCTTCTCGAAGGTACGCATGCCTTCGGCGCCAACCAGCGCTTCCTTCTCCCGGTACTGCTCGACCACAGCCGCGAGAATCTTTTCGCGCAGCGACTCCTCGTGCAGCGACTCGTCGGTATCGAGCCACTCCTGTACCGGCAGTTTAGTCCCCAGCTCCGACTCCAGCGCTTTCTCGAGGCCCGCCACATCCCACTGCTCGGCCAGGCTCTGCGGCGGGATGTACTCGCTGATGGTGTTGTCGACCACCTCGGCACGCACATCGTCGATGATTTCGGAGATATCGTCACTCGCCATCAGCTCGTTGCGCTGACGGTAGATGACGCTACGCTGGTCGTTGGCAACGTCGTCGTACTCGAGCAGCGACTTGCGGATATCGAAGTTACGCCCCTCGACCTTGCGCTGCGCCTTCTCGATGGCGTTGCTGACCATCTTGTGCTCGATCGCCTCGCCGCGCTCCATGCCCAGCGCCTGCATGAACTGGCGTACCCGGTCGGACGCGAAGATGCGCATCAGGTCGTCTTCCAGCGACAGGAAGAAACGCGACGAACCCGGGTCGCCCTGGCGGCCGGCACGGCCACGCAGCTGGTTGTCGATACGGCGTGATTCGTGGCGTTCGGTGCCGATGATGTGCAGCCCGCCTGCCTCGAGCACCTGCTCATGACGCGCGCGCCAGGCTTCGGTCGCCTCGGCCAGCTGCGCCTCGCTCGGGTTTTCCAGCTTCTCGAGTTCCGCCTCGAGCTTGCCGCCGAGCACGATATCGGTACCGCGGCCTGCCATGTTGGTGGCGATGGTCACGGCGCCCGGCCGCCCGGCGTCTGCGATGATGCCGGCCTCCATGGCGTGGTTTTTGGCATTGAGCACGTTGTGCGCCAGCTTCTGCTTGCGCAGCAATGTCGAGATCAGCTCCGACGACTCGACCGACGCCGTACCCACCAGCACCGGACGCCCCTCTTCCCGGCACTTCTTGATCTCTTCGATGATCGCCTCGTACTTCTCTTCCATGGTCAGGAAGACGACGTCATTGTGATCCAGGCGCGAGACCGGACGGTTGGTCGGAATCACCACCACGTCGAGGCCATAGATCTGGCGCAGCTCGAACGCCTCGGTGTCGGCGGTACCGGTCATGCCCGAGAGCTTGTCGTAGAGGCGGAAATAGTTCTGGAAGGTGGTCGACGCCAGGGTCTGGCTCTCGAGCTGGACCTTGACGTTCTCCTTGGCCTCGACCGCCTGGTGCAGGCCTTCGGACCAGCGACGGCCCGGCATGATACGGCCGGTATGCTCGTCGACGATCACCACCTGGTTGTCCTGCACGATATAGTCGACGTCGCGCTGGAACAGGTTGTGCGCCCGCAGCGCCGCCAGTACGTGGTGCAGCAGGCTCAGGTTTTGCGGAGCGTAGAGGCTTTCGCCCTCGCCCAGCAGGTTGTTCTTGACCAGGATCTCCTCGACCAGCGCATGGCCGGCCTCGGTCAGCTCGACGGTGCGGTTCTTTTCATCGACCACGAAGTGCTCGTTGATGACCTGGTTTTCGTCCTTGGGATCGATCTCGCCTTCGAAGCGCTTGAGTTGCGGGATCAGCTCGTTGACTTTGCGATACATCGCCGAGCTGTCCTCGGCGGGGCCGGAGATGATCAGCGGCGTACGCGCCTCGTCGATCAGGATGGAATCGACCTCGTCGACCACGGCAAAGTTGAAATCACGCTGCACCTTGTCGGCCAGGCTGAACGCCATATTATCGCGCAGATAATCGAAGCCGAACTCGTTGTTGGTACCGTAGGTGATGTCGGATGCATAGGCGGCTCGCTTGGTGCCCTGGTCCTGACCGGACAGCACCACGCCAACGCTCAGGCCCAGCGCCTCGTACAGCGGACGCATCCACTCGGCATCGCGGCGTGCCAGGTAGTCGTTGACCGTCACCACGTGCACGCCCTGACCACCGAGCGCATTGAGGTAGACCGCCAGCGTCGCCACCAGCGTCTTGCCCTCACCGGTGCGCATTTCGGCGACCTTGCCCTCGTGCAGCGTAATACCTCCGATCAGCTGGACATCGAAATGGCGCATGCCCATCGCCCGCTTGGAGGCTTCGCGTACCGCGGCGAAGGCTTCGGGGAGCAGCTGGTCGAGATCTTCGCCCTGCTCCAGCCGCTGCCGGAATTCACCGGTCTTGTCCCTGAGCGCCTCATCACTCAACTGCTCGAACTCGGGCTCTAGCGCATTGACCTGATCGACGGTCTTCCCCATGCGTTTGAGTTCCCGGTCGTTTTTGCTCCCGAAAACCTTTTTCAGTAGTGA
Source organism: Oceanospirillaceae bacterium (assembly GCA_013373085.1). GTDB lineage: Bacteria > Pseudomonadota > Gammaproteobacteria > Pseudomonadales > Balneatricaceae > Marinobacterium_A. Next base: position 19,713 of record JABXIM010000214.1, on the reverse strand, counting down.
TGTCAGCATAATCCGATTTTCAACCAGTTGAATACAAAGCGATTTAGGGGGCCTGCGAATACATCCCAGTTGGCCTCTGCGGGTCCTGAAGCCTGTCGCTGCTAGGCGCAGAGTGCAGGCAATACCCGAAAGGGCACTTTGGTTTTAGTCCTTATCAAACGCTGCAACAACGCAGATGCATGTTTGAGGGCCCGCCCTAAGGGGCTTCCAGCGCGAACCGGACTCTTTGTTGCAACTTCTCGACAGGCCACCAGCATGCCTTCGAAACTGCGCCGCGATTCCGGCACGCGCTGAAAGCCAGAGACTCATTGGTACTTATTCGCAGGCCCCTTGTGCACCGCGACGCAAAACGACTCGACATTCTACCCATATTGGGGCGCGGTGTAGAATCTTAAACCCCATATTTTTGCAGGAGCGTAAGGGATTCTGCGAATAAGCCCCATGTGGTCACTGCGAGCCAGAGACGCATTGGGACTTGTTCGCAGGTTCCCGGAACGACAAAGCCGGGCAATGCCCGGCTTTGTCGGTTCCAGCGGTGTCATCAGTCCGACGCGCGCTCAGCCCACCGCGACGGCGGGTCCGGCGTAGGAAATCGGCGACCGGGCGGTTTCCTCGCCTTCGAAGGTCACGATCTCGTAGGCATCCTCGTTCGCCAGCAGCTCACGCAGCAGCATGTTATTGAGGTAATGGCCCGACTTGTGGCCGATGAATTCGCCGATCAGGCTCTTGCCCAGCAGGTACAGGTCGCCAACGGCATCGAGAATCTTGTGTTTGACGAACTCGTCGTCGTAGCGAAGACCGTCACTGTTGAGAATGCGATAATCGTCTACGACGATGGCGTTGTCGAAGCTGCCACCCAGCGCCAGGTTCTGCGACCGCAGGTACTCGATGTCGCGCATGAAGCCGAAGGTGCGCGCCCGGCTCACTTCCTTGACGAAGGAGGTGCTGGAGAAATCCAGGCTCGCCTTCATATTGCGGTTGGCGAAGGCCGGGTGATCGAAGTCGATGGTGAAGCCGACCTTGAAGCCGTCGTAGGGCTTGAAGGTCGCCGACTTGTCCTCGGACGTCACGGTGACTTCGCGCTTGATGCGAATGAACTGCTTTGGCGCGTCCTGTTCCTGAATGCCGGCGGACTGGATCAGGAACACGAACGGCGCCGCGCTGCCATCCATGATCGGCACTTCTTCTGCACTGAGCTCGACGTAGGCGTTGTCGATGCCAAGACCGGCCATGGCGGACAGCAGGTGCTCGACGGTGGCCACGCGGACGCCGTCATCGTTGCACAGGTTACTGGACAGGGTGGTGTCGACCACCTTGTCGGCGAATGCGGTAATTTCGGCGACCGGATCCAGGTCGACACGTCGGAACAGGATACCGGTATTGACCGGCGCCGGCTTCAGGGTCAGGTATACTTTCTGGCCGGTGTGCAGGCCGATCCCTGTCGCCTTGATGCTGTTCTTCAGTGTACGTTGTCTGATCATGCGTTCCGCCGGAAAAAGAGTTCACCCAGATTAGCCGCGCATAGTAACAAAGGTGTGGTAACAGAGGCAAACGAGCCTTTTTTGTCCAATCGGCAGCGTCAGCACGTCGAGGCGACCGCCATCCTCGAACGACGCTCCGCTCCTCCTCTCCCGAAATTAAGACGCGACAGCCGGGGGATGCCGGTCCGGACGACGGCGAAGCGCCTCTTCGCTTCGACCCGCCCGACCGGCCCCCGGGGCCGGCCGCATCAATCCGCCTGACGTCGCAGGAAGGTCGGGATATCCAGCGCGCCGTATTCACCCTGACCGGTACCGGTCTTGCGCAGACGGGTCGACTGGCTCTCCGGCTCCACCGGGCCGTCCGGCTGGTCCAGCAGCGCTTCCTGGCGCCGGCGACGCAGCACCGTCGGCAGCTCGATGTTCTGCATGTCCAGTTCGCCATCGGGCTTGCGGGCACTGTTATTGCTGACCACGCGAATCTCTTCGCGGCGCTTGTCGAGGCCGGTGGCAACCACGGTCACCTTGATATCGTCGGTCAGTTCCGGATCGATAACGGTACCGACCACGATGGTGGCGTCATCCGAGGCATACTCCTCGACGATGTTACCGACCTCGGTGAACTCGCCCAGACTCAGGTCCAGACCTGCGGTGATATTGACCAGAATACCGCTGGCGCCCTTGAGGTCGACGTCCTCGAGCAGCGGGCTCTTGATCGCCGCTTCCGCCGCCAGCGCTGCACGCTCGTCACCACGCGCCACGCCGGTGCCCATCATCGCCATGCCCATCTCGGACATCACGGTACGGACGTCAGCGAAGTCGACGTTGATCATGCCGGGACGGGTGATCAGGTCTGCGATACCCTGTACTGCACCCTTGAGCACGTCGTTGGCGGTGCTGAAGGCGTTCATCAGGCTGCAGTTGCGGCCCAGCACCTGCATCAGCTTCTCGTTCGGGATGATGATCAGGGAGTCGACCGATTCACGCAGCTCCTTGATGCCCTCCTCGGCTATCGTCAGACGCTTGCGCCCCTCGAACGGGAACGGCTTGGTCACCACGGCCACCGTCAGAATGCCCATTTCACGCGCCACCTCGGCAACGATCGGTGCCGCGCCGGTGCCGGTGCCACCGCCCATGCCGGCGGTGATGAAGACCATATCGGCGCCGCGGATCATCTCGGCGATACGATCGCGATCCTCGATTGCGGCCTGGCGCCCGACCTCCGGATTGGCGCCGGCCCCCAGTCCCTTGGTCAGCTCGCCGCCGATCTGCAGCACCGAGCGCGCCGCCATGTGATTCAGCGCCTGCGCATCCGTATTGGCGCAGATGAACTCGACGCCCTCGACCTCGCTGCTGACCATGTGATGAACGGCGTTACCGCCGCCACCGCCGACACCTATAACTTTGATTACCGCACTTTGCGGTACATTATCGACCAGTTCAAACATATCCCCTTCCCTCCGTTGATGTGCCGTCCGATCCCGTCCGGCACCTTGGATGGCCACAGCCCTAACGCGACTTCGGCCCCCCTAACCTTGAATTCTTCGGCTGGCTCAGAAGTTGCCCTGAAACCAGGTTTTCATGCGCCCGAACAGACTGCCGAGACTCGGCATCTCCACGCCGCCACGCGGTGCCGGATGAGCATCACGCACCGGCCCGCGCGGGGCCGCCACCGGCAGCTTGTCGGCCGGCGCCTGGTACTGATGCTCCTGACGCGCATAGTGCAGCAGACCGATGCCGGTGGCATAAATCGGATTGTGCAGTACGTCCTCCATGCCGTAGACGCCGCTCGGCACCGCCAACCGCACCGGCATGTGGAAGATCTCCTCGGCCAGTTCCACCGCACCTTCCATCTTGGCGGTACCGCCGGTCAGCACGATGCCGGCCGCGACCAGATCCTCGAAGCCACTGCGGCGCAGCTCCGCCTGGATCAGCGTGAACAACTCGTCGTAACGCGGCTCCACCACCTCGGCCAGCGCCTGGCGCGACAGGTCCCGCGCCGGCCGGTCGCCGACACTCGGTACCTTGATGGTTTCATCGACGCCAGCCAGCTGAGCCAGTGCGCAGGCGTACTTGATCTTGATCTGCTCTGCGTGCAGCGTCGGCGTGCGCAGCGCCATGGCGATATCGTTGGTCACCTGATCTCCGGCGATCGGGATCACCGCGGTGTGGCGGATGGCGCCGCCGATGAATATCGCCATATCGGTGGTGCCACCGCCGATGTCGACCATACAGACGCCCAGCTCCTTCTCGTCGTCGGTCAGCACCGAGTAGCTGGAGGCCAGTTGCTCGAGCACGATGTGGTCAACTTCGAGGCCGCAACGGCGGATGCATTTCTCGATGTTCTGCACCGCATTGGTGGCGCCGTTGACCAGGTGCACCCGCGCCTCGAGGCGCACGCCGGACATGCCCAGCGGTTCACGGATACCTTCCTGGTTATCGATCAGGTACTCCTGCGGCAGGATGTGCAGGATCTTCTGGTCCGCCGGAATCGCCACCGCCCGGGCGGCATCGATCACCCGCTCCAGATCCTGATCCGTCACCTCCCGGTCCTTGACCGCGACAATGCCGTGCGAGTTCATGCTGCTGATATGGCTGCCGGCAATCCCGACCGTCACCGAATGGATCTTGCAGCCGGCCATCAGCTCGGCCTCTTCGACCGCACGCTGGATCGAGCTCACCGTCGACTCGATGTTGACCACCACGCCGCGCTTGAGGCCGCGGGACGGCTGTGAACCGACGCCGACGATCTCGATACGGCCCTCGGGCCCGACTTCGCCGACCAGGCACACCACCTTCGAGGTGCCAATGTCGAGCGCTACGATCATGTTACTGTCAGACATAGTGCTAACCCGCTGTCTCATCTGTTTCGTCCGGTTACAGCACCGGACAATCAACCCGTCGACCCACGCACCGTCGCTGGCACGCGGTCATACCCCCGGCGACGCTAACCTGCCGCCTTTTCCGCTTCGTCCTGTTCAGGCTTCCACTTTACCGCCACACCGTTGGTGTAGCGGATGTCCACCTGCTCGATCCGGTCCGCCTCAGCTGCCAGCCGTTCGCGGTAAATACTGAGGAAACGCCCCAGCCGCTCCGCCACGCGCTCGCGACCGACGACGACGCGCATGCCGTTATCCAGCTCCAGCGTCCAGGCTCCCCGGGCCTCCAGCGTCAGGCTGTTGAGCCGCAGCCCCGCGCTCTGGAACATCCGGGTGAGATCATGAAACTGCGCCATCACCCGTCCGGTATCGCTGGCCGGCCCGTTCAGGCGCGGCAGCGCCTGATATTCGGGCTTCAGTTCCGGCCAGAAAATGTCGCCCTGGTGATTCAGCAGGCCCTTGTCGCCCCAGCGCGCCACAGGCACTTCCTCGTCGATACGCACTTCGATCGCCGGCGGCCAGTTGCGCTTCAGCCGCGCGCCGTGCACCCAGGGCTCCTCGAGCACCCGCTCTTCGAGCTGCGCCAGATCGAGCTGTAGCAGCGGCGCATTGAGCCCGGCCGCAAGTCGCTCGGCCAGCGCGACACGATCGAGATGGCGCGCCTCGCCGACTACCCGTACCTCGGCCACCGGCCGATCGAGCCAGTGCCAGACCTGCTGCGCCAGCGCCCAGAGCAGACCGGCGAAGAGGCCAAGCGCTGTCAGCAGCAACACCGGCTTCAGCCAGCCGCCCGCCGGAACAACCGGCGGCGCTGCGCTGGCGGCGTCGATGCGGCGCGCGCTGCCCATCAGGCGGCAGACCTCAGAATGCGCACCACCAGCTCCTCGAAACCGATGCCGGAGCGCTGCGCCGCCATCGGCACCAGGCTGTGGTCGGTCATCCCCGGCGCGGTATTCACCTCGAGCAGGTAGAAGCGCCCGGCGCCATCCTGCATCACGTCGACCCGCCCCCAGCCACGACAGCCGACGACCTCGAAGGCCTCGACCGCCAGTCGTTTCAGATCCGCCTCGGCCGCCGCGTCAAGACCATGCTCGAACAGGTAGCGGGTATCGTTGGCCTGATACTTGGCGTCGTAGTCATAAAATTCATGCGGCGTTTCCAGCCGGATCAGCGGCAACGGCTCGCCGTCGAGCACCGCGACAGTGAACTCGGCACCGGTGATCCACTGCTCGGCGATAACGCTGCGATCGAAGCGCGTCGCTTCGGCAAACGCCCGGTTCAGCTGATCCCGGTCGGCCACCTTGCTCATACCGATGCTCGAGCCCTCGTGCGCGGGCTTGATCATCATCGGGTAACCCAGCCGCCGTTCCGCGTCGTCGAGCCGGTCCTCACCCGTCAGTACCGTGAACGGTGCGGTCGGCAGCCCCGCGCCGACGAACAGCTGCTTGCTGCGCAGCTTGTCCATACCCAGCGCCGACGCCTCGACGCCGCTGCCGGTATAGGGGATGCGCAGCATTTCCAGTACGCCCTGGATCACCCCGTCCTCACCGCCGCGGCCGTGCAGGATCAGGAAGGCACGGTCAATCGGTTGTGCCTGTAGCTGGCTCACCGGACAGAGGTCGCCGGATTCGCCATAGAGGTCGATGCCAAAGGCGTCGACCCCGGCTCGCTGCAGCGCCGCCAGCACCGCGGCACCGCTTTTCAGCGATACCGCGCGCTCCGCCGAGTCGCCCCCCATGATCACGGCAACACGGCCGAAGCCTGCAGCTTCGTCAGCGGAAACGCGAAACTCGATTGCCATCCCGTTATTCCCCTCAGTTGTCATGGGTCAGCGTCTGCGACTTCAGTTCATGGGCCAGTGCGGTGATGTTGCCGGCACCCTGGGTCAACAGCAGGTCGCCCGGCCGCAAAATATCCTTCAGCACCTCGGCGACCTGCTCGGCGTTCTCGACGTACACCGGATCGAGCCGGCCACGCTGGCGGATGCTGCGACACAGGCTGCGGCTGTCGGCGCCGGGAATCGGCTCTTCGCCGGCGGCGTAGACCTCCATCAGCAACAGGGTGTCGACCTCCGACAGCACCTGCACGAAGTCCTCGTACAGGTCACGGGTGCGGCTGTAGCGGTGTGGCTGGTAAATCATCACCAGGCGCCGCTCCGGCCACCCTTCGCGCACCGCACGGATCGTTGCCTGCACCTCGCGCGGATGGTGGCCGTAGTCGTCCACCAGCATGGCGCTGCCACCGTCCACCGGCACCTCGCCGAGGACCTGGAAACGGCGACCCACGCCTTCGAAACGCTCCAGCGCACGGCAGATCGCCTCGTCGCCGATACCCTCGTCGGTCGCCACGGCGATGGTTGCCAGGGCGTTGAGGACGTTGTGACGGCCCGGCATGTTCAGGGTCACCTCAAGGTCTTTATGTCCGTCCGGTCGCAGGGCGCGAAAACGTGTCTGCAGACCGTTCTGCTCGACGATGACGGCACGGTAGTCGGCATCGTCGTTAAAGCCGTAGGTCAGCATCGAACGCCCGACCTGCGGCAGAATCTCCTGTACCGTTTCATCGTCGGTGCAGACCACCGCCAGGCCGTAGAACGGCAGGTTGTGCAGAAAATCGACGAAGGTTTTCTTCAAACGGTTGAAGTCGCCGTCGTAGGTATCCATGTGGTCGGCGTCGATGTTGGTCACGATCGCGACCATCGGCTGCAGGTGCAGGAAGGAAGCGTCGCTCTCGTCCGCTTCGGCCACCAGGTAGCGGCTGCCGCCGAGTTTGGCATTGGTGCCGGCACTGTTGAGGCGGCCACCGATGACGAAGGTCGGATCCAGGCCGGCCTCGGCCAGTACCGACGCCATCAGACTGGTCGTCGTGGTCTTGCCGTGGGTGCCGGCCACCGCGATACCGTGACGATAGCGCATCAGCTCGGCGAGCATTTCGGCGCGCCGCACCACCGGAATACGGCGCTCGCGTGCGGCCGCCACTTCCGGGTTGCCCTCGTTGACCGCGGTCGAGGTCACCACCACGTCGACACCATCGATATGTTCGGCGGCGTGTCCGATATGGATCGACGCACCCATGTCCTCGAGACGCTCGGTGGTAGCCGAAGCACGGATGTCCGAACCGCTGACCTTGTAGCCCTGGTTGACCAGCACCTCGGCGATGCCGCACATGCCCACGCCGCCGACACCAACGAAGTGGATGCGGCGAATCCTGCGCATTTCTGGTACTTCAAACACCGTCGGGCTGTTCTGCATATTATTCACTTCACCATTTGCAGGCAGGCGGGCCGGAATGCCCTGCATGCCCCTTATTCAATTCGTTCTTGCTGGCCTTGCCGGCGCCGCCCCGTACAGGACTGCGCGGTCAGGCCATCGTTTCCAGGCAGATCCGTGCCACCTCGCGACTGGCGTCCGGGCGCCCTTGCGCACGGGCAAGCTTCGCCATGCCAAGCAGTTTTTCCCGGTCACTCAGCCGCTCCAGAAGCCGCTTCAGGCCCGCCGCATCCAGGTCCCGTTGCTGCACCAGTATCGCCGCGCCCGGATCGGCGAGATAACCCGCATTCCCGGTCTGGTGGTCATCCACCGCGAACGGGAAAGGCACCAGAACCGAGGCAACACCAGCGATCGACAGCTCGCTCACCGTCAGCGCGCCGGCGCGGCAAAGCACCAGGTCCGCCCAGCCGTAGGCCTCGTCCATGCGTTCGATAAATGGCACCACCTCGGCATCGACACCGGCTTCGCTGTAGTAGGCACGGGTTTCGTCGAGCAGCTTCTTGCCGGTCTGGTGACGCACCAGCGGCCGGGCCTCGGGCGGCAGCGAGGCCAGCACCTGGGGGACCAGTTGGTTGATCGCGCGGGCGCCGAGACTGCCGCCGACAACCAGCAACCGCAATGGCCCTTCTCGCCCGGCCAGGCGTTCCTCCGGCGGCGCCAGTTCCAGGATCGGACCGCGTACCGGGTTACCGGTCGAGGTCACGCCGCCACGATCGCCGAAAGCGCCGTTGAATGCCTCCAGTACCCGTTTCGCCAGTCGCGCCAGAATGCGGTTGGTCATGCCCGCAATGGCATTCTGCTCGTGAATCACCAGCGGACGCCCGGTCAGCCAGGCCGCCAAGCCACCCGGGCCCGAAGCGAAGCCGCCCATCCCCAGGACCAGGTCGGGCTTGAGCCGGCGCACCACCGACAGCGCCTGCCAGGAGGCACGCAGCAGGCGTAACGGCGCCAGCAGCAGGCTGAGCCGGCCCTTTCCGCGCAGGCCGGCGACCTCGATACAGTGCAGCGGAATATCCGCCGCCGGCACCACTTCGGCCTCGATACCCTTGCGGGTCCCGAGCCACTGGATATCGACCCCCTGGCGGCGCAGCTCGTCAGCGGTCGCCAGCGCCGGGAACACATGCCCCCCGGTACCGCCGGCCATCACCAGCACGCGTTTTCCCTGGTAAGCGCTCATGCCGGCTGCTCCTTCTGCGTCGAACGACGACGTTGCTTGCCGCCGGCCTTTTGCTTGCCGCTGCCGGCGCCGAAGCGCTGGCATTTCAGTTCGTAATCGATGCGCTGCACGATGGCGATCATCGCCGCACAGACCAGCAGGCTGCTGCCGCCGTAGCTCAGCAGCGGCAGCGTCAGCCCCTTGGTCGGCAGTGCGCCGACGTTGACGCCGATATTGATCAAAGCCTGGCCGGCAAAAATGAAGCCGAAGCCATAGCAGCAGTACGCCATGAAAAACGCTTTCTGCTTTTCCGCCTGGCGGCCGATCAGGAATATCCGCGTCACCAGCACGACATAGAGCCCCACCACCAGCAGAGCGCCGACCAGCCCGAACTCCTCGGCCAGTACCGAGAACACGAAGTCGGTATGGGCCTCCGGCAGGTAGAACAGTTTCTGTACGCTGTTGCCGAGGCCGGTGCCGAACCAGTCGCCGCGTCCGAAGGCGATCTGCGCCTGGGACAGCTGGTAACCGGCGCCAAAGGGATCCGCCCAGGGATCCTGGAACGACCTGAGGCGTTCCAGACGGTAGGGCTGCGCGATGGCCAGCAGCGCCGTCAGGGCCGACGCGATGCCGACCACCAGCAGGAACTGCCCGAAACGCATGCCGCCGAGGAAGATCATCCCCATCACGGTGCCCATCAGCACCACCGCGGCGCCATAGTCCGGTTCCAGGATCAACAGGCACACCAGCAGGCCCAGCGGCAGCGTCGGCTTGATCACGCCGCCCCAGCCGTTGCGCACCTCGGACAGGCGGCGCACCAGGTAGCCGCTCAGGTAAAGCACCATGAAGCACTTCGCCAGCTCCGAGGCCTGCAGGTTGACGGGGCCGAGTCCGATCCAGCGGCGGCTGCCGTTGACCTCGCGGCCGATACCGGGAATCAGCACCACTACCAGCAGCAGAGCGCCAATCAGCAGCAGGTGCGGCCCGTAACGGTGCCAGACCGAGACCGGCACCCGGGAGACGACGATGGCGGTCACCAGCGCCATGGCCATGAAGACGCCATGGCGAATGCTGAAGAAGAAGGCGCCGCCATAGCGCTCCGCGGCCACGTCCATCGAGGCCGAGGTGATCATCACGAAACCGGTCAGTACCAGGCAGACGGCGGCCAGCAGCAGCCAGGGATCGAACGGTGTCGTTCCCGGCGCGACCGGTTGCCAGTTCCGCCACAGCGACCTGATCATGCCAGTCCCCCCACAGCGTCGACGAACTGCTGTCCGCGATCGGCATAACCGCTGAACATGTCGAAACTGGCACAGGCCGGCGACAGCAGCACCACGTCACCCGGTTGCGCCAGCTCTGCGGCCTGCGCCACCGCCGTGGCCATCGAGTCGGCGTAGGACTTTTGCGCAACGCTGCCGACGGCGGCATCGATGCGTGACGCATCGCGACCGATGAGGACCAGTGCGCGCCCGTAACGGGCCATGGGCGCATCCAGTTCGGTGAACTCGCTGCCCTTGCCGTCACCGCCGGCGATCAATACCACGCCCGCGCCCGACGCCAGCGTCGGACCGAGACCATTGAGGGCGGCGACGGTGGCGCCGACATTGGTGCCCTTGGAGTCGTTGAACCAGGCCACGCCGCCTTTCTCCGCCACCCACTGGCAGCGATGCTCGAGACCGGCAAAGGTGCGCAGGGTGTCGAGCATCGCCTCGCGCGGCAAACCGGCGGCGGTGCCGATGGCCAGCGCCGCGAGAGCGTTGGCGACATTGTGCAGGCCGCGGATGCGCAGCGCCGACACCGGCAGCAGCCGCTCCAGCCCCAGCGCCAGCCAGGATTCGCCCTGATCATCATCTAACAGACCGAATACTTTAAGATCGGGCCTGCCGAGCCGGTAGCCCCAGGTTTCGACGCCGGTCGGCAGCAACGGATGCGTCAGCGGATCATCACGGTTCTCCACCACCTTGCGGGCACCGCGGAAAATACGGTGCTTGGCGCGGTAGTAGTCCTGCATGCTGTCGTAGCGATCCAGGTGATCGGGGCTGACATTCAGCACCGTGGCGACCTCGGCCCGCAGGTCCGAGGTGGTTTCGAGCTGGAAGCTCGACAGCTCCAGCACGTACAGTGCCTGCTCGCCCTCGGCCAGCATGTCCAGTACCGGCGTGCCGAGGTTGCCACCGACGCCGACATCGATACCCGCTGCGCGGGCCATCTCGCCCACCAGCGTCGTGACCGTGCTCTTGGCGTTGGAACCGGTGATGGCGATCACCGGCGCGCTGATCTCGCGGCAGAACAGGTCGATGTCACCGGTGAGCCTGGCGCCGCGGGCGACCGCCTCGCGAATGGCCGGGTGACGCTGGTCGATACCGGGGCTCAGCACCAGCTCGTCGGCGCGGGACAGGAAATCGGCGTCGAGATCACCGCAACGCACCTCCGCTTCGGGGGCCAGTTGCCTGAACTCGTCCAGCCCCGGCGGCGCGGCGCGCGTATCGGCCACGGCGAAGCGTTTGCCAGTGCGCAGCAGATGCCGCACACAGGACAACCCCGTCTTGCCCAGGCCGATCACGATCGACAAGCGATCCGTCGAAATCAGACTCATATCAGCGTCACCCCGGATGTACTGCTCACTGTCCTGTCCTATCGAATTTTCAGCGTCGCCAGCCCGACCAGCACCAGTACCACGGTGATGATCCAGAAGCGCACAATTACGCGCGGCTCGGGCCAGCCCTTGAGTTCGAAATGATGGTGAATCGGCGCCATGCGAAAGATGCGACGTCCGGTCAGCTTGAAGGACGCCACCTGCAGGATTACCGAAACCGTCTCCATCACGAAAACGCCCCCCATGATCACCAGCACCAGCTCCTGGCGCACGATCACGGCCACGGTGCCCAGCGCGGCGCCCAACGCCAGCGCGCCGACATCGCCCATGAACACCTGCGCCGGATAAGTGTTGAACCAGAGAAAACCGAGGCCGGCACCGACGATGGCACCACAGAAAATAATCAGTTCGCCGGCACCGGCGACGTACGGGATGTTCAGGTAATTGGCGAACTGGCTATGGCCGCTCAGGTAGGCGAACACCGCCAGCGCGCCGGCCACCATTACCGTGGGCATGATCGCCAGGCCGTCAAGGCCGTCGGTCAGGTTGACGGCGTTGGAGCTGCCAACGATGACGAAGTAGGTGAACACGATGAAGAACAGGCCGAGATCGATCGCCACTTCCTTGAACACCGGCACGATCAAAGCCGTTTCAACCGGGCTCTGGGCCGTGGCATAGAGCGCGATGGCGGCACCGAAACCGCCGACCGACTGCCAGAAGTACTTCCAGCGCGCCGGCAGGCCGCGGGAATTCTTTTCCACCACCTTGCGCCAGTCGTCGACCCAGCCGACGGCACCGAAGATGAAGGTGACGCCGATCAGGATCCAGACGTAGCGGTTGCCCAGGTCGCTCCACAGCAGTGTGCTGATACCGATGGCGAGCAGAATCAGCGCGCCCCCCATGGTTGGCGTGCCGGCCTTGCTGAGATGCGACTGCGGGCCGTCGTTGCGTACGGACTGGCCGATCTGGCGGGTCTTCAGCTTGTTGATCAGTTTCGGACCGGCCCACAGCGACAGACTGAGGGCGGTCAGCACACCGAGTATTCCCCGCAGCGTGATGTACTGAAATACGGCAAAGCCCTTGTAATACTGCGCCAGGAATTCGGCGATATATAACAACATCTAGTGCGTGTCCTCGTCCAAAAGGCCTTCTATGACCTTTTCCATGGCAGCGCTGCGCGACCCCTTGACCAGCAGGGTCAGGTCGTCGTGCAGCAGCCCCTTGAGATGATTGATCAGGTGTTCGCGGTCACGGAACGCTACAGCGTCGCGCCCGCCCGCGGCCTTGTACGCCTCTACCGCCTCGCCACTGAGCGGCCCCAGGCCGAACAGGGACTCGATTCCCTGCTCCGCCGCGTGACGGCCGATGCCGGCATGCTGCGCGGCGGCACCCGTACCCAGTTCGGCCATATCGCCGAGCACCAGCGCCCGTGCACCCGGCATGTCGGCCAGCATGTCGATCGCCGCCTTCACCGATCCCGGGTTGGCGTTATAGCTGTCGTCGATCAGGCGGCAGCCACCGGGGCCCACCAGCGGTTTCATGCGACCGGGCACGGCCTCGAATCGGCCGAGCCCAACCGCGATCTGCCCCGGCGCGAGCCCCGCAGCATGCGCCGCCGCCGCCGCCGCCAGGGCATTGGCGACGTTGTGCCGTCCCAGCACCTGCAGCCGGACCGGCTCTGCCTGCCCGCCGATCTCGAGGTCGAAGCCGTAGCAGCCGTTGTCCTGGCGAAACAGGTTCCGCGCCGTCACTTCGACGTCGTCGCGCTCCAGGCCGAAACGCAGCACCTTGCGCCCGCTCAGCTGCGCCAGCCAAACCTCGGCGTGGGGGTCATCGGCGTTGACCACCGCGATCCCCTCGTCGGACAAGCCGTTGAATATCTCGCCCTTGGCCCGGACCACACCTTCAAGCGACCCGAAACCTTCAAGGTGCGCCCCCATGGCATTGTTCAGGATGGCCACATCCGGCCGGGCCAGACGGGTCATGTAATCGATCTCGTGCGGACCGCTGGCGCCCATTTCGATCACCGCGTAGCGGTGCCCGGGTTCGAGGCGGAACAGCGTCAGCGGCACGCCGATGTCATTGTTGAGGTTGCCCCGCGTGGCCAGCGTGGGACCTGCGCCGGCGAGTATGCTAGCAAGCATTTCCTTAACACTGGTTTTACCGCTGCTGCCGGTAATCGCCACCAGGGTGCCGGTGAAACTGTCGCGGTGGTACTGCGCGATCCGTCCCAGCGCGAGGCGGGTATCGGCCACCACCAGCTGCGGCATCTCCAGCGGCAGTGAATGATCCACCACCGCGGCGGCGGCACCCTTTTGCTGCGCCTCGGCGACGAAGGCGTGGGCATCGAAACGCTCGCCCCGGAGCGCGATGAAGAGGTCGCCTGCCTCGATCTGCCGGGTATCGGTGCTCACGCGCACGACGTCGAGATCCTCGCCTTCGAGGTGGGCCTCAAGCACCGGCGCCAGTTCCGCAAGGCTGAACTTCATCACGCCTGCTCTCCGTCGCGTTGCGCCAGCGCCTGCTGTGCGACCTGCTGGTCGCTGAACGGAAAGCGCTGGCCGTTGATTTCCTGATAGTCCTCATGCCCCTTGCCGGCGATCAGCACAATGTCGCCGGCACGGGCGTCGAGAATCGCCTGCCGGATGGCCGCGGCGCGATCCGGCTCCAGCGCCACATCCGGGGCGCCGGCGGTGCCGGCCGCGACCATCTCGATGATGCGCTGCGGATCCTCGGTGCGAGGGTTGTCGCTGGTCACGCGCACCCGCTGTGCGAGCCGCGCAGCGATGGCACCCATTTCCGCACGCTTGCCGGTATCGCGGTCGCCGCCGCAGCCGAACACACACCAGAGTGCGCCCTCGACATGTTCGGCCAGCGCTTCGAGCGCTTTTTCCAGAGCGTCGGGGGTATGGGCATAGTCCACCACCACCAGCGGCAGACCGCCGCCACCGAAACACTCCATGCGCCCGCACACCGGCTCCAGGCCGTTGAGCCCCTCGCGAATCAGATCCGGCGCCAGCCCGGCAAGACCGAGCACCGCCGCACAGAGCATCAGATTGCTGAGGTTGAAGTGTCCGAGCAGCCGGTTGCGAACATCGATAACACCCGCCGGCGTCTGCAGCCGAACCGCCAGTCCGGAGGCATCCAGCCGACTCTCGAGCGGATGGATATCGCACTGTGGACCGCTGCCGAAGCTCAGGGTCTGACGCACATGGTCTCCACGGCGCAACAGCAGCGTGCGGCCGAAGGCATCGTCGGCGTTGATCGCCTGCAGCGGCACGTCCATGGCGTCGAACAGCCGCGCCTTCGCCGCGCCATAGGCCTCCATCGAGCCGTGGTAATCGAGGTGGTCGCGGCTCAGGTTGCTGAGCGCCGCGATATCGAAAGCGACTCCGGACACCCGTCCCTGCTCCAGCGCGTGGGACGAGACCTCCATCACCGCGGCTACGGCGCCCTGCTCGACGAACCCGGCCAGCAGCCGCTGCAGCGCAATCGGGTCCGGCGTGGTATGGCTCGCCGGCACCAGGGCGCCGGGGAAACCGTTGCCGACGGTGCCGAGCAGCGCGGTGCGCAGGCCGGCGCAGTTCATGGCCTGGGCGATGTAGTGGCTGCACGAGGTTTTGCCATTGGTGCCGGTGACGCCGATCATCTTGAGCTGACGGCTCGGTTCGCCGTAGTAACGCGATGCCACCTCGCCGATGCGAAAGGCCAGGTTGTCGACGGCCAGCAGCGGTATCGGCGATTCCGGCGTGTCGGACGGCAGCTCCGCACGGTCCACCAGCGCCGCCACCGCGCCCTGCTCAGCGGCCGCGGCTACGAAATCCAGCCCGCGGTGGCGGGTGCCGGAGCGGGCGAAGAACAGGTCGCCCGGCTGCACCGACCGGCTGTCCTGGGACAGCCCCCCGATAACGAGCGAAGCCAGAGGGGTTCCCACCGCCTCTGGCAACAGTTGTTGCAGTTCGAATTTGCGCGTTGCCGTCATGCTAATTCATCGCCATGCGTTTGCCGTCGGAGTCTGGCCAGCTGTCCGGTGCCACATTGAGCAACCGCAGGGCCCCGGCCCCTATTCTCGAGAAAACCGGTGCGGCGACCTCGCCGCCGTAATATTCCTGTCCCTTGGGGTTGTCGACCATCACCACGATAACGAATTCCGGCTGAGTCACCGGGGCGACGCCGGCGAATACCGACACATACTGATCGGCGAGATAGCCGCCGCTGCCGATCTTGTGGGTGGTGCCGGTCTTGCCGGCGACACGGTAGCCCGGCACCTGGGCCCGGGTGCCGGTGCCGCCGCGATGGGTCACGGTCTCCATCATCGCCAGCACCTCGTTGGCCACCTTCTCGGGCATCACCCGGTTCGCCGGCGGCAGCTCTTTCTGCCTGATCAGCGAAACAGGCCTGATCAGCCCGCCGTTGGCGAAAGGCAGGTAGGCATGAGCAAGCTGCAGCGGCGTGACGGACAAGCCGTAGCCATAGGACATGGTGGCGCGCTCGACCACCTGCTTTTCGGAAATGTACGGCAGCGATCCGGTCTGCTCGCCCGGGAAACCGGTACCGAGCGCCTGGCCGAGGCCGACGTTGACCATCAGGTTGCGCACCGCATCAGGGTCCATGCTCAGCGTCAGCTTGGTCACGCCGACGTTGCTGGACTTGGTGATGATGCCGGTGAGATCCAGTTCCTTGTAGTTGCGGTGGTCGCGGATCGTGTGTCCCTTGATGCGGATATAGCCCGGCGATACGTCCACGGGCGTATCGGGCTGATACTGGCCGCTCATCAGCGCCGCCGCGACGGTCAGTGATTTCATCGGCGAGCCCGGCTCGAACACGTCGGTCAGGGCACGATTGCGCAGCGCACTGCTGTGCAGTTCGCTGCGATCGTTGGGGTTGTAGGACGGCTGATTGACCAGCGCCAGCACTTCGCCGGTATGGGCGTCGAGCACCACCGCGGCGGCGCCGTCGGCACCGTGCACCTGCACCGCCGCCTTCAGTTCGCGATAGGCCAGGTACTGCAGGCGCAGGTCGATGCTCAGCTGCAGGTCTTCACCGGCATCGGGTTCCTCCAGCGAACGGATGTGCTTGATGGTACGGCCAAGGCGATCCTTGAGCACCAGTTTCTGCCCCGGCTCGCCGCGCAGCCAGTCGTTATAGGCCAGCTCCATGCCTTCCTGGCCCTCGCCGTCGACGCTGGTGAAGCCCACCAGATGACTGGTGACCTCCGCCGCCGGATAGTAACGCTTGTACTCGCGATCGACATGGATTCCCGGTATGCGCAGCCGGGTGATCTGCTGCGCCAGCTCGGGCGTGACCTGCCGCTTCAGATAGAGGAACTGGCGCGAGCGAAACTCGCTGAGGCGCCCAACCAGCTCGTCGCGCTCCTGCTCGAGCAGTGCTGCGAGGCGACCAATGGCAGGGTGGTTAAGATCCGCTTTGCTGGGATCGGCCCAGATCGTCGCCACCGGCGCGCTGACTGCCAGCGGCTCGCCGTTGCGGTCGGTGATCTGGCCGCGATGGGCGGGAATCAGAGTGGTGCGCAGGGTGCGGGCGTCGCCCTGACTCTGCAGGAAGTCCTGGTCCTGGACGTAAAGCGTCAGCAGTTTGAACAGGATCGCCGAGGCGATCAGCGCCAGCAGCACAAACAACAGCACCAGACGCCAGCTGCGGGCGGCCTGGTTCTCGGTGGTTTCACTGCTCTGGGCGGTGCTTTTGCTTTCAGCGCTCATGCCGCACGATCTCGATCATCCCTGGTTCGGGAACCTGCATTTCCAAACGTTTACTTGCCACCTGTTCGATGCGGTTGTTGGCCGCCCAGGCACTCTCTTCCAGTACCAGCTGTCCCCATTCGACCTGCAGCTCGTCCCAGTCGGATATCAGATTCTGGTGCTGGTTGAACAGCACCCGGTACTGATAGGCGCTGTAGATAACGCCCATCGCACTGCAGATCACCAGCAACACCAGCGCGGCCAGCAGCAGTGCGGGACGCGCCAGCTCCACAGCGCCAAGCAGGCGCTCGGGCTGATCCACCGACGCCTGCGGCCGAGCGGCAGCCAGGCGGCGCTGCAGCCAACCCGGAACCAGCCGCTGCCAGTCCATGGCAATGCGCATTACGCGATGCGCTCCGCAGCCCGCATGACGGCGCTGCGCGCCCTCGGATTCTGTTTGACTTCGGCAGCCCCTGCCTTGACCGCCTTGCCCACCGACTTCAGGCGCTGGCGCAGCATATCCTGCGTCACCGGTATGCCCGGCGGCAGATGCTCGTCGCCCTTGACGTGCTTGCGGATGAACCGCTTGACGATACGGTCTTCGAGCGAGTGAAAGCTGATCACCACCAGGCGGCCACCTATCGCCAGCAGATCCAACGCCTGGTCCAGGCAACGCTCAAGGTCTTCCAGTTCCCGGTTTATATGAATCCGGATAGCCTGAAAGGCACGCGTCGCCGGATGTTTCCCCTTCTCCCAGGCGGGGTTCGCTTCCGCGATAATCTTGGCCAACTGCGCCGTGGTGGTGATCGCAACCTCTTGCCGCGCCGCAACGATGGCTCGGGCCATGCGGCGGGCGAAACGTTCTTCGCCATAGGTGAAGATCACATCGGCGATTTCCTTCTCGTCGGCGGTCGCGATCCACTGCGCCGCGCTCTGGCCGACATCGGGGTTCATCCGCATATCCAGCGGCCCCTCGTTGAGAAAACTGAAGCCACGCGCCGGATCGTCCAGCTGCGGCGAGCTTACGCCGAGATCGAGCAGGATACCGCCGACCTTTCCCTCGAGCCCACGGCTGCGGACAAACTCGGCCATGTCGGCGAAGGAGCCGCGTTCGATCGAAAAGCGTGATTCGCCGGCAAAACGCTCGCCGGCATAGGCAATGGCTTCGGGATCCTTGTCGATCCCCATGAGATGGCCGCCAGCGCTCAGCTGTTCGAGAATCAGCGCACTGTGCCCGCCACGACCGAAGGTGCCATCTATATAGAAGGCGCCGGGGTCCTGCACCAGGGCATCCACCGCCTCATGCAACAATACGGTGGTATGACTGAAATCCTGAATCATCTGCGCTGATAGCCTGTTTGCTGTTCGGGAGCCTATGAATAAGTCCCAATTGAACTCTGCGGGTCCTGAAGCTTGCAAATGCAAGGCACAGCGCGCTTGGAATGGCCTTAGTCCTTTCCAAGCACTGTAACGCAGCAGATGCATGCTTCAGGGCCCGCCCTTCAGGGCTTCCAGCGCAAACCGGACTCTGCGTTGCAGCTTCTAGACAGGCCACCAGCATGCCTTCGAAACTGCGCCTTGATTCCGGATTGCGCTGGGAGCCAGAGCCTTATTGGGCCTTATCCATAGGCTCCTTTCGTTTACAGTGACAGCGTCTGCAGGTCATCCGGCAGCGCATTACCACCCTCTACTTCCTTGAGGTACTGCTCGCGGGTCCGATTCCAGTGCTCCTCGCTCCAGATCTCGAATTTTCGCCCCTGCCCCAGCAGCACCACTTTCTTGTCCAGCTCCGCGTATTCCCTTAGCGGCGCCGGCAGCAGCAGGCGTCCGCTGCCGTCCATCTCGAGATCCGTCGCGTGACCGATCAGCAGGCGCTGGATGCGCCTTGCGGCCGGATTGAAACTCGGCAGAGCCTCGATCTTTCGCTGTATGTCTTCCCAGTCGGGCAGAGGATAAAGCAACAGGCAACGCTCTTCGGTGTCGATCGTGGCCACAAGGTATCCGTCGCAGCTCGACTGAATCTGCTCGCGGTAGCGCGCCGGGACCGCCATGCGCCCCTTGGCATCGAGATTGATCGGATTAACGCCCCGGAACATTCGGCGATTTCCTGCGTTCGTTTACGCCACTTTTTCCACGTGAGCCCCAAAATTACCCACATTCACCCACTTTATCCCACTCGCGCACACTATAGGAATTAACCACAGGCAATGCAAGGCGAGCAAACCTGCGCCGTCCGTGGTTTTGACAGGGAGAATTAGAAATATTGAAGCCGGATTCGGAAGCCAAGCTGCGGCTTGTGGATAACTACCTTTAAAATCAGCGAACTAGCGTAGTTCACAGCGAATCTGCACGATCCATGAGGCAGCATTACATGAGGAAATTACAGCTCTTTCAGGTAGCAATGACATTGCCACCTGAAAAAGCTGTAGGAGGAGTTCGCCTGTAAGCCGGGTTCTGTCGTTGAACAGTCATTCATCTACGATGGCCGTCACCGGACATCTTTAGCAACCTACCCGGACCCAGCGCGGGCCACGCCTGATGGGTCCCTATTTGGTCTTGCTCCGAGTGGGGTTTACCGTGCCGTGGAATGTTGCCACCCACGCGGTGCGCTCTTACCGCACCCTTTCACCCTTACCGGC
>JABXIM010000022.1 GCA_013373085.1 Oceanospirillaceae bacterium | reverse complement strand
TTCCACCGTGATTGACTAGAGTTAAAGAAGGACAGTTTACCTGATTGTCGGGTCTAAAGGAGTAGGCTTCTGTTTAACTGGTCATTCGATCCACGCAAGTGGTTTACCAAGCAAGTCAAAAAACCAAAGGGCGTGGTTGGCTTAGCGGTGAGCGATACAGCCGTGGCCATTAGTTATGGTGTGCTTGAGTACGGCGAATTCATGGTGCGCCGTTTAGAGTCCGCTCAGGTGAGTGGTAGTGAGCAGGTGACCTTTATCAAAAATTGGGTCACCAAACATAAACTCAAGAACGCTGACTGCCATTTTGTGCTTAATAAGCAAGAGTACAATTTAGAGCTCATTGAATCCCCTCATGTGGAAGATGCTGAATTGGTCGAAGCCGTGCGTTGGCGGCTAAAGGATCTGATTCAGACCCCCATCGAAGAAACCGCCATCGATGTATTCCCATTACCTAATGATGCTTACCGAGGACGCATGCGCATGGTGTATGTGGTGGCGGTGGCAAAATCTATTATCGAACAAAAATTAACGCTCATACGCAGCTGTGGATTGGATCCAAAAGTGATTGATATTGAAGAGCTAGCACTGCGCAATATTGCTCTGTATTTACCAGAAGTGAATAAAAGCACCGTTGCTTTGCTCGGAGTGAAAGAAAACAACGGTGAAATTTATATGTTCAGTAATGAAGATATGTATCTCACCCGTTCCATAGATTTAGGCATGTCCAGTTTAAGAGGTGAAATTCAAACTGCATCTGAGTCGCAACATTTGGGCGAAATGGCAGATCGTTTTGTTTTGGATATACAAAGATCGCTGGATTATTACGAGAGCCAATTGGGAAAAGGGGTTGCCAATAGTATTTATCTACTGCCATTTGATGCACAAGGTGTGGACATCAAGAAAATACTACTGCCTAACTTAATCCCACCCATTCACACACTGGATTGCCGAAAATTTATTCCGTTCAGTGAACGGGTTTCGCCAACGATAGAAGAACAAGAGAAAGTACTCACTGTGATTGGTGCAGTACTAAGAAGGGCTGCGTAATGCAACAGGTCAATTTATATCTGGATGAGTTTAAACACCAAGAACCAGAAATGTCCTCTGCAGTAATTTTAATTTTAAGTGGCTACATGGTGATTATCGGCGTCGTTATTTCTGTGGCGTTATCGGCTATGAGCTGGTTTGTGGGTAAGGATAACCTTGGATTAAGCCAACAAGCGGATTATTGGCAAGAGCAATTGGATATTGCTTTTAAAAAAAACCCTGAGCCTATGATTGATTCGAATTTGTTAAAAAATATCGAGCAGCTTGAGAAGCAGGTATTACAAAATGAGGGTGTTTTAAATTATCTAAAAAGCCGAACTGAGAATATCGAAAATCAATCATTTGCAGTATACCTGCTGGGTCTTACATGGGTATATCAAGAAGATCTATGGCTAACAAAGGTTAGTATCAAACGATCAGGCCAATCATTAACATTGACGGGTAAGGCACTAAATAGCAGAGCTTTACCTGCGTATTTAAAAAAGTTATCCGAAATTGAAGTGTTTAAAAACATGACGTTTCAGGTTTTCGATTTGCAGAAAGAGGGAAAGGAATTCAAATTTGTGGTGAGTTCAGATGCGCAGGAGAAAACCTTAGATGGGTATTTTGAAAACGTATCATCGTAAAATTGATCGATTAACCCTTAGGGAACGGCGTTTCATCGCATTAGCATTATGTTCAGTGATTTTGGCATTGTTCGCTTTACTATTCTGGAATCCACTTTGGGCGGAATACAGGAGAATGAATCAAGAAAATGGTCAGTATGAAATACAAATTGAAACATCGCAAAATAGCATAAATGCACTGGAATTGAGGTCTAAGCGAGATGTTAACGCCCCGTATAAAGAAAAATTAAAAAACTTAATTTTAGAAGTGCAAGAGCAGAGAGACAGAATTAATGGAATTACTTCTGCATTGATTCAGCCGGAACGAATGAATGAAGTGTTTGAAGGTTTACTAATGAATAGTCCATTATCATTTGAGTCAATTAAAAATATACCGGCAGAAAAGATCAAGATTAACGAGCAAGACCAACAGGCATTGTTTAAGCACGGATTGAAAATGCAGTTACAAGGTAGGTATATGAATGCGTTGAAATACTTACAAAATATTGAGGCACAAAACTGGCAGCTATATTGGGATGAATTGGAGTTCGCAACTGTAGAGTATCCTATTGGGAGTTTGCGCTTAAAAGTACACACCATAAGTACCAGTAATAAGGTTTTGGGCTTATGAAGAAGGGATTGTTATTAAGTTTGTGTATGATTTATTTTGGCAGTATCGCACAGCAATACGATCCTATGATGCCAGCTTATTTTATGAAAAAACCTGTTGCCAAAGAGAGCGCTAAGGTTAAGCAGAAAACATATTATCAAGTAAATCAGATTTTTTTGGGTGAGCATGATCGTCGTGCCATTGTGAATGGTGAAATTGTTAGAAAGGGAGACTGGATACGATCTGCACGAGTCGTTGCTATTGAAAAAGATAAAGTTTTATTAAAGCAGTCAGGCAAGATTCTGACCCTTCATATAGAAGATAAGATACCTAGGGTAAGGACAAACTAATGTATTGGATGCGATTGAGTGCGTGTTTCATGCTTTTCATTTTGTTTGGGTGTAGTAGTACTCCTAAACAATTTGAGGTGCTTGATCAAGCACTTGATGGGATTGATAAGCCACAACAAAGTGTGGTTGTGCCTCAATCAATTATGGATGAATTGACACCGGATATTGAAGGTAGAATTCTGCCTGAACGTTTTGATGTTATGGCAAAGAATAACCCGGCTCGTTCATTCTTCATGGGACTAGTGGATGGCATGAATTTGAATATTCTCGTTCATCCAGATGTTAAGCAACGTATCACTATCAATTTAAAAAATGTCACCCTAGAAGAAACCTTAACAGCCATTCGTGATAACTATGGCTTGGAGTTTATTCGTACCGAATACGGTTATCGC
>JABXIM010000076.1 GCA_013373085.1 Oceanospirillaceae bacterium | reverse complement strand
TCGGGTGGAACTGCCACATTTCCATGTCCTGCGCCGGAACGCCGGCACGCATGGCCATGCCCATACCGTCGCCGGTGTTGATCAGGGCGTTGGTGGTGGAGGCGTAGATACGGCCGGCACCGCCGGTCGCCAGTACGGTGGCCTTGGCCTTGATGTAGACGGTCTCGCCAGTCTCGATGCAGATGGCGATACAGCCGACGATGGCGCCCTGGGCGTTCTTGACCAGGTCCACGGCGTACCATTCATTGAGGAAGGTGGTACCCGCTTTCAGGTTGCCCTGGTACAGGGTGTGCAGCAGCGCGTGACCGGTACGGTCCGCTGCAGCGCAGGTACGGGCAGCCTGACCGCCTTCACCGAAGTTCTTGGACTGACCGCCGAACGGACGCTGATAGATACGGCCGGTTTCGGTACGGGAGAACGGCAGGCCCATGTGGTCCAGCTCGAACACCGCCTGCGGGCCGACGGAACACATGTACTCGATCGCGTCCTGGTCACCGATGTAGTCGGAACCCTTGACGGTGTCGTACATGTGCCAGCGCCAGTCGTCGTTCGGATCGGCACTGGCAATGGCGCAGGTGATACCGCCCTGGGCGGATACGGTATGTGAACGTGTCGGAAAGACCTTGGTGACGCAAGCGGTATTCAGACCGGACTGGGCCAGCTGCAGCGCGGCGCGCATACCGGCACCGCCGCCACCGACCACGATAGCGTCGAAAGAAAGCGTGCGCAGTTTAGACATTGATTAGATACCCCACAGAATCTGAATGCCCCAGACGACATAAATAAAGGTCAGCAGACCGCAAACGGACTGGAACAGGAAACGTGCGCCAGTGGGTTTGATGTAATCGGTCGAGACGGACCAGAGGCCGATCCAGGCGTGCGCTGCCATCGACAGCAGGGCCAGCAGGGTGAAGATGCGCATTGCCGTACCTTCGAACAGACCTTTCCACTGCTCGTAGGTCGGGGTGTCGCCGAAGGCGAGATAGCAGACCATGAAGACGGTGTAGAGGGCCAGAATGACCGCGGTGACCCGCTGAATCATCCAGTCGTACAGACCGCTACGGCCAAAGCTTGTAATACTGGTTACCATACCCATACTCCTGCCAGAAGGACTGCTACGCCGCCGGCTATCAGAGTCACCTTGGCCGCCAAACGACCGCTTTCCAGCTCCTCACAGTAGCCCGCGTCCATTACCAGGTGCTTGATACCGGCCAGGACGTGATATCCCAGCGCCGAGACCAGCCCCCAGGCAATCAGTTTTGCAAAGAAGCTACCTTCGAACATGGCAACCGCTTCGTTATATCCAGCCTCGGATTCCAGAGACAATCCCAATGCATAAAGCATAAAGATGGCGCCGAAGAACAACGCTACACCTGTTATGCGATGCAAAATGGAAGAAATCGCCGGAAGGGGCTGTTTTATAGTTCGCAGATCAAGATTTACAGGTCTTTTTTTGTTCACGGCTCTAGTTCACACTTTGCTGTCCTATTGCAGGACAGGGTTGCTAGGAAGTGCGCAGAGAGTAAATACCCCTGTCGTCGCAGTTGCGAAAAACAGCCGAGAAACCTCCGCTGCTCATCGCAACTTCGGTGCGAGAGTATAAGCACTCGGCCCCAATATTACAATTCAGCCTATCATGGTCGAGGCCCCGCCAGTACAGGAAATTCAGGGATTTCTGGGTTTTTACGACTAATGATGTATTCCACACTGCCGATTCATACTGGCACCCAGGGATTTTTGCTGCACTGCAACGTGCCAAGCCCTGAGCCGAATTGACAATCCCATTTCAAACTCTATATTAGGTGGGTCCTGACTGGGGCCACGACATAATAGTCGCAGCACGCCATGAGCGTATTGCCGCCAATCCCTACGACAAAGCAAAGATAGGAGCCGCTAATGGCTGACAAGAAAGCACGGTTGACAGTTGACGGTATTGAAGAGGCCATCGAGCTGCCCGTTTACTCCGGCACCGAAGGCCCCGACGTCATCGACGTCCGGCCGCTGACCGGAAAAGGCCTGTTTACTTACGATCCCGGCTTCGTCTCCACAGCTGCCTGCGAGTCGAAAATCACCTATATCGACGGCGAAAAAGGCATCCTGCTGCACGGGGGCTACCCGATCGAGCAGCTGGCCGATAACTCCGACTACCTCGAAGTCTGCTATCTGCTGCTGAATGGCGAACTGCCGAATGCGGAAGAAAAGGAACAGTTCAGCAACATCGTCAAGAAGCACACCATGGTTCACGAACAGATGAGCCACTTCTTCAACGGCTTCCGCCGCGACGCCCACCCGATGGCCATCATGGTCGCCTGTGTCGGCGCCCTGTCGGCGTTCTATCACGACTCCCTGGATATCAACGACGCTCATCACCGTGAAGTCTGCGCCTTCCGCCTGATCGCCAAAATGCCGACGCTGGCGGCAATGTGTTACAAGTATTCTATCGGCCAGCCGTTCATGTATCCCCGCAATGATCTGGGCTACGCCGAGAACTTCCTGCACATGATGTTCGGCACCCCCTGCGAGGAGTACAAGCCGAGCCCGGTCCTGGCCAGAGCGATGGACCGAATCTTCCTGCTGCACGCCGATCACGAGCAGAACGCCTCCACCTCGACGGTGCGCCTGGCGGGCTCATCCGGCGCCAACCCGTTCGCCTGTATCTCCTCCGGCATCGCCGCACTTTGGGGACCGGCTCACGGCGGCGCCAATGAAGCGGTACTGAATATGCTCGAGCAGATCGGCGACGAGGACAAAATCCCCGAGTTCATCGAACGCGCCAAGGATCCGGAAGACCCGTTCCGCCTGATGGGCTTCGGCCACCGCGTCTACCGCAACTTCGACCCGCGCGCCAAGGTCATGAAAGCGACCTGCGACCAGGTACTGGCCGAGCTCGGCGTCGACGACGAACCGCTGCTGCGGATCGCCAAGCGCCTGGAGCAGATCGCCCTGGAAGACCCGTACTTCGTCGAGCGCAAGCTGTATCCGAACGTCGACTTCTACTCTGGCATCATCCTCAAGGCGATCGGCATTCCGACCAGCATGTTCACCGTAATCTTCGCGCTGTCGCGCACCCCCGGCTGGATCTCGCACTGGAACGAATTCCACAGCAGCCCGAACCGTATCGGCCGCCCGCGCCAGCTCTACACCGGTCCGCAGAAGCGCGACTACCCGGCGTAACAGCACAGTTTAAAGTTTAAGTTGACAGTGAACAGAGGGCGCCTTCGGGCGCCCTTTTTATTTACTGGTGCTTGAGCGGGGAACTACGTCAAGGCAGGTCGTTCGGAGTTTCGCTCGGCGCTCTGCCGGCCGGGACCAGTCGATCTGTAATGCGATCGATATTGCGGGTTTCGCGATGCCCGAATCACCTAGAGAACGGCAAGGCCCTGCCCATGCATCGCTTCACCCCCCTGAAAACCGCCCCTGCGTTTTCAGGATTTCCGCCGTCCCTGGCGGTCACCCTCCGGTCCGGACTCCGTCGATTGATCGAAGGTGCGCCGCCCCGGCTCGAATTACTCGACCGAGGTGGACTCGATACGGTGAATGCTGAGGTCGGCGCCGTTGAACTCCTCTTCCTGACTCAGACGCAGGCCGGCTAACAGCTTGACGCCACCGTAGACCAGCAGACCGCCGATCAGCGCCACGACGATCCCCGCCAGCGTCCCGACCAGCTGCGCGCCCAGGCTGACGCCTCCCAGACCACCGAGCGCCTCGCTGCCAAAGATACCCGCAGCAATACCGCCCCAGGCACCACAGACACCGTGCAGCGGCCAGACACCAAGGACATCGTCGATCTTCCAGCGGTTCTGCATCAGCGTGAACAGCCAGACGAAGATGGCACCGGCAATCCCGCCGACGAAGAGCGCACCAATCGGGTGCAGAATATCCGACCCCGCGCAAACCGCCACCAGTCCCGCCAGCGGCCCGTTGTGAATGAAGCCCGGGTCGTTACGACCCAGCACCAGCGCGACGATAATGCCACCCACCATCGCCATCAGGCTATTGACCGCCACCAGGCCGGAGATGCCATCCAGCGTCTGCGCCGACATTACATTGAAGCCGAACCAGCCGATGCAGAGAATCCAGGCCCCGAGGGCCAGAAACGGAATATTCGACGGCGGGAAGGCCACCAGCTTGTCGCCGCGATAGCGGCCGTTGCGGTTGCCGAGCAGGATCACCGCCATCAGTGCGACCCAGCCACCGACACCATGCACCACCACCGAGCCCGCGAAATCGTGAAAAGCGGCGCCGAAGCTCGACTCCAGCCAGCCCTGGAAGCCGTAGTTACCATTCCAGATGATGCCTTCGAAGAACGGATACACCAGCGCCACGGTCAGCGCCGACGCACTGAGCATCGGCCAGAAACGGGCGCGCTCCGCGACACCGCCGGATATGATCGCCGGAATCGCCGCAGCAAAGGTCATCAGGAAGAAGAACTTGACCAGGGCGTAACCGCTGTTTGCCGCCAGCGTCGCCGCATCATCGAAGAAGGTGACGCCATAGGCGATCCAGTAGCCGACGAAGAAGTAAGCCACGGCCGAGAAGCCGAAGTCCGTCATGATCTTGACCAGCGCATTGACCTGGTTCTTGTGCCGCACGGTACCCACCTCAAGAAAGGCGAAGCCCGCGTGCATGGCGAACACCATGATGGCGCCCAGCAGGATAAAGAGCGTGTTGGAGCTCTGAACCAGCATCTCCACCGCACTGTTGACTGTTTCCACAGACGACCTCCTCAGGTAACGGATATCGCACCTGTTTGGTGCGTATTTTTATCAAAAGACCCGCACTGGTGCATAACCGGCTCTAACGCACGAGCGCCTCCTTGCCATCGAGACCCAGGGCCTGTCGGTAGCAAAAGACCGGTATCAAAGCGGTTTCAGGCCAGCGAATACAACCTGAACAGCACCCGTTCGGTGCACACCAGAACAAAAATCACCATTAGAGTGCAGAATTCGTGCCACCCAACGAAGCACGTACCCCCTCGCCCGCCGACAGCATACTGCGCCAAAACCGGCAGATAACGTTCAAGGACAAAAAAAAGGCGCGACCGATAACGGCAGCGCCCTTGTTGAAGGGATGGAAGGATCAGCTTCGATGACGTATTTCGAAGCAGACGTGGATACCGGCGCTGCGCTTGAAGTCCGGGTCCAGCGTCTGTGCCGTGATGTCACGGATATCGAATTCGGCCAGGGCGTCATAGTCGAGCTGGAAGCGCCGGTAGTTGTTGGAAAAGATCAGCAGACCACCCGGCCGCAGGCGCGCCACGGCACCCCGAACGAGGGCGACATGGTCACGCTGGATATCCAGGACGTCGGACATTCGCTTGGAATTCGAAAACGTCGGCGGGTCCATGAAGATCAGGTCGTAGGTCTGCGGATGCCGCTCCTGCAGCCAGCGCGTGCAGTCCGCCTGGATAAAGTGGTGCGGGCCGCCGCCAAAGCCGTTCAGGGCCATATTCTTCATGGCCCAGGCCAGATAGGTGGCGGACATGTCGACGCTGGTCGTCGAAGCCGCGCCGCCTACGGCGGCGTGCACCGTCGCGGCACCGGTATAGCAGAACAGGTTCAGCACGTCCTTGCCGGCCGCCTGCTGCTGGATCATGCGCCGTACCGGACGGTGATCCAGGAACAGGCCGGTGTCGAGATAGTCGTGCAGATTGACGCGCAGGCGGCAGCCGTGCTCCTGCACCTCGAAGAAGTAGTCGCTCTGCCCCTGGCGCTCATACTGGCTGGCGCCCTGCTGACGCTTGCGCTGCTTCAGCACCACCCGCTCCGGCGGCACCTCCAGCACCTGTGAAACGGCGACCACGGCATCCTGCAGCCGATCGAAGGCCTTGACCGGGTCGACCGAACGCGGCGGCGCATACTCCTGCACCTGGGCCCAGTCGCCGTAGCGATCCACCGCCACGGCATACTCGGGCATGTCGGCGTCATAGACGCGATAGCACTCGATACCTTCGCGCCGCAACCATTTCGACAAACCCTTGAGGTTCTTCTTCAGCCGGTTGGCGAACATCTGCGCCTGCTCGCCAAGCGGCCCCACCCCCTCTTCCGGCAACGGGTTGGTACGCTCGGCGTAGAGGGTGTAGAGGAACAACCGGCACTCGATGGCGCCGTTATAGAGACGGTACTGCTTGTCAGACTTCAGGCCTATCGCCTGACACTGCTGCGGGTTACCGCTGAACACCGCGACCTTCCAGCCGCCGAAACTGCGCTTGAGTCGCTCCCCCATCTGGCGATACATGAACATCAGCTCGGAATGCTCACCGATGCGCTCGGCGTAGGGCGGATTGGTGACCAGCAGCCCCGAGCCCTCGGCGGGCGGTGCCAGCTCCACCATATCCTGCTGACGCCACTCGATGCGCTCGCCAAGGCCGGCGCGCACGGCGTTGTCACGGGCCCGCTGCAGAACGTCCGGATCGCGGTCGAAGCCAAAGAAACGCACCTGAAGATCCGCCAGGCCGTTCCGTCGGCGTTCTTCCGCCTCTTCCAGCAACGGCTTCCACAGCGACTTGTCGTGGCCCAGCCAGCGGCTGAAGCCGAAGCGCTGCCGCAACAGGCCGGGGGCGATATCAGCCGCCATCAACACCGCCTCGATCAGCAGCGTACCGGAACCACACATCGGATCGAGCAGCTGCGGATGACTGCCGGCCAGCAGCGGCCAGCCCGCACGGTACAGGACTGCCGCCGCCAGGTTTTCCTTCATCGGCGCCAGGCCCGCCTCCTTGCGGTAGCCGCGCCGATGCAGACTTTCGCCCGACAGGTCCAGTGCGACGCTCACCCGCCCCTTGGCCAGATGCACGCTGATGCGCAGATCGGGTTGACGCCGATCCACTGCCGGCCGGCTGCCGGTCTTTTCCCGCACCTGATCGACGATCGCATCCTTGACGCGCTGAGCCCCGAAATGGGTGTTGACGATCTTGCTCGAGCGGCCGGTGAAGTCCACCGCCAGGGTACCGGCAGGACGCAGATGCTCGAGCCAGTCGACAAGTTGCACCGCCCGGTAAAGATCGTCGGCACTGTCGACCTCGGCTTCGGCCAGCGGTAACAGCACCCGGTTTGCCAGGCGTGACCAGAGACATATACGGTAGGCGTCCAGCAGCCCGCCCTCGACCGCGACACCGGCCGGCGACTCCTTGGCTACCGCGACGCCGAGCCCGGACAATTCCTCGCGCAGCAGGCCTTCGATGCCCTTGGGGCAGGTTACAAACAGATTCATCCGCTTCGCTCTTCAGTTGACTGCAATCGGCCGGCGTTGCCGCCGCCCAGTATTAACAGGAATTTCATTCAAACGTAATCATATTTTAATGAAAATATTTCAGCAGGCGCCTGCGCCTTGCGACACCCATATAAGGCACTGATTTAAATATATTTTTTAACTAAAACCGGGTAGTCGACTATGGTATTCAGGCAATCAATAGCTTTTTTGGATCGTAAGCAGACGCAATTTCCGATATCTATGGAAGCAGTGGCTGCCGACAGGTAGATCACGCTTTCGGGGATCGGCTAGAGAGCACCGGTCCCGATACAGAATTATAGAGAGGCGTACTATGAGAAGACAGAAACGCGACAAAACCTCTACTCTGTTCAATCGCGGTTTCCAAGCTGGTTTAGAAGGTAAATCCATGAGCAGCTGCCCGGTCACCGAGACTGACATGCGCAGCCACTGGATGAGCGGATGGCGCGAAGGAAGGGATGCCCACTGGAGCGGCCAATCCGGCGTCTCGGCCATACAGGCCAACCCCTCCTTTCACTGACTCTCGACCCGGTCACGGAACGTGACCGGCACTGAAGGCTCCCCGCGGGGAGCCTTTTGCGTTCTGGCGGATAATACCCGTCTGACGGCCCGCTAGGGTACTAGCGGCTCAACGCCCCGACGCCTTCAGCATCCGGATCGCTTCCACAGAATCCGCCACCAGCTCAGGCCCCTGGTAGATGAATCCGGTATAGATCTGCACCAGACTCGCGCCCGCTTCGATCTTTTCCGCCGCGTCGAAGCCCTCGGTGATACCGCCGACGCCAATGATCGGCAGCGCGCCGTCGAGTTCGGCCGCCAACGTACGAATGGTGCGGGTTGAACGGTTACGCACCGGCGCACCGCTGAGGCCACCTTCCTCGCGTCGCAGCGGGGAATCCTCGATACCGTCCCGGGACAGGGTCGTATTGGTGGCAACGACGCCGTCGATCTCGTACGTCTTGAGCGCCTTGGCTACCATCGCGATCTCTTCTTCGGTCATGTCCGGTGCAATCTTGACCGCGATCGGTACGTACTTGTCATGCAGGCGCGCCTGCCGCGCCTGCTCGCCCTTGAGTCGATTGAGCAGACTGTTGAGCGAGTCGCCGAACTGCAGACTGCGAAGCCCCGGGGTGTTGGGGGACGAGATGTTGACGGTAATGTAGCTGGCACGCGGATAGACCTTGCGCAGGCAGTAGACGTAGTCGTCGTCCGCCTTTTCGTTGGGGGTATCCTTGTTCTTGCCGATATTGATCCCCAGCACGCCGGTGTAACGACTCCGCTCGAGATTTCTTAGCAGCTGATCAACGCCCTGATTATTGAAGCCCATGCGATTGATGATCGCCGAATGCTCGGGGATGCGGAACAAACGCGGCTTTGGATTGCCCGGCTGGGGCCGCGGCGTCACGGTACCCACTTCGATGAAACCGAAACCCATCGCGGCAAGGCCGTCGACGGCACGACCGTTCTTGTCCAGCCCCGCCGCCAGCCCGACCGGATTCGGAAAGCGGATCCCCATCACTTCGACCGGAAAGCTCTCCGCCCGCGCGCCAAGCATCCGGTGAAGGCCCAGATTCGCCATCTGATTCATGCCGCTGAGGGCCATCTCGTGCGACAGCTCCGGGTCCAGTCTGAACATCGCGTAACGTGCAAGCTGATACAGCATCGATTATCCATCAGGGTTGGAGAAAATAAGGCGGCATTATAGGCGACGTATCAGAATCTGAACACCCGGCGAAGGAACTCCTAACGCACCCGCACAATGCGCTGAAAACGCCCTGCGGCATCGAATTCGATACGGAAAAGCCCCCGCACGCCGTCGTGCAGCACAAATGGCTGCAAAATCCGGGCGGGGAAACGCACCCGACGACCATCCCGTGCGGTCGCCAGCACCTGGGGATCGGCCGCTCCACGATAGTACTTCAGGTACTCCTCGGGCGCGATGTGCAGTTCGAGCTCTATATGTTGCGTCATGGTTCAACCACCACTGTAGGAACTGTTCCTGGCCAGATCGAACAACTCCCGGATCGCTACCGTGTACATCGAATACTCGGACCGCTCGGCACTGCGCAACTCAGTCAGCAGATAGCGCCAGCGCTCGACCTGGGCACGGTTTCGATCCAGCCAATCGGCAATCAGCTGCGCCATCGGCTGCCCGGGCCGGGCACCCGCCAGCAGCGACGACACCAGCGCCCGATGCTGCCAGTCGAGGTCATCCCGGAATGCCTCGCGCGCCAGAGCCTGCCAGTAGTTCTCGACACTCAGGTCCTCCAGCAGGTCCGAGAACCAGTGCAACTCCAGTTCCTGCCCCAGGGCATAGTAGGCCCGAACCACCCGTCCCATTTTCTGCTTCCGCTCGGCCGCGACCTCGCTCATACCGAGAATGGAATACAGGCTGCGGGTCGCGGCGACCAGCGACGCCAGCCTCGCGGGCACGCCGGCTTCGACATAACGCGCGTGGGCGGATTCCCAGGCTTCCCGGGGCTGCCCGACCATCAGATCGCCCAGCTTCGTCGCGGTACGCATGACCTGGCTGCCAAATGCCTCGGCCTCGCTGGCACAGTCCAGGGTTCCACGACGATTGCGCACGAACCAGCGCGTGGCGCGCCGCGCCAGATGCTGCAAATCATGCATCATGACAATCTGGGTATCACCGCTGACCTGGTGATCCAGCGCCTCGATCTGCCGCCAGAGGTTTTCCAGGTCATAGAGCTTTCGCACCAGCACGTAGGCCCGGGCGATGGTTTCGATATCGGCGCCGGTGGATGCCTGCAACCGCTCGACGAAATTCACTCCCATCAGATTGACCAGATGATTGGCCAACTGGGTTGCGACGATCTCCCGCCGCAGCCGGTGGAGCCGATGGAGCGAGCTGCCGAAGCGCCTGACCAGCCGCTCCGGGAAGGCGGTTTCCAACTCGGGCTGCAGAAAGGGTTCGTCCGGCACAGAGGAGTCCAGCAATCGCTCCTGGAGCTCCGATTTGCTGTAGGAGACCAGCAGCGACAGCTCCGGCCGGGTCAGCCCCTGCCCGGCACTGTGCCGTTCGACAAGCGTCTCATCATCGGGCAGGTATTCGAGCTTGCGGTCGAGACGATGGCTGTTCTCCAGGTGCGTGATGAAACGCCGGAACTCAGCCATCGACTCGGCCGAACGGACCTCCATCAGGCTGATCGACTGAACCTGACGGTAGTTGTTCTGCAGCACCTTCGCCGCGACTTCAGCGGTCATGTCCCGCAGTAGCCGGTTGCGCTGTTTCACGGTCAGGTCACCCGCCGCGACCAGCTCGTTGAGCAGAATCTTGATATTGACCTCGTGATCGGAACAGTCGACGCCGGCGACATTGTCGATGAAATCGGTATTGAGGCGGCCACCGGCGAGTGCATATTCAACCCGCGCCCGCTGGGTCAGGCCGAGGTTGCCGCCTTCGCCTACGACTCGGCAACGCAACTCGCGGGCATCGACCCGAACGGCATCATTGGCCTTGTCACCCACCTCGAGATGGGTTTCGCTGCTGGCCTTGACGTAGGTGCCGATACCGCCGTTCCAGAGCAGGTCGACATCGGCGCGCAGCAGCGCGGCAATGAGCTCGGAGGGCGTCATGCGTGGCTGCTCCATCGCGATCATCGCCTGCAGTTCCGGACTCAGGGTCACGGACTTGGCGGCGCGGTCGAATACACCACCGCCCTTTGAAATCAGCGAGCTGTCGTAGTCGAGCCAGCTCGAGCGGGGCAGCGCGAACAACCGCTGGCGTTCCAGGAAACTGGCCTCGGGATCCGGATCCGGGTCGATGAAGATGTGCTGATGATTGAACGCCGCCACCAGCTTCAGGTTGCGTGACAACAACATGCCGTTGCCGAAGACATCTCCCGACATGTCACCGATTCCCAGCACCCGGATCGACTGTTGTGCGATATTGAGTCCCATCTCGCGAAAATGGCGCTCAACCGACACCCAGGCGCCGCGGGCGGTAATGCCCATTTTCTTGTGGTCGTACCCCTGGCTACCGCCGGAAGCGAAGGCGTCACCGAGCCAGAAGCCGTAAGCCACGGCGATTTCGTTGGCGATATCGGAAAAGGCGGCGGTACCCTTGTCCGCCGCCACCACCAGATAGCTGTCCGCCTCGTCATGACAGCGGACTTGCGGCGGGGAGACCGGCAGACCTTCGACGAGATTATCGGTCAGGTCGAGCAGACCGCTGACAAACTGGCGGTAGCAGACGATGCCTTCGGCCAGTCGCTGATCGCGATCCATACCCTCACGCAAGCGCTTGGCGACAAAGCCGCCCTTGGCGCCGACCGGTACGATAACCGCGTTCTTCACCTGCTGCGCCTTGACCAGACCCAGCACTTCGGTGCGGTAGTCCTCCGGCCGGTCGGACCAGCGCAAGCCGCCGCGCGCCACCTTGCCGACGCGCAGGTGCACGCCCTCGACCCGCGGCGAGAACACGAAGATTTCGTACAGTGGCCGTGGCCGCGGCACGTCCGGTATTTCGCGCGGCGCCAGCTTCAGTGCCAGGTAGGGCTTATGGACGCCATCGAGCGGATAGAAGTTGACCCGCTTGGTTGCCCGAATCAGCGCCAGGTACTGGCGAAGCACCCGGTCCTCGGTCAGGCTCGGCACCTGTTCGAGCGCTTCCTCGACCGCCTGGATCAATCGAGTTTCACGCGCGCCCAGGCTGCGCCCCGGCTCGAAACGCGCATGAAACAGCTGTACCAGCAGGGTGCACAGCTCGACCTGGTGGCAAAGGGTGGCGCTGATCGCTTCGGCGCCAATGTTGTAGTTCAGCTGCTTCAGATAGGCGGCGTAGGCCCGAAGCATCGCCACCTCGCGGCTGTTGAGATGCGCCGCCAGCACCAGCCGGTTGAAGTCGTCATTGTCGGCCCTCCCCTCCCAGATGCTGAGAAAGGCTTCCTTGAAGTTGTCCTGAAGCTCGGGCAGCGATACCAGCTGACAGCCGACGAAACGCAGATTGAAATCGTGAATCCAGATGGCATCGTCGTCGAGACTCACCTCATAGGGACGCTCGTTGATGACACGCAGACCCAGGTTTTCGAGCACCGGCAGCACATCGGACAGCGGCAACGATCGATGCAGATGGAACAGTTTCAGACTCAGCGCCTCATCTTCGCCCTCAAGGTCGCGATAGAAGCTGAGGGTCAGCGGCCGCGCTTCTTCCAGCTGCATCATGTGCTGAACATCGACGACCGCGGACCTGGCCCTGAAGTCGGCTCGATATCCGGCGGCGAAGCCCTTGCCGAAGCGGTTGAATGCTGCGGTGCCCCCCTCCTCTCCCAGGGCGTCGACCAGCGCGTCAAAGAGGTCGTCTGTCCAGGATCTGGCCGCCTGCCGAACGGCACGCTCGATCGCTTCGACATCGTAAGCCTCCGTCACCGCGCCGCTCTCCGGACGCAGCAGAAATTGCGTGCGTGCCAGCACCGATTCGGAGAAACGGGTATTGAAATCCGAGCGGACACAACCGAGCTCACGCAGCAGCACCGCCTGCACCTTGTGTCGGTATTCGGTGCTGTAGATGTCCCGCGGAGAATAGACCAGACAGGAGAAAAACCGCCCCCAGACATCGCGACGGATGAATACCCGAATCTGACGCCGTTCATGGATCTGCAATACGGCAATGGCGGTGCGATAGAGCTCCTGAGGCTCGATCTGGAACAGATCATCCCGTGGATAGGTTTCGAGTATCTGCAGCAGTGTTTTCCAGTCGTGTCCGTGCGGCAACAGCCCGGACTGCTGCAGCACGGCGTCGACCTTGCGGCGCACCAGGGGGATTCGACGCGCGCTCTGAATATAAACGGTCGATGTGTAGAGACCGAGAAAGCGCACCTCCCCGCACAGCTCGCCTCGGGCGTCATGCTGCCGAATGGCGATAATGTCCGGAAAGCCGGCTCGGTGGATCTGCGACGGCATCATCGCCTTCGAAATCGTCAGCAGCCCGGATTCCGGTGTCGGGACCCGGTATACGCCATCGTCGTGCAGACGCCAGCGGTCACTGTCACGAAACATCCCAAAGGCGTGACCGGGCACCGGCTCCAGCCGGGTCTGATCCGACTCCTTGACCAGGCGATATCTTTGGCAGCCGAGAAACGTGAAATGGCGCTTGAGCCAGTGGACGAAGTCGGCCGCTTCGCGAATCTCGGCCGTCCCGTCTCCGGCAGGTGCGTGCCTGAGCTGTTGGTGCTGATGCTCGGCACAATCCAGCATGACGGAGAAATCATCGACCACGGTACGAATATCGACCATCAGCGCCCCCAGGCACCGCTCCAGCCGCCGCAGCTGACGCTCATCGGTATGACGGTCGACTTCGAGCACGACCAGCGCTTCGCGCTGCAGCTTGCGCGCCCGGCTTTCGAGGGCGAACAGGCGCTGCAGCCGATGCTGCTCATCGCGCCGGACCGCGAGCACCGCATTATGAATCGCATGAATCGACAGGCCTTCCCGGTCCAGCAACATTCGCACCGAGTCGACGATAAAGGGAAGGTCGTCGTTCAACAGCGCAACAACCGTATGGGGCGATTGCCAGCCATGCTCCTCAAAGGTGGGATTGAACACCCGCACCTTGGCCTCGCCCCCCTGGTACTCCTGCAGAAATTGCCAGCAGGCCACGGTTGCGCCGTAAAGATCATCGAGCCGCCATTCCTGCAGATCGGTTTGCGAAGCGGACGCATAAAAGCGGCACGCGAACTCCACCAGTTGCGCACTGCGCGATGACGGCTGACGGCTCCGCAGTTCGGCGTAAAGCGATGACAGTTGCCGTTCGCGATCGTCGGTCATGGCATTTGCGCCATGGCTACGGCCTCCTGGGCGTAAAATCGGGCTTTTTCGAATGGCTCAGGGAGTATAGCAATCCTGCCGGGTGCTGCCCGGGAGCCCGCATCTGCTATCCTGCAGACTGGAATCGATCAGTGCCGGCCCCGTACCGGCCCTTGGCCGCCCCCCGAAGACGTGCAACAAGTCATTGATATGACGAGGGGGTTACCTGATAATGGCTGGGTTGGCAAGCCATCTACGATTCATTACGGGCAACCGGGGGTAGCCGTCATGGCCATTTTGCTCGCCCGGACCGGGCCTTCTACAGCCGGCTGAACTCAGGGCAATATGCGAAAGCTGCCGTTAGTACTGAACCTGATCTGTCTGCCCGTCTTCGCCGACGTGACAGCCTATCTGGATCGTCGAACGATCACCGTTCAAGACCGCGTGCGCCTTACCCTGGAAGCTGACGACCGCTATTCCCAGCCCCTCGACTTCTCCCCCCTTTACCACGACTTTCAGTTTCTGGGCAGCAAACAGCTGACGCTGTCGAGTCACAACAGTGGCGACAGCCGCTACCGTACGCGCTGGGAGATCCTGCTGCGCCCAAAGTTGGCCGGCGACATCGACATCCCGCCGCTTCAGGTCGGCACAGAGTCCAGCCGCCCGCTGTCGTTGCGGGTCCTGCCGCCGGAGGCCAGCAATAGTGGCCTGCAGGGCGAGCCGGTGTTCATCGAAGCCGAGCTGGATCGCAGCGAAACCTACGTCGACAGCCAGTTGCTCTATAGCGTGCGCCTCTACCACGCGCTGGAACTGGCACCGGGATCCCAACTGACCTCACCCCACATGACCGGCGGCCTGATAAAGCCCCTTGGCGAACAGCGCCAATACAGCCGTCAGGTCGGCGGCCGGCAGTACGAGGTTATCGAGCAACGCTACGCCGTATTTCCGTCACGCACCGGCTCGCTCGTCTTAGATGGCCCGATATTCGAAGGCCGCAGTGCTCTGGACGGCCGCAATATCGAGTTGCAGGCACCGTCACGGGAAATCAGCGTCACGCCCCCGGCTTACCAGAGCGCACGAGGCTACTGGCTGCCGGCGACCGCCATCGAGCTTGGAGACAACGGCCTTCCCGAAGGTCCCATCCGCCCGGGCGAGCAGCTGTCCTACAGCATCACCCTGACCGCGACCGGCCTGCCGGCGGCCCGTTTGCCGGAGCTATCCCCACCCGGCAATTCCGGACTCGAAATACGCGTCGACAGCGTCGAGCTCGCCGAAGAGGTTACCGAGCGCGGGCTGATCAGCCAGCGCACCGAACACCTGAGTCTGATCCCCCACACTTCCGGGCAGCAGAGCCTGCCGCCGGTGGATATAACCTGGTGGAACCTGCAGGAACAGCGGGCTCAGAACATCAGCCTGCCACAACGGAATCTGGACGTGCTCACTGCCAGAATGGTCGCCACCAAGATGCCGATCGCCAATCTGACCTTCGATCACGCCAGCCTGGAGCCAGGGTTGCGTCAGGCGCTGGACAATAGCCGGCTGCTGATCGGGCTGCTGACATTCATCAGCCTGGTGTCCTCCCTGGGCTGGCTGTACACCTTCAACCACCTGCGCCTGCTGCGCCGCGAAAGCCAACAGCAGTTGCAGGAAGAAGAGGCACGCCGTCGCCACAAACTGCTGATGGCACACCAGATGGCGGAGAAGAATACCTTTCAGGCACTGGCGATGGCGTGCCAGCAGAACAATCCCGAAGTGGCCAAGCTGCGACTCATCGAATGGGCGCAGAACTTCTGGCCCGATCAGCAGATTTTCAGCGGCGAAGACATCAGCGACGCAGCCCGCAGCCAGGCACTGGATTTCCTGATCCTGGATCTCGAGCAGCATCTTTATCGCGACGACGACTCGATCTGGCACGGCGACCTGCTGCTCGAAGCGATCGAAAAGCTGCGCGCCCGCCGACCCGAGGGGCACGAGGACTACTCTCCCCTGGTCGAGCTCCCCTTCGCGTCCTGACAGGAGAGTTGTAAACAGATGGCCAGGAAAGCCCATCGACACTTTGTCCGCACCCTTGGACTCGGCGGTGTCGACCCTGAGGAAAACCCTACCGCGCGGCGGCTCGGCGCCTGGCTCGAATGGCCGATGATCATCGCGGCCCTGTGGATACTGATCGACTGGTATCTCGCCAGTCAGCGCGGCATCGAAGGCACCTACAGCCGTTATACCGATCCGCTGATCTGGAGCTTTTTCCTGCTGGAACTGGTCAGCCTGACCATCCTTGTCGACGACAAACGGCGCCATCTGCGGCGCAACTGGCTCAACGTGCTGATCGTCCTGGGGGGCCTGCCCGTGATATGGGGCCTGGACGTCTATTACGCCGGCCTGCTGCGCTCTCTGCGCCTGCTGTTGATGCTGGGCATCTTCGTGCGCGTTTCCGACGATGTCTACTCCATCCTGAACCGACACAACCTCGGTACGACGCTGGCGATCGGCTTCGTGCTGCTGCTGATCGCGGGGCTGCTGATTTCCGGTATTGACCCGGCATTCAAATCACCGCTGGACGGCATATGGTGGGCCTGGGTGACTGTGACCACCGTAGGCTATGGCGATCTGGTGCCATCGACGACAGCCGGCCGCGTCTTTGGCGCACTGCTGATCCTGATGGGTATCGGG
This sequence comes from Oceanospirillaceae bacterium, assembly GCA_013373085.1. Lineage (GTDB taxonomy): Bacteria > Pseudomonadota > Gammaproteobacteria > Pseudomonadales > Balneatricaceae > Marinobacterium_A. Next base: position 13,766 of record JABXIM010000076.1, on the reverse strand, counting down.
CTTTTCTCGATGCTGACGGCAAGCTTTTCCGCCTTTTTCATCGAGCAGGACGAGAAAGCACTGACCCAGCGCGAAGCCGAAAACCTCAAACGGATCAGCCGTCTGGAAGGTCGCCTCGAGCGTATCGAGAAACAGCTGGAAAATGCGGTCGCCGCCCTCAACCGGCTGGAAGACAGGGACGGCGAGGAAAAGTCCATGCAACACCGAAACATGGAAAACGACAGGACGCCGGATAGGTGACGCCGAGGCTGTGGCCAACGCTGATGGGTTACGCCGCCCCCCGGACCCTGGCGCCTGGCGGACAAGCCGGCCCCTGGCGACGCCACCCGTCCCTACAAAACTGATGGGTTACGTCGCCCGGGATCACGGAGCCAGGCGGACAGGCCTGCCGGTGGCGACTCCACCCATCCTACAAATCCACGACAAACCGCCAGGCGCGCCAGCCTACAGGCTGGCGCGCAACGCCGGCTCCAATTGCGTGTACTGGAACTGGTAGCCGGCATCGAGCAGCCGGCGCGGATAGGCGCGCTGCCCCGACACCAGCAGTTCGCTGGCCTCGCCCAGCAGCAACTTCATCGCCACCTCCGGCACCCGCATGAATGCCGGGCGTCGCAGCACCTTGCCCAGCGTCTTGCTGAATTCGGCATTGGTCGCCGCTTCCGGCGCACAGGCATTGAAAGGGCCGCGAAGGGTCTTCTGGTCGATCAGGTAGCGAATGATGCCAACCTCGTCGGCGAGCTGCACCCAGGGCATCCACTGCCTGCCGCTGGCGATGGGGCCGCCCAAGCCAAAACGGAACGCCGGCAGCATCTTTGCGAGGGCCCCGCCCGGCCCCAGCACGATACCGGTACGCACCAGACAGACCCGCACCCCAAGCTTTTCGGCCTGCAACGCCTCAGCCTCCCAGTCCGCACACAGCTTGTGCGCAAACCCGGGCTCGAAATCGTCGGCTTCCTCCGTCAGCAGATGGTCGTTGTCCTGACTGCCGTAATACCCCACCGCCGAACCGCTGACCAGCACGTCCGGTCGCCGGTCGAGTCGTTCGATCAGCCGCAGCAGATCCCGAGTGGTATCGAGCCTGCTGGCACGCAGCAGGCGCTTGCGCGCCTCGCTCCAGCGCCGGTCGACGATCGGCGCACCGGCCAGGTTGACGATCGCATCGATGACCTCCTCCCTGGAGATCGCTCCCAGTCCCTCGATCAGCCGCACCGACCCGCCCAGCCGGCTGGCGGCGCGGCTCGACGAGCGCGTCAGCACCACCACCTCATGCCCATCCGCAAGCAGCGAGCGACAGAGTGCCGAGCCAATGAATCCACTCCCCCCTGTGATCAGTACTTTCATCCTTTCTCCTCAGTCGCTTCGGATCTGCACTGTTTGCCCGGCCCCAACGGCGCTTGATTGACACCCCGGCGACGCCTCCTTAAGCTTCGGGCACTGATCATCAAGGCAGAAGCGAATTTACATGTTCACCGGTATCGTGCAGGGCAAAGCCCGGATCATCGACCTGAAGCGTCACCCACAGTTTATGCAACTCACCCTGGAATTGCCGCACGCGCACGCTGAACGGCTGGAACAGGGTGCCAGTATCGCAATCAACGGCACCTGCCTGACCGTGACCGGCTTCGAAGACAATCGCGTGCATTTCGATCTGATCGTGGAAACGCTGCGCGTCACCAACCTGGGCGAGTTGGCCGTCGGGGACGAGGTGAACTTCGAGCGCGCGGCCCGGTTCGGCGACGAGATTGGCGGTCACTGCCTGTCCGGCCATGTCCATGCGACGGTCGCCATCCAGGAGATAGAGCGCAGCGAGCACAACTGCGTGATCTGGTTCGAGCTGCCCGGGCAACTGAACAAATATATCCTGCCGAAGGGATTCGTGGCCCTGAACGGCTGCAGCCTGACCATCGGAGAGGTAGAGCAGGATCGGTTCAACGTCTACCTGATTCCGGAAACCCTGGCGGTGACCCGTTTCGGAACGGCTGAGGTCGGCGAGCGGATCAACCTGGAGGTCGACCCGCAAACCCAGGCCACGGTGGATACGGTTGAGCGGCTATTGCGCCAGCGCGGCCTCGCCTGAGCTTCGCGGGATGGGCGGGGCGCCCCCGCCCATCCCGCTATCGGTAGCAACCTTGGCGGCGCTTAAGCCTTCATGTCCTGGACCAGTTCACGATAGAGATCGAGATACTCTTCGGAGCGGTTTTCGCCGAACAGAGGATCGTCGTTTTTCGGCAACTCGCTGTCCAGCTTGTCCCAGTCGCCCGGCTGCGCGACCCGCTCCAGCGCCGGAAAAATCTTCGTTTCCTCGAACACCAGGTGCCCTGTCTGCTCTTCGATATAGGCTTCCAGCCTGTCGATGAACTGATCCATTGGCATCGGGGTGTCGTTGAGAATACTGTCGATGGCATCGGTCAGCTCATGGGACGCCGCATGCAGCCTGCGGTGCTGTGCCGAGCACTCCTCCATCAGCGCATCCAGTTGCGCGTCCCGTCCCTTGAAGAAGGCGTACATCTGATCTTCGATCGGGTGATGATGCCGGTCCGCATAATCGCTGACATAGTCGACCGCGTCGGCCACCAGGCGGAAATTCGGCCGGGTACCTGCGCGAAGCTTCTCAACCTTGGCGCGCAGTATATCCAACAGCCGGTTGAGGTTGATATGGTCCTTGTGAAGATGGGCCAGAATCGACATCTTGCGCCTCCGCTTGCAGTCGTTGCGAGGGGACCCGTTCTCGGATCCCGGTTGTCATTACTATAGACAACCGATTCCCAAGTCTGTTGATACGGGTCAAAAATGCAGGCAAATCAATAGCGACTTATCAGCTGGTGCAGTTCGGTCAGGCTCTGTACCCGCACATCCGTCAACTCCGGCCAATCGCGGTCTGGCCGGCTGTCGACGTGCACCGTCTGCATTCCGGCTTTGCGGCCAGCCTCGAGGTCATAGCGGAAATCGCCCACCATCAGTGCGTCCTGCGGTCGCACACGCCACTGTGACAGCAGTTGCCGCAACCCTCCCGGATCGGGCTTCGGCTGCGCCTCGTCGCGTCCCAGCACGAACGCCGGGTCGAAGTGATGCCGGACTCCGATTGCCTCTAGCGACAACAGCGCCAGCTCTCGGGTGTTGCGCGTCAGGATACCGAAGCGACAGCCCCGGCTTGCAAGCCCTTCGAGCAACGGGTGCAAACCCTCGGCGGGGCAGGCATGCGCGGCATAATGGCGCTCCAGCTCATCGAGCCGGGCATGCCGTTCGGACCGCAGCGGCTCCGGTGTTTGCGCCAGCGCGGCGAGGATGTCGTCCTCGGGCGCGATACCGAGCTCGCGGCGGATATGCTGAAAGTCGTGCACCGGCAGCGTCAGTGTGCCGTCGAGATCAAACACCCAGTAGCGGCGTTCGCCGAGCCAATTCATGTCAGTTGTCTCCACCGCTGTCGCCGATCGTCTCGAGCATGCCCGCCAGTTTGTCTTCTATTTCCTTGAGCAGCGCCTGATAGCGGCGGCTGCCACGCCCCTCATTGAGCAGACGCTCGAGATTGCCGATGCTGTCCTGGCTGTCCCGCACCGCCTGCAGCATATTGCGGGAGCGTTTCTTGTTGCTGTCCGTGAGCTGATCGATGCGGCTATGGGTCCGCTTGAGCTGGTCGTCCAGGTCGTGGATATGCTGGCTGACCAGCAGCAGGCCGTCGCTCAGCGAGTGGCTGATGCCGCTGACCTGATGCTCCAGCCGGAACACGGCATTGCGGAAGCGCGACAGGAACTGCTCGCCTTCCCGGTCCATGAAGATCGACAGCAGCTCCTCTGGATAGAGCGCGCGGTTGCGGCCGTCGGCACGTATCATGTACTGCCCGCTCTGGGTGCAGTAGGGTCTGGCGTGTCCCGAGGGGATCTCGATGCGGAGAATCGGCTTGGCAGCGAGATTTTCGGTAAAGATTTCGACGTCGATGTTGGGGTAGCAGCCGGTAGCCTTGTTGACCAGACTGAGCCTGGCGCTGTCGTCGACATCGCAGCCAACGACACGTCCGCGCTGGACTCCGTCGGAGGTCGTGTACTCGTCGATACCGATGAGCAGGGTGCCGCCGGTAGCGGCGTTGGCAAAGGCGACAAGGTCGCTGGCGTGGACCGCGGTGGTTTCACGCTTGAAATCGACGTTGACGCCTTCGGGCATCGCCAGCAGGCGGCGGGTACGTTCGGTGATCCGGCGATATTCCCTTCTCATCGTGCGACCTGCCCCGACACGCTATTCCGGCTTAGCCGTAGATAGCGTCGTCGAACGGATCCAGCGGGTTTTCCAGCATCTTGTCGTCGCGGAAGTAGAGGATACGCCCCTCGAACTTCAACCCCTTGGCCGCAAACCAGCGGTCGGTGTCCTCGCACCCTTCTTCCGCCTTGCCGCTTTGCATGCGCGCCACCATCAGACGGTAGAAATACATGCCGAATAGCGCCGCGGCTGCACCAAGAAAAAAGTCGGACGCCAGTGCAAACAGCAGTGCCACCACACCGGCCACCCAGACGCGGCTGGCCTTGGCGGTCTGCATGTCGCGCATGGCGTCTTCCATCTGGTCGCGGAACTTGAGGTAGCGACGATAGTTCTGCTGCAAATCGAACTTGTCGTGGCTTGAAAGCATTTTATCCATCGGATGCATCCCTGTGGTATTTCTGATTCTTAAACTGTCTCTGCCCACTCTGGGGCAGTATAACCAAAGTTGGCCGTGCGGGGCCGTCATCTATCCGACAACTGAAAAGGTATCCTGCCCATTCAGTCGACGCCCTTTAAAAGCGGGCGTAATTTGTCGCAAGCCCTTGTTTATCAAGGCCAAGGCGGCGCATCCCTGCACCGCGCGCTAAATCAGCGTCAGGCCAGGCTCTTGCTGACGACCTCGTAGACGTCCTTGGACAGGTCGCCACTGTCGACGATGCGCTTGAGCTGAGCCTGCATCAGCGCCTGGCGCGCGCCATCGTATTTGCGCCAGCGGGTCAGCGGCGTCAGCAGGCGCGAGGCCATCTGCGGATTGAGCCGGTTCATTTCGATGATGCGATCTGCCAGAAACGCGTAACCACTGCCGTCGGCGGCATGGAAATTGACCGCGTTGAGGTTGCAGAACACCGAGATCAGCGAACGCACCTTGTTGGGGTTACGCAGCGAAAATGCCTCGTGGTTCATCAACGCCTGCACCCGCGCCAGCGCTCCCGGCCTGGGATCGCTGGCCTGCACCGACAGCCACTGGTTGACCACCAGCGTTTCGTCGCTGTAGCGGGCGTAGAAATCATCCAGCACCGCCTGCGCCGCGTTCGCGTCACCCGAGTGCGCGAGCAGGCTCAGCGCCCCCTGCCGGTCCGTCATGTTGTCGGCCACATCGTACTGGGTACGCGCCAGCGACAGGTACTCCGGCGTTTCCAGCGCAACCAGATAGGACAGGCAGAGGTTGCGCAAGCTGCGCTGTGCCACCTGGGAGGCATCGGGGGCATAAGGCTGTTCCGGTGCCAGCGCCTGGTAACGGCGCTCGAAACGCTCGGACAGCGACTCCGCCAGCGCTTTGCGGGCGAACAGCCGGGCGGCGTGAATCGCGTCAACGTCGATGCAGTCGGCCAGCTCGCTGAGATAGGCCTCGGACGGCAGCGTCAGCACCTTGGCAACCATCGCCGGGTCCAGTGACGCGTCGTCCAGTACCGCAGCGAAAGCGTCGGTCAGGGCGTTGTCGAGCTGCATCGGCTCGCCGGCGCGATACTGCGCCATCAGCTCCTCGATCACGTCGATCGCCAGGCGCTGGCCGGCGTCCCAGCGGTTGAAGCCGTCGCTGTCGTTGCTCATCAGGAACACCAGCGTCTGGCGCTCAAGCGGATACTGCAGCTTAACGGGCGCCGAGAAGCCGCGCAGCAGCGATGGCACCGGCCGGGCATCGATGCCGTCGAAGGTGAACGTCTGGCTGCCGTCGGTCAGTTCCAGCACGCAGCTGGTGTCGCCGTTCGCCAGCACCAGGTCTTTGCCGTCCGCCCCCAGCAGACCGACCTTGAGCGGAATGTGGAACGGCAGTTTTTCCGCCTGCCCGGGCGTCGCCGGGCAACTCTGCTCGACGTGCAGCCGGTATTGCCGGGCATCGGCATCGTACTCGTCGCGAACCTTCAGCAGCGGCGTACCGGCCTGCTCGTACCAGCGGCGGAACTGGGTCAGGTTACGCCCGGACACCTCTTCCATCGCGCGCACGAAGTCATCGGTGGTCACCGCCTGGCCGTCATGGCGCTCGAAGTACAGGTCCGAGCCCTTGCGGAACAGCTCCGGGCCCAGCAGCGTATGGATCATGCGCACCACTTCCGCGCCCTTCTCGTAGACGGTCAGGGTGTAGAAGTTGGAAATCTCGATGAAAGACGCCGGCCGCACCGGATGCGCCATCGGACCGGCATCTTCGGCGAACTGCGCGGTGCGCAGCAGCGTCACGTCCTCGACACGCTTGACGGTACGCGAGTTCATGTCGGCCGAGAATTCGGCGTCACGGAAGACCGTGAAGCCCTCCTTGAGGCTGAGCTGGAACCAGTCGCGGCAGGTGACGCGGTTACCCGACCAGTTATGGAAGTACTCGTGCGCGACGACACCTTCGACGCGCTGGAACGCGGCATCGGTGGTGGTTTCGGGACTCGCCAGCACGCAGGAGGTGTTGAAGATGTTAAACCCCTTGTTCTCCATCGCCCCCATGTTGAAGAAATCCACCGCCACGATCATGTAGATATCGAGATCGTATTCCCGGCCGTAAACCTCCTCGTCCCAGCGCATGGCATTGACCAGCGAGTCCATGGCGTGGTCGAGCTTGTCGAGATCCTTGCGCTCGGCGTAGATGCGCAGCACCACTTCGCGCCCCGACGCGGTGCTGTAGGGTCGCTCGATATGGGCCAGATCTCCCGCCACCAGCGCGAACAGGTAGGCGGGTTTCGGGAACGGATCCTGCCAGGTCACCCAGTGCCGCCCCTGCTCTTCCAGGGAACCTGAGGCCACCGGATTGCCGTTGGACAAAAGTACAGGGAAACGCGCGGCATCCGCCTCGACGGTGGTGGTGAATACCGACATCACGTCGGGCCGGTCGAGGTAGAAGGTGATGCGGCGAAAGCCCTCGGCTTCGCACTGGGTGCAGTACATGCCGTCGGAACAGTAGAGCCCCTCCAGCGCGGTGTTGTCCTGCGGGCGAATGCGGGTAAGGCACTCGAGCGCGAAGGCGTCCGGCACCTCCGCGATGCTCAGCGTCTCGCCTTCACGCCGGTAATCGGCCGCGGTCAGTTCCCGCTCGCCGATCGCCAGCCGGCATAGCTCGAGACTTTCGTGCCCGTGCAGCTCAAGCGCAGCCTGAGGCGCTGTCGAAGCCGGGTTGCGGCGCATTTTCAGCACCGACCTCACCAGGGTGTGGTCATCACCGAGCGTGAAGTGCAGCTCGGTCTCGTCGATCAGGTACGCCGGTACCTGGTAGTCCTTCAGATAGATCGCCTGGGGTTGTTCGGCCATTAATGCATCACCTTATTCGGTACAGAATTCCACCTGATAGGCGGTGAACTTGCGCAGGTTGATCACCCCGCTGTCGAGAATCAGATACTGCCCCTTGATACCCTGGAGCTCGCCTTCGACTTCGGGATTCTTGTCCAGATTGAAAGAGCTCACTTTGAGCGGAAAGTTCAGTACCGGATACTCGATTCGCACCGCTTCGGCATCGAGACGCTGAATTGCCTGCAACCCGAACTCCCGCTCGACTTCGGCCAGCGGTTCGGCAACCGCCTCCAGCAGCCGGTCCCGCTCCGCCTTCAGGTCGAGAACATCGACATCGTTCTTGAGCATTCGCCGCCAGTTGGTCTTGTCCGCCACTTCCGACTTGAACAGATGCTCGACGAGACCGGACTGGTAGCGCGAGTCGACCCGCAGAATCGGCAACGCCTGCACCGCGCCCTGGTCGATCCAGCGCGTCGGCACCTGGGTGCCGCGGGTAATGCCGACCTTGAGGCCCGAGGAATTGGCGAGATAGACGATATGGGACTGGAAGCAGTGCTGCTCCCCCCAACCCGGATCGCGACAGGTACCCAGGTGATAGTGGCACTTTTCCGGGCTGACAATGCAGCTGTCGCACTCCGCGAGCTTGGTGAAGCAGGGATAGCAGTAGCCCTGGTTGAAGCTCTTTTTGGTTTTGCGCCCGCAATTGACGCAGTTGATGGCGCCGAGATAGCGCAGCCGGATGCGCTGACCGAGCAATTCGTTCAGCGCCAGTTCGCCCGAGTCGCAGCGCAAACGGTACTGCGCGCGGGTCCCCTCCAGCGCCACTGCCATCTTGCGCAGCGCACCTTCCAACCGTACCTGCATCGATCAGCCCTGGTTGAGGATTTTCAGGGTCTGGGGCGCCAGCGGATCTTCGCCGTGCTGAGCGCCGTCGGGACGGGTCCGGTCGATATAACCGGTACGCTCGGATTCGGGCAAACGCTGGTCATAGGCGATCACGGCGCGCAGACAGATGCTGCGCTGCTCTTCGCTGAGACGTTCGCCGTTGGGCCACTTGCCCAACTCGACCGCGCGCTTGAGCGAGCGGTGCATCTCAGGAGTCATGGCCTCGATCAGCTGTTCGTACGTCATCTTGCTCTGTTCTCCGGGTACGGGGCCGGACGGACGGAAACCGGCCCGTTGAGGAACGCAGTGTACCAGACTCTTCCCGGGCGGCTGAACCTTCAGCCGGCAAGAAAGGCGCTCAGCCGCGGCTGCATCGCCATACGACTGCTCGCGCGTCTGACTGTCCCGGTAGAGCCTCAACGGCGCCTCGCGACCAGACACAGCAGAGCCCAAAACAACCCCGCCATCAGACCCGCCAGATGCGCGGTGTTGGCGATGGCGCCAAAGCCCAGGGATTCGAGCACCCCGGTAAAGCCGAGCGCGAGCCAGATCACCATCAACGGCATCAGGGCCGGCGGCAAGCCGATCGGCGGCCGGCCGCCTCGCCTGTCCCAGAGCCAGGCGTATGCCAGCAACCCGAAGACCACCCCCGACATGCCGCCAAACATCGGGCCGCTGACCCAGAATTGCGCCAGATTGGACGCCAGTGCCGACAGCGCCACCAGCCCCAAAAGCACCCAGCGGCCATGCAGCGCCTCGATCGCCCGACCGGCGACCCAGACCCACAGCAGGTTGAACAACAGATGCGGCATATTGAAGTGCATCAGCGCTGGCGTGAAAAAACGCCACCACTGACCGTCGGCAAGGCTTTGCCCGAGGCTGGCGTAGTAGATATGATCGCCTCGCAACTGGAAGTCCACGATGGCGAAACGCCGCATCCAGTCCAGGTTATCGCCAAAACCCATCAGCAGGGTTGCCAGCGCGCTCAGCAGGATCAGCGACAGGCTGAACCAGGTACGGCGCAATATCGCCGGGCTGAATGCACCACGGGATCCCGCCCCACCACGCCTGAGCCGGCTCATATCCCCCCCTGAACGCCAGTGCCGGTAAAGGCTCAACACCTGCTCGGCATCGACCTCGGGCGCTATCCAGAGCTCCTGAACCGGCCCCTGCTCCACCACGCGATGCGGCACCTGATGACGCCAGAGTATCTCGGTGAAGTCACTCAGGTCCTCCGCCGTCGGAACTTCGAGCACCTTGATCATGAAGCACCTCCGGTGGACAGCGGGACATCCCGCGCCACATCGACCCAGACGAACTTGGCCGGATCGATCTGCTTCTCGTGATCGAAGCGGTAGGCCACCAGCTTGCCCCACTTGACGGCGCTGTAGTCGAGGCAGGCAATGTTGCCGGTAATCGGCTCAGGCTCGCCTTCGCGCCAGTAATGACCGATAAACAGCGGCTTCTCGTCCGGGCCGTAGCGCAGCAGCGCCTGCCGGTCGACTGCGCGCAGCGGCCGCCGCGCCACATGCTCCGGCAGCGGGTCCGGCTGGAACACCACATCGGCATAATGCTGCGGCTGCACCGCCCAGAACTTGGTACGGAAGAAACGACGGCGAAAGCCATCCTTGCTGAGGATCACCTCACCGTCGGGCAGCTTCAGGTGAGTGCCGCGCAGCGCCCTGTCCATCAGCTCGAACTCGAACGAGTCGGGCTCGACCGAACGATGGAGAAAGTCGAGATCGATACGATTGCCACCGTACTCGGCACGGAACCGGTCGAGCAGCACCTGCGGCCAGCAGGCATGGATAACGCGGAAATCCTCCAGCTCCAGGAACAGCGGCATCCCGAGTATCCAGTCGAGCACATCCTGGCGCTCCTGCGGATGGCGCTCGTATTCGGCGAGCGTCTCCTTGATGATCCGGTGATGGCGGGGCGTATGGCTGCGCAGGTAATCGACGCCCGATCCCGGTCGACCCGGCGTGCAGTAGCAGAGGAAGTTGTATTCGTGATTTCCCATCACGATCCGCGCACTGCCAGCTTCTTCCATCTCCCGTACCAGGTTTACCGCTTCGCGGATACGCGGCCCCCGGTCGACGATGTCGCCCACGAAGACGGCCTGGCGGCGCGGATGGCGGTAAGCCCCTCGAACACGCCGGTAGCCCAGCGTTTCCAGCAGCATGCGCAAGCTGACCGCACAACCATGTACGTCGCCGATCAGGTCGTATCCTTCGAACACGGCTCCAGTCAAATCACTCTCCCAGCTTGGTACCCCATCCCAGCTTTTCCCGACAGGTACGGTAAAAATCGTAGTTCAGCGGATGCAGCAGCTTCAGTTTATGGGGCTTCTTGTGAATCCGGATAATGTCCCCCGGCGCCAGACCGATACTGAGCTGCCCGTCACATGAGACCGTCGGATAGGTCTTGTTGTTCTCACTGATTACCAGCTTCAGCTCGCTGTTGCCATCGACCACGATGGGCCTGCTCGACAACGTGTGCGGGAACATCGGCACCAGCACCAGCGCGTCCAGCTTGGGCGACATGATGGGACCGCCTCCGGACAGCGAATAGGCGGTCGATCCGGTCGGGGTCGATACGATCAGGCCATCGGAGCGCTGGGTGTAGACGAACTGTCCCTCGATATGGAGCTCGAACTGGATAATCTGGATCGCCTTGCCCGGGTGCAACACCACGTCGTTGAGCGCTGTCCCCTCGGCGATGACTTCGTCGTCCCGGGTCACTACCAGGTCGAGCAGGAAGCGGCTCTCGACCATGTATTTGCCTTCGAGCACCTCGGCGACCTTTTCCTCGATGTCGGCCGGCGAGATATCGGTCAGGAAGCCGAGATTGCCACGATTGACACCCAGCACCGGCACATGGGACGGAGACAGCGCTCGCGCCGCGCCGAGCAGGCTGCCATCGCCGCCGACGACGATCACCAGGTCGCAGATCTCGCCCATCACTTCCTGCTTGCAGGTCTTCTGGCCATGCCCCGGCATCATGTCGGAAATACGCTCATCGAGAACGGTGGTCAGCCCCTTCTCGTTGAGAAACCGGATCAACTGCTTGAGCGAGTCGATTACCGTTTTACTGCCCAGACGCCCGATCAGTCCTATATTTCGAAAATAATCCATTTACCCTTCCTGTAAGAAATAATCGGGCCCTGTCCGGCAGACCACTACCGGCACCACCACTCATAGCGGCAGCGCACCGCAGAATGCCGAGCGAAGATCGTACAACGTTTTTGCCATTCCTCTAACCCCCTGCATTCCGCCGGTATGCACCAGCACTACCGCCGTGCCGGCCGGCACGCCTCCGGCCGCGACCAGACGGTTGAAGCCGAGCAGCATCTTACCGGTATAGACGGGATCTAGCAGAATACCCGTTTCCCGCTCGAAAGACGGCACAAAGGCCGCGAGCTGGGGCGAAACGCGACCATAGCCCCCCTCGTGAGCATCAAGACACAGCCGCCAGCCACCGGGGTCCGATACCCCGGCCTGCTGCAGCTGGTCGCGAACATCGCTGTAGAGGAATTCGGCGCCCTTGAGCACCGGAAACCCGAGCAGACGGCAATGACCGGGGCGTGCCGATATCAATCCCGCAAGGGTACTGCCGGTGCCAACGGCAAGGCCGATCAGGTCCGTACGCGCCAGCACATCCGGCCCCAGGCACTCCAGGATCTGGCCGCACCCCTTAAGCGCAAGCTCGCCCCTGCCACCCTCGCCGATCAGAAAAAAGTCACCAAAGCGTGCCCGCAGCGCGGTCAGAAACTGCTCCGATGTCTTGTGTCGATACGCTTGCCGATCGACGAAATGCAGATGCATTCCCCACTCCGACGCATCCCGCAGCGTCGGGTTGTCCGCATAAGCGGGCTCACCACGGACCACGCCGATCGTCTCCAGCCCGAGCGCCCGGCCGGCATATGCCAGCGCGTGCAAATGGTTGGAGAAGGCGCCACCGAAACTGAGCACGCGACGATGCCCGGCCGCAACGGCTGCGGCGAGGTTGTAGCTGAGCTTGAAAAGCTTGTTGCCACTGACCTGGGGGTGCAGCTCATCGAGCCGCAATAATGAGACCTCGATACCGGCGCGCCTATAAAGCCGCAACGGCAAAGGCTGCAGCCGCACAGCGCCATGCAGCCCGGCAAGCCATGAAGTGTCTGAATTCATGGCGGCATAACTTACCAGATGAAACCATTCAAGCATACGCAGCGGCAACATGAAGCCCCTATGAGCTATGCTGATAGCACGGTCAGACGCTAGGCGACACGCCTCGCGTCTGAGCGGCACCGGGAACTGGCGAATCCTACCGAGACCGCCAGCACCCGGGCATGTGGAATGGCCTGCGGCCCAAAAGCGGCGACGTGCCCCAGGCGCATCACCCGGTCATGTGGCACCACTGCCAACCGACCAGCGTCACAGGCCTCCGGCAGCAATCCGAGTCCGACTTTTCGGGGAGGCTAGCACTATGTCCATTGCACCGACCGTGCAGATGTTTCTGGATCGCCAGCATGTGCCCTACCGCCTGCTGCATCATACCTATGCGGAAACTATGATGAGTTCGGCGATAGCCGCGCAACTGCCTGCGCGCCAGGTCGCCAAGGGTGTCGTACTCAAGGATGAGGAAGGTTTCGTTATGGCCGTGGTTCCTTCGGATCGGATGGTGGATCTCGACTCCATCAACCGCAACATGAACCGGCTTCTGGAACCTGCGTCGCAACAGGACGTCAAGATTCTCTTTCGCGACTGCGATCACGGCGCCGTGCCGTCGCTGGGTCAGGCGTACAATATGCCGGTTATCTGGGACGATGCCCTTGCGGCGGAAGAAGACTGCTATTTCGAGTGCGGCGATCATACCGACCTGATCCGCCTCGACAGCAACTCCTTCCAACAGATCATGCACGACTATCCACATGGTGCCATCAGTCACTGATGACACCCTGCCTCAAGGCAAAAACGGCGTCATCCTGACGCCGTTTTTTTGTGGTGTCAGGCGCCAACAGGATGATCGCCCAGGCGCCGAAGCCCGGAGTGAAACAGAACGGGGTTTGCCTCACACGAACGCTGACCAGTTTGAGCGATTTGCTCAGGAGGCGCTTGCTGTGCAGTGATAACGAAGTAACAGCAGGAACCGGCTAGCCGGACAGATGCCGGAGCAGGTATGCAAAGCCACTAGTCGGCCTTTTTAAGAACTTTAAGATTGAAGAAGTGGCAGAACGGACGGGACTCGAACCCGCGACCGATTCCTGTGAAACGATGACAGGCGGGTATTCTAGTCTTTCAGATCGTCTGCTTTTGACTTTCAAAGAAGTGGCGGAACGGACGGGCAACCCCGCGACCGATTCCTGTGAAGAGGTGACAGGCAGGTATTCTAACCTTTCACGTCTTCAAATGTTGGCGGAACGGACGGGACTCGAACCCGCG
>JABXIM010000127.1 GCA_013373085.1 Oceanospirillaceae bacterium | reverse complement strand
CCATCAGATTCTGTAACCGTAAATCCAGCCACATCATCATCAGAATTATCCACACTTACTGTCTGGTCACCAAGGGGATCAAAGTTATCATCACTATTATTATCATCGATAGACAAGGTAACATTGAAGGTTTGTGTTCCATCAATGATATCATCATCTACTCCTGTTAGCGTAACTGTTTGAGGGGTATCCCAGTTGGCAGCGGTAAAAGTCAGAACGGCCACATCTGCTGTGGCTTCTCCAGTATCTCCACTAGTTACATTGATAACCACATCACTGTTAGGCTCTGCATCGAGTTCTACAGTGAAGGAGTCTGTGCCTCCAGCTTCGGTGGTAGCAGTATTGCCATTCGATTGTGTAATCGTAAAGCCTGCAAGGTCATCGTCCGTGTTATTAACATTAACTGTTTGATCAGCTTCACTGTCGTAATTATCATCACTACTGGCATCAACAACGGAAATCGTAATATCGTAATTAACTGTTCCATCAATGATATCATCATCCTCACCGGTGATTGTCACAGTTTGTGGAACATTCCAGTTTAGTGTGGTAAAGGTTAAAGTTGACTTATCTACCGAACCTTCAGTAGCATCTCCAACACTAACATTTAGAACTACATCACTACTAGGCTGAACATCAAGCACAACAGTGAATGAATCTGTACCACCTGCTTCCGTAGTAGCTGTAGAGCCTGAACTCTCAGTAATAGTAATTCCCGATACTTTATTGACATTGATTGTAACAGTTTGTCCTGAAGAAGTATTGGTTCCATCAGTTACAGTGACTGTCAAAGAGTAACTAGTTGTTACATCATAGTCTAGGTTGGTATTATTTGATACTGTAATCTCTCCTGTACTAGAGTTAATAGCAAATACGCCATCATCATTACCTGCCGTAATGGACCACCCACTTAATGTTGTATTAGCATCAGCATCCGAAGCCGCAACTGTTCCTACACTGGTGGAATTAGCCGCATTATCATTAACACTGAAGGTTTGTGAAGCCGTAACTACGGGATCATTATCATTAAGGTCATTAACATTGATAGTTACATCTTCTGAAGCTGATAGGTTAGACCCATCGGTTACGGTAAGTGTTAGGGTGTAACTTTCTGTGGTTTCAAAATCAAGGTTGGTTTTGTCATTTACGACAAGCTGTCCGGTACTTGAGTTGATAGCAAACACACCATCTCCATTACCCGCTGTAATTGTCCAATTACTGAACGTTGTACCGGCATCTGCATCAGTGGCCAATACATTTCCTACTACTGTGGCATCTGTGGCATCTTCATCGACAGTAAAACTTTGAGAAGCGGTAATTACCGGAGAGTTATCATCATCAGCAATGGTTATTGAAACTTCCTGATCTCCATCTTCAGTACCATTTGTTACGGTGGTTATAGCCACCTCTATGGTCTTGTCAGCTGCATCTACATTATTATCAATTGCGGTAATAATAGTACCGGCATCGGCCGAAGTCTGGCCCGCTGTAATTGTTATGGTTGAACTTGCTGTATTGTTATAGTCAGTAGCATTAATAGCCGTTCCAGAGTAGCTGAGAGAAACTGTGACATCCTGAGAAGAGGCCGCAGACAGTGTTGCTGTTAAGGTGGCTGTACCACCATTTTCAGCAATACTGCTATTATCTACACTTAAAGTAACTGTTGGTGCTGCAATAGTGGTAATATCCACTTTAACCGGACTACTTTGAAGGTTCCCAGCTGCGTCTTCAGCAACTACATATAGGTCGTAAGCTGTACTTGCACTAGTTACTCCTACTCCTCCCAAGGCTGTGGTGAAGAAATCCGGTGCAGCAGACGCGCTTCCAAATGTAACTGTCGCTCCACCTGATGCTCCTGTTCCTGCTTTTACTTCAGCTGAAGTAGGTGCATTTGCATCATTTGCTAAAACAACGTAGTAGAAGGTACCTGCTTCATCAAGATCCAAACTTAGGTCAAACTCTGTTTGCTTTATGTTCGAAACTGTAGGTGTACTATTTTCAAATGAAGGCACTATGCCGTCAATCACTAGTGCTTTGTTGTCTGAAAGTGAATTGCCACCTCCAATTGTTGGCAGAGTCAAGTTAGCATCATTGCCCACGGCATCCTTCACTGAACCACTTAACGATACTTCCAATGAATTAGTAGCCAAATATTCTAGATCGGAACTTTCTGTACCGCTTTGAACTGTGTAGGTAAAATTGATGGTTGTCGTTCCGCTTCCTGATTGAGACGCGATGTAATAATCTGAATCTCCTGTTTCTAGCTGAAGCTGCAATTGAGTATAATCACTAACTGTTACAGCCTCGCTAAAGACAACCTGAACATTAACTTGATCACCAATTTTGAAAGAACCATCTGATGAGCTCGATGTGACACTGGTAACAGTTGGAACCACCCCATCAATCACTAAATTCTTAGCTGTCAGTGCAGAACCATCCGGATCTACTGGCAATGTTAAGACAGCATTGTTTCCAGCTGCATCTTTAATTGTACCTCCGTTCAATGTAAGTGCGGAAGTACTCTGAACATCCAAATCACTGCTCACATCTCCAGCTTGAACTGTATAAACAAATCTCAAAGTAGAGGAGCTTCTATCTACATAGTCAATAGTTCTGTCTGTAGCCCCTGTCTCTAATGTCAATTGAGGAGTTCCTGTTACAAAAACCTCTTCTGAATACTGTACATAGATGTTGATATTTGCACCCACCTTGAAGCTTGAGTTGTTAACATCAGAGCTCATCTCCAATACCGTTGGAGCGGCCTTATCATTCAAAGTAGCAGTATTGTTACTTGTTTGGTCTGCAGCTGCCTCCAAACCATTTTGGTCATAAACGCCATCATCCTGAAGATCAACCTCAAGTGTCTCGTCTCCGTCAGGTGTGCCTGTCAGTGTAAAGTTAATTCTAACAGATGTTTCACCTCCCGATAAGGCGTTGCCATCTGTTTTTGTCACAGAAGTAATAGCATTCAATGACGCAGAGCCACCGGTTATTTGCAAATCGAAATCACTTGGTTCCAGCCCTGCACCCACACAGTTGTCCTGATAAACTGCTTCGTTGAAAGTAACATCGATGTATGAGTTATCTGCTGCAAGGCTTACACCTGTAATGTAAGGGTTAATCAGGTCATTTAAAGTTCTGGTATTATTACTTTGCGTAGCTGCAGATGCATTTCCTACAGCATCAAATACTGAACTTCCATCAGCAAAATTGATTGTAACGGTTTCGCTTCCATCGGCAACTCCTGTAGTAGTAAAGTTGACTCTAATAATGCTTTCGCCTCCGGTCAAATCTGAGGTACCATCGCTTCCATCTTTTAAGCTCGTAATAACAGGGTCTGTAGCACTGCCTCCAGAAATAGAAATATCTATATCGCTAATTTCCAGCCCTCCACTTCCTCCATTGGTATTATAGACACCTTCATTAGTGAAGATTTCAATAAATGCATTGCTGTTGTTGAGCCCAAGGCTTGTAATATTTGGCCCAGTGCTATCTTCTGTGATAGTAGACACATCCACTGCACTCGACTGGTTTCCTGCACCATCCTCGGCTACCACGACAAAGTTGTTGTCAGTATCTGCAGAAAGGTTCACGCTAAAACTCCATGCTCCACCAGATACAACAGCACTACCCAGTGAAGTAGAATTATCAGCGACTCCATTGTTATCACTATCCGTATAAGCGTTAATAGTAGCTCCATCTTCCCCATGTGTACCACTAATGGTTTGAGAAGCGGCATTCACTCTGCTTGCACTTGACGGTGAAGATACAACCGGAGCTGCCGGTGAATTAGCATCTATGGCATCACTGCCTTGACTAATGGCTGTTACAAAGGTCGAAGAACTATTACCTGCTGCATCATTCAAAATGAAAGCCACCGGAATATTATCTCCCGCTGCTCTGTCAGTATTGCCTTCTACTACTGTATAAGTAGCCGAATAGGTATTGTCTGAATTATCTGTAAAGCTGGTCACTGTCACACCATTCACCTCTCCACTGCTCAAACTAAGGCCTGTTTCACCCGCGGTTATAGTAACCGTTATAGCATCGCCTACTTTTGCGGACGAGTTCGGAATACTCACACTACTAATGGTTGGGCTATTTGCGTCTATTGCATCACTACCCTGACTAATAGCTGTTGCATAAGTTGAAGAGCTATTACCCGCAGCATCATTCAGAATAAAACTCACCGGAATGTCAGTTCCGGCAGCACGGTCAGTATTGCCTTCTACTACCGTATAGGTAGCCGAATAGGTATTATCTGAATTATCTGTAAAGCCAGTAACGGCTACTCCGTTTACTGTTCCGCTGT
>JABXIM010000041.1 GCA_013373085.1 Oceanospirillaceae bacterium | reverse complement strand
GAGCCGTTTCAGGCCGTCGTCTCAAGCGAGGAGGCGAATTCTACAGACCCCAGCGGGAGAGTCAACAGCCAAGTTCAACTTTTTTCGCTTCCTGCTTTTCCAACGGCATTACCGACACTTCCAAGTATAGTCCGACAGCCTGGTGCGGAAGCGATCAGCAAGTTGCAAAATGCTGCAGATCAACGAGCTCCACCTGAGCTGCGTTCACCTTTTCCTCAAAGAAGTAGGACGCCACGCGGGCGAAACGCTCCGGGCCATCCGTGACCAGAAATGAAACGTGCCCTGGCTCTTCCCGGCCACGGGCCAGACCGGCATCCGCCAGCTGCTGCTGGACAACCCGGGAGGTCGTCAGCGCTGAATCGACCAGACGCACATCGCCACCCACAACCTTGGCAATGGCGCCCTTCAGCGCCGGAAAATGGGTACAGCCCAACACCAGGGTGTCAATGCCAGCGTCACCTTCGGCCTCATCGAGCAACGGCGCCATGCAGCGGGCGACGATTTGTTCGACCAGCTCGCCATCGTGCCAACCCTCCTCGGCCAGCGATACGAACAGCGAACAGCCCTGGGCTCGAATGCGTACATCCGGCCTCAGCGCCATGATCGCCTTCTGGTACGCCTGATTGTTGACCGTGCTTTCGGTCGCGATGACCCCCACATGGCCGTTTCGCGTCTCCGCGCAGCAGGCCTCTGCGCCCGGCTCGATGACGCCGACAACCGGCACCCCGGGAAATCTCAGGCGCAAGGGCTCCACCGCTACTGCCGAAGCGGTATTGCAGGCGATGACGAGCAGCTTGACCTGGCGTTCGATCAGCAGCATCGCAGCCTGTTCGGCATAGCGCGTAACCGACAACGAGCTTTTGGTGCCGTAAGGCACCCGCGCAGTATCGCCAAGATAGATAAGATTCTCGTGTGGCAGGAGACGCCGCAACGCGTTGAGGACGGTAAGCCCCCCCACACCGGAATCGAAAACCCCTATCGGCAGCCGACTACGGTCGGAAGGCTCCGTCATTTCTTGCGCGCCTTGCGCTTGGACTGCTTTTTCAGGTCCTGGACGTGAAGCTTGAAGCGCTGTTTTTTCGCCAACTGGCGAGCCGTCAGCTGGTTCTTGCGCCCCTCATAGGGGTTCTCGCCGACACGGAACTCGAAACGCACCGGCGTACCGCGAATGCCCAGCACCTGAGTGAACTTGTTCTGCAGATAGCGTTTGTAGGAATTGGGCAGCTCGTCAAGCTGATTGCCGTGAACCACGATGATCGGCGGGTTCGAGCCCCCCTGGTGCGCATAACGCATCTTGATACGGCGCCCTCGAACCATCGGCGGCTGATGCTCGGCGATCACATCCTCGAGCAGACGCGTCAGTCGGTTGGTCGGCCATTTCGCCATGGCGCAGTCGTAGGCCTCGTCAACCGACCGGTACATATCACCGACACCACTACCGTGCAGCGCCGAGATGAAATGGAAACGGGCGAAGCCGACAAACTCCAGGCGACGCTGGATCTGCTCCTTGACCTTGAGCTTCTGATCCTCGCTCATGCCATCCCACTTATTCAGCGCCACAACCAGCGCCCTGCCGGCGTCCAGCACGAAACCGAGCATGTGCAGGTCCTGGTCGGTCACGCCCTGGCGAGCATCGATGACACAGACCACCACGTTGGCATCCTCGATCGCCTGCAGCGTTTTGATGATGGAGAACTTCTCCACCGCTTCCTTGATGTTCTTGCGACGACGTACACCCGCCGTATCGATCAGGGTATAGGCCTGTCCGTCCCGCTCGTAGGGGATGTAGATACTGTCCCTCGTGGTACCGGCCTCATCGTAGACGACCACGCGCTCTTCACCGAGCATCCGGTTGACCAGGGTCGACTTGCCAACGTTCGGGCGTCCGACCACGGCGATTCGGGTACTCTGCTCGACTTCGTCCGGCAGCTCTTCCGCCTCCTCCTCCGGAAGCTCACCGAGCACTTCCTCGATCAACAGCCGCACACCACGATTCTGGGATGCTGCGATCGGCAGCGGCTGCCCGAGACCGAGTCCGTGGAACTCGGCCATCGCCACTTCCGGATCCAGACCGTCGGTCTTGTTGACGACCAGATGGCAGGCTTTCTCGCTGCGACGCAGGTGGTCGGCGATCATCTCGTCGGCCGGGTTGAGGCCGGCGCGGCCATCGACCAGGAACAGGACGATGTCGGCCTCGTCTATCGCCAGCAGCGACTGTTTGGCCATAGCCGAATCAATCCCCTGCTCGTCTCCGCTGATGCCGCCGGTGTCAACCACCAGGTAGTCGCGATCCCCCACTCGCCCCTCGCCGTATTTGCGGTCACGGGTCAGTCCGGGAAGATCCGCAACCAGAGCATCGCGGCTTCGGGTGAGGCGGTTGAAGAGGGTTGATTTTCCGACGTTGGGTCGACCTACAAGTGCGATTACCGGTAGCATTTTCTATTTACCGAAACAAAAACGGCGGCTACTCGCCTATGCGAATAGCCGCCTGTGAAATTCATCTGAGCTCAGTTGAGCCTTAATGCCAGCAGACGGCCGCCATTGCCCAGCACATAGAGCACATCATTGACGGACAGCATATCACCTACCAGCCCGTCCGAATCGGCGCGATAACGCGCCACGAAATGTCCGTCGACCTGGGACAGGAAATGCAGATAACCCTCCCGGTCACCCACCACCAGGTAGTTGCCAAGCAACGCCGGAGCGGTCACGCGCCGGTTCTCGAGCTGTGGCTGACTCCAGACACTGGCACTGCTGCCGGCATCGTAGGCCTGTACATGATCATCGGACTCGACCACGTAGATGTTGCCGAAGCCTGCCGCGGGCGTATGGTAGCTGGAGCTATCCTTGGCCCACTGAATCTGAGCGTTAAAGGGGTTGATCGACACCAGACGCCCCTGATAACTGCTCACGTACAGGGTATTGTTCGCCAGCAGCGGACGGCCATCGACATCAACCATACGCTCCAGCTCGGATCGTCCCTGCGGCTCGGCAATGAGCTGCTCCCAGAGCATATTCCCGTTACCGTTAGATACCGCCACAAACTTGCCGTTGGCAAAACCGGTGAATGTCGCATCCGCTACCACCAGCGGCGCCGAGGTACCACGCAGGCTCAGGCTGGGAACCTGGCTGTCATAGGTCCAGCGGTGCTCGCCACTGGTCGCATCCAGCGCGGTAAGCTTGCCATTGACCTGCTGCACCACCACCAGATCGCGGTTGAATTGAGGTGCTGCAACCGCCTCGGAGCTGAGCTGATAGCGCCACAGTTCCTGGCCGTTATCGCTATCGAGGACGATCACTTCGCCGGACTCGGCGACAACCGCTACCTGGCCGGCCCCGACACCGACACCGGCACCAATCACGGTATCGAGATCGGTTTCCCAAACCTCGTCACCTGTATTCAGAGAGAAGGCGGCAACGATACCCTCGACATCGTTGGCGTAGATCCGTGCGCCATCCGTTGCCGGGGTGAACTCATGATACTTTTCACCCAGACCCGAGCCGACCGAGGCGTCCCACAGGACTTCGACCGATCGCTCCGCTTCGAAGTCGACAAGTTCCGCCGGCTCGATTTCGTCGTTTGCACCCCAAAGGCTGCAGCCGGTCAGTGAAGCCGCCAGCATCCCGGCCGTCAGTACACGGAACAGCTTGTTCATTTACCCTTCCTCTACCGCAAGATTGTCCAGTTTCATCTGCAACAGAGGGCGCGAACCTCCGGTCTCGGCAGCCTGCATCGCCTGCCGATAAGCTTCCCGGGCTTCATCTGTCTGCCCCTTGCCCTGCAGCAGGTCGCCCTTGAGCTCCTGGAAGCTGGCCTCGAATTCACCGGCATCCAGACCTTCCAACGAAGCCAGTGCCTCGTCGAATTTACCCTGACCGCCCAGCACTCTCGCCTTGCGCAGCTGCGCCACGATCTTTTGCGGTCCCTGCGGCTCCTGCGCCAGCACCCAGTCAAGCTCGACAAGCGCCTGATCCGGCTTGCCTTGCTCGACCGCAAGGCGCGCCATCAGCAACGCCCCCAGGCGGGCATAAGCGCTGTCCGCATATTCGGACTTCAGCGTTTCTGCCAGATGGTCGGCGGTGCTCAGCTGGGCGGCATCCTGATCCGCCCCCAGCGCAGCGTTCACCGACTCCAGCAAATTCTGGTACACAGCCGAGGCGTTGGCCGCTTCCGCAGCCTGCCGCTGTTGCCAGGCCTTCCAGCCCATGACCAGTGCCAGCGCAATTGCGACCGTCAGCAGCATCGATTTGCCGTTACTCTGCCACCAACGCTTGATCGCCTCGACCTGCTCTTCTTCTGTACGCAGCTCCGCCACGTGCGACTCCTATTGCCGTTTTTAAACGTTGATAATACCGGCCAGGGTCTCCACCAGCCGGTCGCGGGTTATCTGCAGCTGCCCGGAGTCGGTACGCAGTGGCTTGAGGGTAACCTCGCCGCGTGCGACTTCGTCTTCACCGAGTATCAGCGCCACAGCGGCGCCGCTGCGATCCGCTTTCTTCATCTGACTCTTGAAACTGCCACCGCCGCAGTGCAGCTGCACCCGAAACGGGCTCGCCTGCCTCAATTCCTCGGCCAGCAGTAGCGCTTCGCTGGCTGCTGTCTCGCCCATTGACGCAATGTAGACATCGACAGTCTGATGTACCGAGGCGGGAACAGCCTCCAGGGTTTCCAACAGCAGGATCAAGCGCTCGATGCCCATTGCGAACCCGACTGCCGGCGTCGCCTTGCCGCCCAGCTGCTCCACCAGGCCATCGTAGCGACCACCTGCACAGACCGTCCCCTGGGATCCGAGTTCCTGCGTAACCCATTCGAATACCGTCTTGCAGTAGTAATCGAGCCCGCGTACCAGACGCGGGTTGACCTCGTAAGCGATACCCGCCTTGTCGAGAAGCGCCTTGAGCGATTCGAAGTGCTCGCGCGATTCGTCATCGAGGTAATCGTGAAAGTGCGGGGCATCGTCGAGCAGAGCCTGAGTTGCGGCTTCCTTGCTGTCGAGTATTCGCAGCGGGTTGGACTCGAGGCGACGCTGACTGTCCTCGTCGAGCAGATCCTTGCGGTCACTGAGGTAGCTGACAAGGTCCTGCTTGAAGCGCGCACGCGCCTCACTGCTGCCGAGAGTGTTGAGCTGCAGCGTAACGGAATCGAGCAACCCCAACTGGCGCCAGAGACGCGCGGTGAGGAGAATCACTTCGGCATCGATATCCGGCCCCTGCATGCCAAACGCCTCGACACCGATCTGATGAAACTGGCGATAGCGTCCCTTCTGCGGCCGTTCATGGCGAAACATCTGGCCGCGATACCAGAGGCGTTGGACCTGGTTGTAGAGCAGCCCGTGCTCTTCCGCCGCACGCACGCAGCTGGCGGTTCCTTCTGGACGCAGCGTCAGGCTGTCGCCATTACGGTCTTCGAAGGTATACATTTCCTTTTCGACGATGTCGGTGACTTCGCCGATCGAGCGCTTGAACAGATCGGTCTGCTCAACGACCGGGGTGCGAATCTCACTGTAGCCGTAGCTCGATAGAACCGACTGCACCTGCTGCTCGAAGTACTGCCAGACCGGCGTCTGCTCCGGCAGAATGTCGTTCATTCCACGAATGGCTTTAATCTTGGCCAAAATCTAAACCTGCTCTTTAACCTACGGCCGGCGGGACATGCCACGCCGCCTGACCGTTGTCCTTGAAAACCGGACGCTGTTTTGTGAATCCCCGGTATCAGGGAGTGCCCGCGGTGATACGTCCGCACATCATAATGCCAGGCGGAAAGCGCTTTCCGCCTGATTCAGTCCCAGCACCTGATTATTGGGCAACCGGCACCCTGAGACGCGCAACATTCTTGTTGCTGTACGGCGCCAGGTCAACCGCGGCGCCGTCAAAAGTGATTTCACTGATCGCCGATACCCGCCCCAGCAGCACGTTCAACGGACCGCCCTGTTTCAGGTGCAGCTCCTGCCCTGCCTTGCGCAGGTTGTTGAACAGTGTCTTGCCACTGGTATCCTTGATCGTGACCCAACAATCGTCGCTGAAGCGCAGAAACAGGCCTTCGCCGGCAACCGCCACGGACTCCGCCGGCGCCGCCTGAGACGCACCGTTCACTTCCGCGACCGCTTCCTGCGCTCCGCCATCGACCGGCGCCGGCGCATCAGCCTCAAGCTCTTGTGACAGAGGTGTCTCTGCTGCCGAAGACGCAGGCTCAAGAGATCCCATGGCCAGGCTTACAGCAGGCGCCTCAACCGCATCGGCCTGCGGCTGTGATTCGAAGGATTGCTGGACGGTATCGGCTGCGAGCGTATCCTCACTATCGTCCGCTTTGAATAGCAGCGTTTCACCATCGGCGGTATCCACCGCCACTCCGGTCTCCGGTACTGAGTTGGACGTGACCTCATGGCCATACTGCGTCTGCCACCACCAGAAAGTTGCGCCGACGATAACGACGACCAACAGCAGCAGGGAGCCAACCGTTATTACCGGACCGCTCGAGCCCGCCGGCCGGACCTTGGACACCGTACGGATCGGGGCCATCTCACGTTCGCCGCCAAAACTGCGATCGTACTGGCGTACAAGCTCGTCACCGTCAAGGTTCACCAGGCGGGCGTAGGCGCGAATGTACCCGCGCGTGAACACCGCGCTGGGCAGCTTGCTGAAATCGGATTGCTCAATCGCCTCGACCTGCTGCGGCGAAAGCCGTAGCTCGGTCGCGACCTGCTCCGCCGACAAGCCCAGCTGCTCCCGAGCCTTGACGAGACTCTCTCCCGGAAAACCCGCCGCTTGCGCATCCGGCTCGGAAGGTGGTACCTGGGTCACTGCATCGACTCCTTATACAAAGCATATTCCGTTGACTGCGGAAAAAGACTTTTCAGCAATAGAGAATAGGTGGCGGCACGGGACCCATTACCATTGAGTCGTGCCAACTGAATGCCGAGCCACAGGCTCTGCGCACTGTGTTCGATCTGCCGACGATCGATAAGCACCGAGAACCGATCATAATAGCCCTGGGCTTCCGCGAGGCGTCCAGCCCTGAGGTGTAAATCGGTCAGCTCCAGCAGCGCCACCGGGCGGGACGGACTCAGACGCAAGGCGCGTTCGAAGGCGTGCTGCGCGGCGTCCTCGCGACCGATCATTTGATAGCAGCGCCCCAGGTTTTCGAATGACTGGGCACGACGCGGGTAAAAGGGGTCTTCGGTCGCCCGGGCCAGTTCCTTGCAGGCCTCCTCGTAACGCCCGCGGGCATAAAGGAAGGCACCGAAGTTATTGTGAAAGACGGCCGAATCGGAATCCAGAGATACCGCCTCGCGAAAATTCTGCTCCGCTAGATCGTATTCCTGTTCAACCTGGAATATCAGCGCCAGTCCGTTGTATATATCGGCGTAGTCATCATCGATCTCCAGCGCTCGCTGCAGCGCGTCCTTGGCACTCAAGGTGTCACCGGCGCGCAGGTACTGGAGTCCGAGCTGGGTGTAGGCCTCGACGCTTTTTTCCGGTGACGCGCTCTGCATGCCCTGCTGCGTGGAATTACTGGAACAGCCTGACAACACCAGTAGCAGTGCCAAACCTACAGCCTTGCGCATCCCGCTCAAACTACACCTCCCGGTCGCTTCCTAGACTCTGCGGTCGGTCTCGAGACCGGCTTCCTCTTGTACCACAGGGATGAATTTTTTACTACGACGGGTACGGTCCATCACCTGGCCGACCAGCTGCCCGCAGGCTGCGTCGATTTCGTCACCGCGGGTACGGCGAACGGTGGTAATGAAATTGGCGTTGAGCATGATCTGCTTGAACGCCTGGATCGCCTCCTCCGACGGGCGCTCGTAGCCCGAGTTCGGAAAAGGATTGAACGGAATCAGGTTGAGTTTGCACGGCAGCTTGCGCAGCACCTTGATCAGTTCACGAGCGTGATGCGGCTGATCATTGACACCGGCGATCAGGGTATACTCCACCGTCACAACACGCTTGTCGTTGAGGCCGTCGAGATAACGGTTGCACGACTCAATCAGCATGCTGATCGGGTAGCGCTTGTTGATCGGGACCAGCTCGTTGCGCAGCTCGTCGTTGGGCGCGTGCAACGAAATGGCAAGGGACACGTCGCTGACCTCGCGCAACCGGTCCAGCGCCGGGACCACGCCGGAGGTGCTCAGCGTCACACGACGCTTGGACAGTCCGTAGGCGTTATCGTCCAGCATCAGCTCGGTGGCGTCGACGACGTTGTCGAAATTCATTAGCGGTTCGCCCATCCCCATCAGCACCACATTGGTAACACGGCGCTCAGCGTTCGGGTCCATCGGACCGTATGACTTGATGGCGATATAGACCTGGCCGATCACTTCGGCGGCGGTCAGATTACGGTTGAATCCCTGCTTCCCGGTCGAGCAGAAGCTGCAGTCCAGCGAGCAGCCGACCTGGGAGGATATACAGAGCGTCTTGCGGTCGCCGTCGGGAATCAGCACGGTCTCGACGCAGGAACCACCGTCGACGCGGACGACCCACTTGCGGGTACCGTCCCGGGAGATGTCCTGAGTCACGACCTCCGGCGGCCGGATCTCCGCGACTTCGCTCAGTTTCTGGCGCAGCGCTTTGCTGATGTTGGTCATCTCGTCAAAGCTTTCGGCGCCCAACTGATGAATCCATTTCATCACCTGTGTTGCGCGAAAGCGCTTCTCGCCCAGCTCGGCGAAAAAGGCTTCAAGCTTGGCGGGGGACAGGCCCAGCAGATTGGTTTTGGTCACGGATTCGGTCATCGGAGTCACTCGGTATTCTGGGACTGTGCCCGGCGAACCGGGCACAGTGTGGATCTTACTCGCCGAAGTCTTACTTGCCGAAGAAGTAAGCGATTTCGCGCTCGGCGGAAGCCGGGGAGTCGGAGCCGTGAACGGCGTTGGCGTCGATGGACTCGGCGAAATCACGACGAATGGTGCCTTCAGCAGCTTCTTTCGGGTTGGTCGCACCCATCAGCTCACGGTTCAGCGCGATGGCGTTTTCGCCTTCCAGAACCTGGACGACGACCGGACCGGAGGTCATGAAGCTGACCAGGTCGCCGAAGAAGGGGCGCTCTTTGTGCTCAGCGTAGAAGCCTTCGGCTTCTTCCTTGGACAGGCGCTTCATCTGCATTTCAACGAGCTTCAGGCCCGCTTTTTCGAATCGGCTTTCGATCTCGCCGATCACATTCTTGGCAACGGCGTCAGGCTTGATGATGGACAGAGTACGTTCGATAGCCATGGTATTTCCCCAATTAGCGGCAGTGTTCAAAAATTAGACGCGGCATTATACGCGAAGGCCATTACAAAAACAGTACAGCCTGCAATCAAGCCCGGCTTTTACGCATCCCTGCGCTCGCAGGATAAGTGCGTCCCTGTACAAAAAAACCCGGCGCGGGCCGGGTTTGTCGTCAATCCTGTTCTTCGATCCAGGCCATCTGGATGGCCTCGAGGATCTTCTCCCCGCAGTGATCCGGATCGTCATCGAACTCGTCGAGCTCCATCACCCAGCGGTACAGATCGGGAAAACTGACCCGCATCGGGTCTACATCGGGAAAGCGTTCGCTCAGCTCGATGGCGATATCGTTGACATCAACCCATTTCAATCCCATTGCGGCCTCTCCGTCAGTGTCGCTCGGACACCTGGTTGATGGTGTACTTGGGTATCTCGACAACCAGGTCTTCCTCTTCGACCAGAGCCTGGCAGCTCAGACGCGACTCCGGCTCCAGCCCCCAGGCCTTGTCGAGCATATCCTCTTCCAGCTCGTCGGCTTCGCCGAGCGAGTCGAACCCCTCACGCACGATGACGTGACAGGTGGTGCAGGCACAGGATTTTTCGCAGGCGTGTTCGATTTCAACACCGTTGGCCAGCGCCGCGTCACAGATCGATACACCCGGCTCCACTTCTATGACCTTGCCATCAGGGCAAAGCTCTTCGTGGGGCAGGAAAATAATCTGTGGCATTAACGACCCTCCTCGATTTCATCAACACTGTGACCGCGCAGCGCACGCTGGATTCCCGCATCCATGCGCCGGGCGGCAAATTCGTCACTGGCCTGAGCCAGCGCCTTGACGCCGGCTTCGATCGCCTTGTAGTCGCTCCCCGCACGCAGCGAGCGTAACTCCCGCATAGATGCCTCCAGGCGCTCGCGTTCAGCCGCGGCCAGCAGTTCGGTACCATCAGCGGCGATCGCCTGCTCCAGCGACTGCAGCAGCCGATCAGCCTCGACCTGCTGCTCACGCAGGTTCCGCATCGCCAGATCTTCCTGAGCGTAGCTGTACGAATCCTTGAGCATACGTTCGATTTCACCGTCGCTGAGGCCATAGGACGGCTTGACCTGGATACTGCTCTGGACACCGGTCGACAGCTCCTGGGCCGCAACGCTCAACAGACCGTCGGCATCGACCTGGAAAGACACCCGAATCTTGGCAGCACCGGCCGCCATCGGCGGAATACCGCGCAACACGAAACGCGCCAGCGAACGGCAGTCATCGACCAGCTCGCGCTCGCCCTGAAGCACGTGAATCGCCATGGCCGTCTGACCGTCCTGGAACGTAGTGAACTCCTGTGCCTTCGCGACGGGAATCGCGGTATTGCGATGCACCAGCTTCTCGACCAGCCCACCCATGGTCTCCAGCCCCAGCGACAGCGGAATAACATCCAGCAGCAGCATGTCGCTGTCCGGCTTGTTACCGGCCAGCACATCGGCCTGCAGCGCAGCCCCCAGGGCCACGACACGATCCGGGTCGATATCGATATGGGGCGGACGGCCAAAGAACTGCGCCACCGCCTCGCGTACCTGCGGCACCCGCGTCGAACCGCCCACCAAGACCACGTCCTTGACCTCGTCCGCGCTCACGCCGGCGTCTTTCAGCGCCCGGCGGCAGGCACGGATGGTATGGGCGACATGTTGCTTGATCAGCTCGCCAAAGGTATCCCGGGTAACGGTCAGGGTTTTGTGCGCCCCCGCCACCGACAGCTCGACCTCGACCTGCGATGCATCGGTCAGTCGCTCCTTGATGCTACGGGACTGCTCTGTCAGGTAGCGCGCCTCGGCAGCACTAAGATCCTGCCCCAGGCCCAGCTCGCCGATCAGCCAGTTGGCCAGCGCCAGATCCAGATCATCACCGCCCAGGGCGCTGTCGCCACCAGTGGCCAGCACTTCGAACACGCCCTTGCTCAGGCGCAGGATGGAAATATCGAAGGTGCCGCCACCCAGATCGTAAACAGCGATCACGCCTTCGGCGCTCTGATCGAGACCGTAGGCAACGGCCGCTGCAGTCGGCTCGCTCAGCAACCGCAGCACCTTGAGGCCGGCCAGCGTCGCGGCATCCTTGGTGGCCTGACGTTGTGCATCGTCGAAGTATGCCGGCACCGTGATTACCGCACCGGTCAGCTCGCCGCCGAGTGACAACTCCGCCCGACGCTGCAAGGTGCGAAGAATATCGGCAGACACTTCAACCGGGCTCTTGGACCCCGCCGCAGTGACCAAGTAAGGCATACCTTCGTCGGTACGCTCGAAATGATAAGGCAACTGCTCTCCGAGCTTGCGAACATCGGCGATACCCCGCCCCATCAGACGCTTGACGGACTGGATGGTGTTGTGCGGATCCTCAACTGCGCGCGCATGGGCCTCATAACCAACCTCCGGCAACGCGCTTGCCTGATAGCGCACCACCGACGGCAACGTATGCCGACCCTGCTCGTCCGGCAGAGTCACCGACTCTCCGCTGCGCACCGTCGCAACCAGCGAATTCGTGGTACCCAGATCTATACCCACGGCGAGCTTGCGCTTGTGGGGATCGGGGCTCTGTCCGGGTTCTGCTATTTGCAACAATGCCATGTATTCAACTCGGTAATCAGTACAACTCGTCTTCGAGACGCTCGATTTCGCGACTCAACTTGTCCAGAAACTGCATTTTGCGCACCGCCGCCGCAGCGGCCTCCAGCTCAGCCTCCGACGTTCCGCCGATCGCACGACGAAATGCCGCCTGCTGCTCGCTCATCGCCGCAACCACTTCCTGGTCGAGCGCCGCGAGCTCGCTATCGGGATCGGCATGCGAGGGCGCCTCCTCGACCCGCTCCCGCAGCTCCATTTGCTGCATCAGGAACATCGGATCGATGGAAGCGCTGCTTTCGTTGTGAGTATCGATACCCCGCTGCTTCAACAGATACTGCGCCCGCAAAAGCGGCGAGCGCAGCGTCGCATAGCCTTCGTTGAGATAGGCGGTATACTGGGCGGAGAGCCGACGCTCCTGATCCGACAGGTGTGCAAAACGATCGGGATGAAGCTGCTTCTGGAGCTCTAGGTGGCGGTCGGCAAGCTGCCCAAGATCCAGGTCGTAGGCCTCGGGCAGGCCGTAAAACTCGAAATAGTTCTGCTTGATGTCCATGCGACTCCGGACGGTCGGGATTCAGATCAGATGTTGAAGCTCTCGCCGCACCCGCACTCGTTGCGAACGTTGGGGTTATTGAACTGAAAGCCTTCGTTCAACCCCTCACGGACGTAATCGAGCTCCGTTCCATCCAGATAGATCAGGCTCTTGGGATCAACCACGACCTTGACGCCCTCGGTCTCGAACACCTGATCTTCGTCCTGAATATCGTCGACGAATTCAAGCACGTAGGCCATGCCGGAACATCCCGTCGTACGCACTCCCAGACGAATGCCTTCACCGTGGCCCCGCTTTTCGAGATAACCGACCACATGCTTCACAGCAGCCGGCGTCATGGAAATTGCCATAGGTCAACTCATCCCTGCACCGCCGGCAGGCGGTGCTTCAGAAAAAATCTTTGCAGGGCTTACTGGCCCTGCTTCTTGCGATAGTCTTCGATAGCCGCCTTGATCGCGTCCTCGGCCAGCACCGAGCAGTGGATCTTGACCGGCGGCAGCGCCAGCTCGTCGGCGATCTGGGTGTTCTTCAAATCGGCCGCCTGATCCAGCGTCATGCCCTTGACCCACTCGGTGACCAGAGAGCTGGACGCGATAGCGGAACCGCAGCCGTAGGTTTTGAACTTGGCGTCTTCGATGACACCGTTCTCGCCGACCTTGATCTGCAGCCGCATAACGTCGCCGCAGGCCGGTGCGCCGACCATACCGGTACCGACGGTGGCATCGCCCGCATCCATCTTGCCGACGTTACGGGGGTTTTCGTAGTGATCTATAACCTGTTCGCTGTAAGCCATGATTGACCTCCTATAATCGTCCGCAGATGCTTAGTGGTGAACCCACTCGACCTTGCTCAAATCAACGCCATCCTTGAACATGTCCCAGAGCGGAGACAGCTCGCGCAGCTTGCCGACAGCCCCCTGGATCTCGTCCACCACGTGGTCGATCTCTTCCTCGGTGGTGAAACGACCGATGGAGAAACGAATGGAGCTGTGGGCCAGCTCGTCATTCAGACCCAGTGCTCGCAGCACGTAGGACGGTTCAAGACTCGCAGAGGTGCAGGCGGAACCCGAGGATACCGCCAGGTCCTTCAGCGACATCAGCAGCGATTCGCCTTCGACGAACGCAAAGCTGATATTGAGATTGCCCGGAACACGCTGGGTCAACGAGCCGTTGACATACACCTCTTCCATATTTTTGACACCATCGAGAAGACGGTCACGCAGTGACACGATACGCTCGTTCTCCTGCGCCATTTCCTCTTTGGCGATCCGGAAGGCTTCGCCCATGCCGACGATTTGATGTGTTGCCAGGGTACCGGAGCGCATACCACGCTCGTGACCGCCGCCATGCATCTGCGCCTCGATGCGCACGCGCGGCTTGCGTCGCACGTAGAGAGCTCCGATACCCTTTGGGCCATAGATCTTGTGAGCCGAGAACGACATCAGATCCACTTTCATCTTGTCGAGATCGATTTCGATCTTGCCGGCGCTCTGGGCTGCGTCAACGTGGAAGATAATGCCTTTGGCACGGGTAATCTCGCCGATGGCGGCAATATCGGTAATGGTGCCAATCTCGTTGTTCACATGCATCAGCGACACCAGAATGGTGTCCTCGCGAATCGCGTCGGCCACAACCGACGGTTCGATGAGGCCGTCCTTGTTCGGCTCCAGGTAAGTCACCTCGAAGCCTTCCCGCTCGAGCTGTCGCGTGGTATCCAGAACGGCCTTGTGCTCGATCTTGGATGTAATGATGTGCTTACCCTTCTTCTGGTAGAAGTGGGCCGCCCCCTTGATGGCGAGGTTATCGGATTCGGTGGCACCGGAAGTCCAGACGATTTCGCGCGGATCTGCGTTGATCAGGTCCGCAACCTGACGCCGTGCGTTCTCGACTGCCTCCTCGGCCTTCCAGCCGAACAGGTGCGAGCGGGACGCAGGGTTACCGAAGTTCCCTTCCGTCGTCAGACACTCAATCATCTTCTCCGCCACCCGCGGATCGACCGGTGTGGTGGCAGAATAATCCAGATAAATCGGCAACTTCATTCTCTATCTCCGGTACAAATCGGTTACACCGCCGCCTTGCGCTCGGCTGGAGCTTGCTCGCCCGTACTCATGATCAACTGGTCCTCGCGCCTGCGGTCCTGCCGCAGCGCGACTTCCTGCACATCCTTACGCTGAACCAGGTCACACAGACTGATGCCGCTCAGGAATGCATGAATCTGATCACTGAGATCACACCAGAGGTTATGCGTAAGACAGGTCTGACCCGACTGACAATCACCCTTTCCGTGACATCCGGTCGCATCGACGGATTCATTGACCGCATCGATGACCTCTGCCACATTGATGCGCCCCTGTTCACGACTCAGCTGATAACCACCACCCGGCCCACGAACGCTACGAACCAGGTCGTTACGACGCAGCTTGGCGAACAGCTGCTCCAGATACGACAGCGATATACCCTGACGCTCCGAAATATCAGCCAGGCTGATCGGCCCTCTGCCTTCGTGCAACGCCAGGTCCAACATGGCGGTCACGGCATAGCGGCCTTTGGTGGTCAATCGCATAAGATTCCTCTCGACACCGGGCGATTCTTGCGAGCATTATGCAATAACCCACAAAAACGATCAACTATTTAACCAAGCAATTCAGTCAGCTAATCCGGCACCGGCGTCGCCATGTTAACACGCCCGTAACCAGTGGCGAAAAGCCGCGCGGCAACAACTTTCCCGAAAGCGACACACCCCAGGGGCTGCTGACATTTGTGGATATGTCCTGCCGGGACTGTTTTCGCACAAAGCAAGGCCCGAGTCGCGCAGTCTGGTTGCGCCAAATAAGCGCCGAGCAACGCCGGATTGCGCGAAAACAGCCCCTAGCCGCGGGTCTTCTTGTTGACCGCCGTCAGAATGCCACGCAGCACGTTGACCTCCACCTTGTCCGGAACCGCCCGCAACAGCAGCCGGCGCATTCGGGGCATCAGCTGACGCGGATTTTCCGGATCCAGAAACTCGACTTCAACCAGCGTGCGCTCGAGGTGATCGAACATCCGCTCGATCTCCCCGCTCTCAGCCAACTCAATGTCCCATGGCGTGCCCCAGCGTGGCGCCTGCTCGCGGCGCTCGGACAGCGCCATCATGCGCAGTTCATAGGCAATTACCTGCACCGCGGCTGCCAGGTTCAGCGAACTGAAGTCTTCGTTCGCCGGAATATGCACGTGATGATGACACAGCTGGAGCTCGTCATTGGTCAGGCCGCGGTCCTCACGACCGAACACGATCGCCACGCGCAGCTCGGGCCGCACCTCGGACACGATACCGGCGAGTTCGCGCGGATCGATAACCGGCCAGGGAATATGGCGTCCGCGGGCACTGGTACCGACCACCAGGTGACAGTCGGCCACGGCCTCCTCTAGGGTTTCGCTTACGCAAGCCGCATCCAGCAGATCCGTGGCCCCGGACGCCCGGGCAACGGCGACCTCGCTGGGAAAGCTTTTGGGCGCCACCAGGCAGAGGTCAGACAACCCCATGTTTTTCATGGCGCGCGCCACCCCGCCGATATTGCCGGGGTGAGTGGTATTGACGAGTACGATGCGGATATTCTCGAGCATCTTCCGGGCCTGCGAATTCAAAGGGGCAATATATTAACAGAAGTCGCGCGAAAGAGTATTCTGCCAACGCCGCTGCTTCTGTATAATGCCGCGTTTGGTTCGATGAGATTTTAGGTTCCCGACTGATGCAACCGATGGTTAATATTGCCCTGCGCGCAGCACGCCTTGCAGGAGAACAGATTGCCCGCGCCGTTGAGCGCCTGGATTTGATCA
This sequence comes from Oceanospirillaceae bacterium, assembly GCA_013373085.1. Taxonomy (GTDB): domain Bacteria; phylum Pseudomonadota; class Gammaproteobacteria; order Pseudomonadales; family Balneatricaceae; genus Marinobacterium_A. The sequence continues at coordinate 47,223 of JABXIM010000041.1, read as the reverse complement.
AATCCGAGCAGGCCAGCGTAGCAGACTTCCTCAACGAGACCTGCAAGCACGCTGAGCAGACCATCGTGCACACCATCCAGAAGGCTTATCCAAGCCACACACTGGTCGGCGAGTACACCGGCGAGCACGCCCCCTTGCGCGAAGGCCCGGCCTTTACCTGGAACATCAACCCGGTCGACAGCATCCTGAATTTCGCCAACGGCCTGCCCGTGTTCGCGCTCAGCATCGCCGGACACCTGAACAATCGCATCGAACACGCCATCGTGGTCAATCCGATCGTCGGTGAAGAGTTCACCGCAAGCCGCGGCCATGGCGCGCACTTCAACGGCAAGCGCCTGCGGGTCAGCAATCGTCGCTTCGTCGAAGGCGCCCTGATCGGCAGCGGCTTCTTCGGCCGCAGCAGCGACAAGCCGTTCCTGAACGAATACCTGGAGATGTTCAAGAACATCAACATGGCCGGCGGCAGTATCTACAACGGCGGCTCGCCGGTACTGAACCTGGCGTACACCGCTGCCGGCCGGCTGGACGGCTTTTACCAGACCGGCCTGAACCAGTGGGAAATGGAAGCCGGCATCCTGTTGCTGCAGGAAGCGGGCGGCCTGGTTGGCGATTTCAGCGGCGGCGCGGCCTATCGAACCAGCGGCAATCTGGTCGCCGGAAACCCGAAGATGTTCAAGGCACTGCTGCAGACACTGCGCCCGGCACTGAGCGAACAGCTCAAGTAAAGAGACTGGTAAGCAGTCGGCGGATAACCACCCACTACTCACCCAGACACAAAAAAACCGGCCGAAGCCGGTTTTTTTTGTGTCTGCCGCAATCAGCCCTCGTAAGGGTCGCGCAGCACGATGGTCTCGGCACGATCAGGACCGGTGGAAACGATATCCACAGGAGCTTCGATCAGCTCTTCCAGACGCTTGATGTAAGCGACAGCATTGGCCGGCAGCGCATCCATCGACTTGGCACCGACGGTCGATTCCTGCCAGCCCGGCATCTCTTCGTAGATCGGTTCGACGCGCTCGTAATCCTCACTGCCGCTCAGGGATGCCACCAGATTGCCCTCGACATCGCGGTAGCCGGTACAGATGCGAATAGTTTCCAGACCATCCAGCACGTCCAGCTTGGTCAGGCAGATACCGGAGATGGAGTTGATCTGAATCGCGTGCTTGAGCGCCACGGCATCGAACCAGCCACAACGACGGGCACGACCGGTGGTAGCGCCAAACTCGTGACCGCGCTCAGCCAGACGCTTGCCGACCTCGCAACCCAGTTCGGTCGGGAACGGACCACCGCCGACACGAGTGGTGTAAGCCTTGGTGATACCGAGGATGTAGTCCAGGTACAGCGGACCAAAACCGGAGCCGGTCGAGGTACCGCCCGCAGTGGTGTTGGAGGAGGTGACAAACGGATAAGTGCCGTGGTCGATATCGAGCAACGAGCCCTGAGCACCCTCGAACATGATGCTCTTACCCTGCTTGCGCAGATCATGCAGGATCGCGGTCACGTCGGCCACCATCGGCCGCAGCTGCTCGCCCATCGCCAGGGCCTGCTCCAGCACCTGATCGTAATCGACGGTGTCGGCCTTGTAGTAGTGCTCCAGCGCGAAGTTGTGATACTCGACCACTTCCTTGAGCTTGGCGGCAAAACGCTCCGGATGCATCAGGTCGTCGAGACGCAGACCGCGGCGGGCCACCTTGTCTTCGTAGGCCGGGCCGATACCGCGACCGGTGGTACCAATCTTGCTCTCGCCGCGGGCACGTTCGCGCGCCTGATCCAGCGCCACATGGTAGGGCAGGATCAGCGGACAGGCCGGGCTCAGACGCAGACTGTCGCGAACGGCGACGCCGGCCTGCTCCAGACCTTCGATCTCCTTGAGCAGCGCTTCCGGAGAGAGCACGACACCATTACCGATCAGGCACTGCACGCCATCGCGCAGAATACCGGACGGAATCAGATGCAGGACCGTTTTCTTGCCATCGATTACCAGGGTGTGGCCTGCATTGTGACCGCCCTGAAAGCGTACAACCGCGGCCACCCGTTCGGTCAGCAGATCGACGATCTTACCCTTACCCTCGTCGCCCCACTGAGTGCCCAAAACAACTACGTTTCTGCCCATTGCTGTCTCTAAATCTAGCGTTAATCGAAAGTTTCGCTTACAGGGCCTCGAGGACCCAGTCATCTCCCTGGCGCAGCAAACGACGATCACAACTGGCCAGGTTCGCCAGCGTCACGCCCGGTAGCTGCTGAATGACGCGCTCACCCTGAGCACGCAGCTTGTTAATCTGCTCGATCAGGTCCTGCTCCAGGCCCGCCGGCGCCAGTATCGCGCCGCCGCGGGTGTCGAGCGTCTGCACCGACAGGTCGGCCAGACTCTTGAGGTCGGAGCTGAAGCCGGTGGCCGGCCGCGCCAGACCGAAGTCGCGACCGATTTCGTCATAGCGCCCGCCCTTGGCGATCGCCTGACCGAAGCCTGCGGCGTAAGCCGCAAATACGATACCGGTATGATAGTTGTAGCCACGCAGCTCACCCAGGTCGAAATACTGCCGCACCTGTGGATAACGCTGCGCCAGCTGCTCGGCGATACGCTCGAGGTAGTCGATTGCCTCGATCACCGCCGGCGAAGCGTCGGTGAACAGGCTGCGCGCCCGCGCCAGCACATCAATGCCACCATGCAGCCGCGGCAGCTCGGCGAGCCGATCCAGCAGCCTCGCGTCCGCCTCGAGTTCATTGAGAAAGACTTCGATCTCGGGCAGAGCCTTGAGCTGCAGTTTATCGAGATACTCGGCCTCCTGGTCCGCGCTGAGGCCGGCTTCCGCCATCAGATTGCGGAAAATGCCTACGTGGCCGAGATCCAGACTCAGGGGCGCTTCGATGCCGGACGCCAGCAACGTCTCCAGCATCAGCGAGATCACCTCGACATCGCTGTCGATGCCGGCATGCCCATAGAGCTCCGCGCCGACCTGCAGCGGGTTGCGCGACGCCAGCATGTTGACGGGCTTGGTATGCAGCACGGAGCCGCAGTAGCAGAACCGGCTGGCGCCCTTGTTGCGCATCCGGTGCGCATCGATACGCGCAACCTGGGGCGTGATGTCGGCACGAATACCCAGCAGATGGCCGCTCACCTGGTCGGTCACCTTGAAGGTATCGAGGTCGAGGTCACGACCGACGCCGGTCAGCAGCGACTCGAGATGCTCCATCAACGGCGGCATGACCAGCTCGTACCCCCAGCCGTCATAGAGATCCAGCAGTCGACGGCGCAACGCCTCGATCTGGCGCGCCCGGGGCGGCAATATGTCTTTTACGCCATCCGGCAACAACCAGCGATCTGCCAATGCCATGCAGTAACTCCAAACTTTCCCGATGTTCTGTTCAGTTGATCCAGTACAGCAGCACGACCCCGGCCAGCATACTCAGCAGTCCGAAAAGCCGCAGGGTACCATCGTCGATCTGTGACAGCTGCACCACCATTCGGCGCCAGCGCTGCGGGTACAAAAAAGGCAGAACCCCTTCGATCACCAGCATCAGGCACAAGCCGATCAGAAGCTCTCGCCAGAAGCCTGATGTCATGAAAAACCTCGTTTTTCGGCGCGCTGCTGCCACAAAAAAACCGGGTCGGGACCCGGTTTTTGTATTCTACCACGGAACGGGCGAAAAATTGCACCCGCTTCCGCCGGATTAAAGCCGTCGGATGGGAGGGCGCATCAGCGCCGCTCGGGCTCCGACAGATACTTGAAGAACTCGCTGCTGGGATCGAGCAGCAACACATCGCCGCCCTCGCCACCGAACGAATTGCGATAGGCATTGAGGCTGCGATGGAAGGAGTAAAACTCCGGATCACGACTGAAGGCGTCCGAGTAAACGCTGGCTGCCGTGGCATCCCCTTCACCGCGGATCTCCTCCGCCTCACGATAGGCTTCGGCCTTGATGACGGTGACCTGGCGATCGGCATCGGCTCGAATACCCTCCGCCAGCTCACGACCACGCGCCCGCAGCTCCCGCGCCTCGCGCTGCCGCTCGGTGCGCATCCGCTCGTAAACCGATTCGGAGACCTCTGCCGGCAGCTCGACCCGCTTGACGCGGACATCGATTACATTGATGCCGAGCTCCTGCTGAGCGACCTCGCTGAGCTGACGAATGACCTCGTCCATCAGCTCTTCACGCTCGCCGGAGACGACCTGATTCAACGTGCGGGCACCGAACTGGTTACGCAGCTCGTTCTCGACGCGGCTCGAAAGCACGTCGCCAGCCCGGAACTCATCACCGGACGTCGCGGTGTAGTACTTGCCGACGTTCTCGATCCGCCACTTGATGAACGCATCCACCACCAGACGCTTTTTCTCCAGCGTCAGGAAAGACTGCGGACGCGCATCCAGCGTCAGAACACGACCGTCGAACTTGCGAACGGTGTTGACGAACGGGATCTTGAAGTGAAGGCCGGGCTTGACGTCGTCATTGACGATCTCACCGAACCGCAGCATCACCGCACGCTCGGTCTCCTTGACGATGTAGACCGACTTCGAACCCACCATGAAGACCAGCAGCAGCACTACCAGCACAACCATCGACTTAGGCTTCATTAGCGGCCCTCCCTACGCGTCGTGGTGCTCTGGCGCTGACGCAACTCGTCGACCACCCTGTCCGTTAAATCTCTCATCGACTGCTCATCCAGCCGCTGCCCGCCGCGCGCCGCCTCACGACGCTCCGTGGAGTTCTGCATCAACTTATCCAGAGGCAGATACATCATGTTGTTGCCACCCTGCACATCGACCAGCACCTTCGGATTCTTTTCGAACACCGACTGCATGGTGTCGAGGTAGAGGCGCTCACGGGTCACCTCGGGGGCCTTCTGGTATTCGCCGAGCAGCGCCAGGAAGCGCTTGGTCTCACCCTCGGCACGGGCGGTCACTTCCTCGCGGTAGGCGTTCGCCTCCTCGAGCATGCGCTGCGCCTCACCGCGAGCTTCCGGTACGATACCGTTGGCATAGGCTTCGGCTTCGTTCTTGACCCGCTGCTCGTCCTCGCGCGCCTTGATCACGTCATCGAAGGCATCCTGCACCTGGGTGGGCGCCTGGGCGTTCTTAACGTTGATCTTGGAAATGTTGAGGCCCGTGGAGTAGGTCTGCATGTAGTTCTGCAGACGCTGCTGCACGGCGATGGCCAGCGCTTCTCGCCCTTCGGTCAGAAGCGAATGCATTTCCGAGCTGCCGACCACCTGACGCAGGGCAGACTCGGCGGCATGCGCCAGGCTGTTCTCGGGATCGCGGACATTCAGCCGGTAGGCCTTGGGATCGGTCACCAGATACTGCACCGTCATATCGATGTCGACGATGTTCTCGTCCTCGGTCAGCATCAGCGCCCGGTGGTCATGCGTCCGGACACGGGTGGTATTGACCTTGGTCACTTCGTCGATCAGCGGCGGGTTCCACTGCAGACCGGGATTGACGGTCTCGTAGTACTTGCCTAGACGCAGCACCACGCCACGCTCCTGCTGATCGACCGTGTAGAAGCCCATGGCGGCCCAGCCAATCACAACAACGGCCAGCAGCACCCACACGAAGCCGGACCCGGAGGTACCGCCACCGCCTCCGCCGCCACCTCCGGTCTTGCCGAAGATACCATTGAGCCGGTCCTGAAGCTTGCGCAGCGCCTCGTCAAGATCCGGTGGCCCCTGATCACCGCCACCGCGGTTGCCGCCACGCTTGTCGCCGCTCCAGGGATCATGGTTGTTACCATCTCCGTTCCCACCGGGCTCATTCCAAGCCATACCGTTCTCCGTTGCAAAATGCTTGATTCAACTCAAAAAATTGTAGGTAGCCACCCTAGCAGGTGCAACCTTAGTCGTCACCTGTTTCAGCAGGCCGCCTGCGCCAGATAACGATCCGTCGGTATACCGAGCCGACTCAGCAGCTGCAGCAGGTCCTTTTTCTGCAGCCGCACCTCGACCAGCATCCGCCCCGCCTCGTCGATGCGCTCTCTCACCACCGCTCCCTGGGCATAGAGATGCGCCCGCAACTGACCCTCGCTCGGATTCAGACAGAGCGTATCGTGAAACAGGTCGTCGGACAGGCGCTCGCTCACCGCCTGAAACAAGAGCTCGGCCCCCTCGCCGGTTACCGCCGACAGCCAGACACGCCAGGGCAAACCATCCTCGCCCCGGTCGATTCTCGCTTCCTGCCCCTGAAGCAGGTCAATCTTGTTGTAGACCTCGAGCACCGGTATTTCGTCGGCGCCGATTTCCCGCAGCACGTGTTTGACCTGTTCGATATGCTCAGTACGCTCATCGTCGTGACAGTCGATCACATGCAGCAGCAAAGTGGCCTCGGACGTCTCCTGCAGTGTTGCACGAAATGCCTCCACCAGCTTGTGCGGCAGGTGCCGGATGAAACCAACGGTGTCCGCCAGGATCGCCGGACCGACATCGGCCAGTTGCACCTTGCGCAACGTCGGATCCAGTGTCGCGAACAACTGATCCGCGGCATAAACCTCGGCGGTGGTCAGAGCATTGAACAACGTAGACTTGCCGGCGTTGGTATAGCCGACAAGCGAAACCGTCGGCACTTCGGCCCGCTGACGGGCTCTACGCCCCTGGTCACGCTGCCGCCGCACCTTCTCGAGCCGCTTGTGGATGCTCTTCATCCTCGCCCGCAGCAGACGCCGGTCGGTTTCTAGCTGGGTTTCACCCGGGCCGCGCAGACCGATACCGCCTTTCTGGCGCTCGAGGTGGGTCCAGCCGCGCACCAGGCGCGTCGACATGTGATCCAGCTGCGCCAGCTCGACCTGCAACTTGCCCTCGTGGGTGCGGGCACGTTGCGCGAAGATATCGAGGATCAGACCGGTTCGGTCGAGCACGCGGCACTTGATCTCACGCTCGATATTGCGTTCCTGAGCCGGGGACAGCGCATGGTTGAATATGACAAGCTCGGCACCGTGAAGGTTCACCAGTCCGCGCAGCTCTTCGAGCTTGCCGCTGCCGAGAAAGAATTTGGGGCTCGGATGGGCACGGGACCCGAGGAGAAAATCCACCGGGTCCGCGCCTGCCGAGAGTGCGAGCTCTTCGAGCTCCTGGGGACTTTCGGCCTCGCGCTCATCACCGAAATCGATGTGAACGAGGACCGCTTTTTCTCCAGACTCCGGTCGTTCGAAAAACAAGATGACCTCAGTCCGGCTGTTTGTCGTCGCCCTGCGGCAGTTTTACCGGACGCGAAGGAACGACGGTCGAAATGGCGTGCTTGTAAACCATCTGGCTGACGGTATTCTTCAGCAGGATCACGAACTGATCGAAAGACTCGATCTGCCCCTGCAGCTTGATCCCGTTGACGAGAAAGATGGAAACCGGTACGCGCTCCTTGCGCAGTACGTTAAGGTAAGGGTCTTGTAGAGACTGCCCTTTTGACATTGCAAACTCCTTCCTGAAAGATTCGTTATAGGTTTATACGTTATGTGGCCGGGACACCATTCTTACCCCCTCAGATGCCCCTGACCCAGTACTGACAGTCGCCGAGCGGCCAAGTTCTGCCAGCCGTCCATTATATAATGGCAGAGTCGACTAACTTCAAGGCTTTAGCCACCAGTTCGGGATCGTTCGTCTCGAGCGAGTGGAGATCGTCCCAGCCTCGCAGCCAGGTGATCTGGCGCTTGGCGAGCTGGCGGGTCGCTACAATACCCTTGTACCTCATGGTTTCATAGTCCCAGCGCCCCTCGAGGTATTCCCACACCTGGCGGTAACCGACACAACGCACGGACGGGTAGCTCGGATCCAAATCGCCGCGCGCATGGAGCACCCGCTCAACCTCGTCGACCAGCCCCTGCTGCAGCATCTGATCGTAGCGCAGTTCGATACGCCGATGCAGTTCGGCGCGCGCCTGCGGCATCACCGCCATCGACACCAGGTTGTACGGCAATGCCGTGCGCTGCTGCTCGCGCCACAGTTCGCTCATTGGCCGCCCGCTGAGCTCGTAGACCTCGAGCGCCCGCTGGATACGCTGCGAGTCCATCGGTTTAAGACGCTCGGCCGACTCAGGGTCGACCTGAGCCAGACGCCGATGCATCTCCGGCCAGCCATGGCTGGCGGCATCCCGCTCGAGCCGGGCGCGGACATCGGCGTCGGCCCGGGGCAGATCGGCCAGCCCGTGCTGCAAGGCATTGAAATAGAGCATGGTGCCACCGACCAGCAATGGAATGCGGCCGGCCGCCGAGATGCGCGCCATCTCGGCCAGTGCGTCCTCGCGAAACCGCGCCGCGGAATAGCTTTCGGCCGGGTCGCAGATATCGACCAGACGGTGCGGATAACGTGCCAGTTCGTCCGCTGTCGGCTTGGCAGTGCCAATGTCCATGCCACGGTAGATCAGCGCCGAATCGACACTGATGATGTCACAGGGCAGACGGTCATGCAGCGCCATCGCCAGCGCCGTTTTGCCGGCTGCGGTCGGCCCCATCAGGAAGATCGCCGGCGGCAGTCTTTTGTCCGTCATTTCAGCGCCCCCGCAGAAACAGCTTGTCAAGCTCGGCCATGGTCAGCTGCGTCCAGGTCGGACGACCGTGGTTGCACTGACCACTGCGCTCGGTAATCTCCATATCACGCAGCAGGGCGTTCATTTCCGGGAGTGTGAGCTGTCGGTTGGCGCGCACGGCACCATGACAGGCCATAGTCGCCAGCAGTTCGTTGATATGATGCTCGATGCGCTGGCTGCTGCCATAGGTGAGCATATCGGATAGCACGTCCCGTACCAGCTGCTCGACGTTGCCCCTGGCCAGTGCCACCGGTACCTGGCGAATGACCAGGCTCTCCTCGGCCATTCGTGACAGTTCGAAGCCGAGGCGTCGGAACACCGCCTCCTGCTCCTGGGCACAATCCGCCTCGCGCTGGCTCACCGCCAGGTTAAGCGGCACCAGCAGCGGCTGCGAGCGCACCACTTCGGTTTCGTAGGCCTGCTTCATTCGCTCATAAACGATACGTTCGTGCGCCGCGTGCATGTCCACCAGCACCAGCCCCTGCTCGTTCTGCGACAGTATGTAGACGCCGTGCAGCTGGGCGATGGCATAACCCAGCGGAGGCGCCTTGTCGTCGGCCGACGCCGCCATGGCGGCAGCTCCTGCGAAAGGCACGGCTGCTGCCGGGGCTGCACCACCTCCAGCGGAACTCCCCGAGATATGCGGCACAGCGGAAGCCTGTTCCGGCCGATGCAAGGCACCATAGGCACTGACCTGGTCACGTATCGCCGCCGGCGCCGGCGCACTGTTGCCAAGCGCCATTCGACCCTGCTCGTACCGCGGCGCGCTGACGGCCGAACCGGGCGCAGGCGTCATGGCCGTGGGCGCGGCCTCCGCAGGCGCAGCCTCGGGTCTGACGTCGGCAATCACCCGGTGCAGGGTGCGGAAGATGAAATCGTGCACCAGCCGACCCTCGCGAAAGCGCACTTCGTGCTTGGTCGGGTGCACGTTGACATCAACCAGCTTCGGGTCCAGCTCGAGGTACAGCACGAATGCCGGATGCCGACCGTGGAACAGCACGTCCTGATACGCCTGGCGAATGGCGTGAGCCACCAGCTTGTCGCGGATGATGCGGCCGTTGACAAAAAAGTACTGCAGATCCGCCTGACTGCGGGAAAACGTCGGCAGACCGATCCAGCCCCACAGCCTCAGGCCGCTGGCCTCCGCCGCAATGTCCAGTGACAGCGACTGATCGATGAAGGCGGGGCCGCACACGGTGGCGATGCGCCGTTCGTGTTCGGCCTCGGTCCGGGCCGGACGCAACTGATGGATCACGCGGCCATTATGGCGCAGCGAAAAGGCGACGTCGGAGCGGCTCAGCGCGAGACGCTTGACCACTTCCTCCAGGTGCTTGAATTCGGTCTGCTCGGTGCGCAGGAACTTGCGACGCGCCGGCGTGTTGAAGAACAGGTCGCGCACCTCGACGCTGGTACCCTGCGGATGCGACGCCGGTGTCACGCTGGTGTCCATATCCCGTCCCTCGGTCTGCACCTGCCAGGCATTATCGCTCCCCACCCGACGCGAGGTCAGGGTCAGTCGCGACACCGAACTGATACTGGCGAGCGCCTCGCCCCGGAAGCCGAGACTGCCAACCGCCTCCAGGTCTTCCAGTGCCAGGATTTTCGACGTGGCATGGCGACTCAGCGCCAGCGAGAGGTCATCCTGTTCGATGCCGTCGCCGTTATCGCGCAGCCGAATCAGCTTGACCCCGCCCTGCTCCACATCGATCTCGATCTGGGAAGCACCGGCATCAAGGCTGTTTTCCAACAATTCCTTGACCACCGAGGCGGGACGTTCGACAACCTCGCCGGCCGCGATCTGGTTGGCCAGTCGCGGCGACAGCAGATGAATTCGTGACATAAAAAACGCAGTATCTGTCCGGGATGATTGAGAAGCGCCCCAATGTAACACAGGCGCGCCTGTGTTACCGGAGGCGAGCGACCAATCACCAGGTCAGCTGGACGGTATTTTCAACAGCTGACCGACCCGGATGGTATCGTTGGCAAGACCGTTGACCGCCCGCAGCGACGCCAGTGACACGCCGTTACGGACTGCGATCACCGACAGGGTATCGCCCCGCGCTACCTTGTAGGTGCGCGAAGCCAGTGTCGGCAGGGCACCGCCGTTCTTGCGGTGGGCGACATGGGTCATGGCGGGCGGACGCTGCCAGAAGTAATCCTGGATGCCGTCGGCGATCGCCGCCGCCATTTCCCGCTGGTAGCTTTTCGAACGCAGTTTGCGCGCTTCTTCGGGATTGGAGATGAATCCGGTTTCGACCAGGATCGACGGAATGCCCGGCGACTTCAGCACCACGAACCCCGCCTGCTCGACAAAGGGTTTGTGCATACGGGCGAACTTGCCGATGTTGTTGTGCACCCGGTCCGCCACCTGGCGGCTGCCCTCCTTGCTGTAGGTCATCGACATGTCCAGCAGCACACCCGCCAGCACCTCGTCCTTGTCGTCGAGGCTGACGACACCACCGATGGCATCCGCGCTGTTTTCCTTCTGCGCCAGCCAGCGCCCGACTTCACTGGTGGCGCCGCGATCGGAGATGATCCAGACCGAAGCGCCGCGCGCACGCTTGTCCTTGAACGCATCGGCGTGGATGGAGACAAAGAGGTCGGCGTTGTGGCGGCGCGCCAGTTTGGTGCGGCCGCGCAGGCTGACGTAGTAATCGCCATCACGCACCAGCACCGGTTTGTAGCCCGGCGTATTCTCCAGTCGGCGATGGACCTCGCGGGCAATGGACAGCACCACATCCTTCTCGCGCAGGCCACCGGGGCCTGCGGCGCCCGGATCCTCACCGCCGTGACCGGCGTCGATGACGACTATGATATCGCGCAGCGCACTGGTATCCACCGCCGGCAGCGGCTGCGGCGCAGGCTCAGCGCGTGTCTCGGTCGCCGCCAGGTTGCGATTGCCGCCGGTTTCGAGCAGATCCACCACCAGCCGATGCCCGTACTGGGCGTTGGGCGCCAGATCGAAGCTGCGCGGCTCGATAGCACGACTGAGGTCGAGCACGATGCGCTGGGTACCGTCCGGCTGGCGCGAGTGCCGTATCTGCCGAACAGGGCTGTCGTCGAGGCCAAGCCCGTCGAGCTGCGCCTTTAGCTGCGACGCTGCCATGTCGACCACCAGTCGGTTCGGGTTTTCCAGCCCGAATACCTTGTGCCGAACCGGCCCTGACAGGTCGAACACCAGCCGCGTGTGATCCGGTGCCAGCCAGACGCGCACGTTCTGAATATCAGCCGCAAACGCCGGTTGCCAGCAGAACCAGAGTCCGGCCAGCAGCCATAGGATCCCCTTCGCGATACCGCCCACCGTTCCTACTCCCTTTTTATAGTCCGCCGCCTGATCTACAGGTATCAGAGGCTGCCCAGAGCGCACAGCTGGCGGCGTCCCCGCTCCGTCATCGCTTCGCACAGGATACGCCGCCCCTCGCCCTGCACCTCGATACTGACCTTGAGATCGGGTAGCGGCAGCCAGCCCTCACCGCGCGCAGGCCACTCCACAAGACAGAGGTCTTCATCAGCAAAATAATCCCGAATACCGAGATATTCCAGCTCTTCCGGATCGGCCAGGCGATAGAGGTCGAAATGATAGAGCCGGTATTCGCCCAGCTCATAGGGCTCTACCAGCGTATAGGTCGGACTCTTAACCGCTCCTTGATGCCCGTAGGCCCGCAGGATGCCACGGCAAAGGGTGGTCTTGCCCATGCCGAGGTCGCCCTCGAGAAATATAACCCCTCTGCCTGCGCAGGCCCTGCCAAGCGCCTCTCCGAACGCCACCATGGCTGCTTCGCCATTGGCAACGTGCTCCATCTTGTCGATCATTTACTCTTTATCGTCCATCGCCACAATTAGTTAAGGATTCTCGCCATTGCTCACCAGCGGGATCGCGCCGAGCAGATCCGTCGCCAGCAGCCCCCGCTCGCCGCGTCTCGTCGCGCAGAGATCGGCAGCACTGGCGTGGACGAACACACCGAGCCGCGCCGCGTCGATCGGCTTGAGCCGCTGCGCCCACAGGCCGCCGATAATACCGGACAGCACATCGCCCATACCGCCACCGGCCATGCCGGGGTTTCCCGCCGAACAGAGATGCAGCGCGTCGCCGTCGCAGCTGAGGCTGCCGGCGCCCTTGAGCACCGCTACGCCGCCGCAGCGCGCCTGCAGCCGCTGTACAGACTCGAAGCGGTCGCTATTGATACTCACCGTATCGTCATCCAGCAGCCGGGCCGCTTCGCCCGGGTGCGGCGTCAGGATCCAGCTGTCACGGCGCGCACCGCCGAGCCACCCTTTGTCGTTGAGCAGATTGAGCCCGTCGGCATCGACCACCATCGGCTTGCCCGCGGCCAGCGCCTGCTGCAGCAACTGATCGCCCCAGGCTCCCCGCCCGAGGCCCGGCCCGATGACCAGGATATCCGGCCGCGCCAGCAGCGGCTCGAGATCCTGCCCGGAATTCACGCCACTGACCATCAGTTCCGGCTGCCGCGTCAGTGCTGCGGCGACGTGTTCGGGCCGGGTCGCCAGAGACACCAGTCCGGCACCGGCGCGCAGAGCCGCCTGCGCCGCCATGATTGCAGCACCGCCAAAGCCGCGGTCACCCCCGATCACCATCACGTGGCCGAAATGCCCCTTGTGACTGCTGCGCGGCCGGCGACCCAGGGTCGACTGGAGATCTTCGGCCTGGGTGCGGAAAGCGCTTACCGGCACCTCTTCGTAGACGGCCTCCGGCACCAGCAGGCCGTCGAACTCGATATCGCCGGTATAGTCGACGGCCTCATGGGTGAACAACCCCTGCTTGAGGCCGATGAAGGTCACAGTGAGGTCCGCACGCACCGCCACACCCTGGACCGCGCCGGTATCGCTGCACAAGCCCGACGGTATATCCACTGCGAGCACCGGCTGCGCACTGCGATTGCACTGCTGGATGGCGCGTTCGTACAGCCCCCGGACCGGACCTCCAAGGCCGGTTCCCAGCATCGCATCGACCAGCACCTCACCGCGGAACTCAGAGTCCGGGCCATAGAACTCCGGCGCAATGCCGAGTCCCCGGGCCCAGCGCCACGCATCCAGCGCCTCGCCCCCAAGCTTGCCCTCGAAGGCACTGTCGCCGATGCAGAGCATCTGCACGGTCAGGCCATGCTGATGCGCGAGTCCCGCCACCACGAAACCGTCACCGCCGTTATTGCCGCTGCCACAGAGTATCGTCAGCGACCGGGTACCGGGCCAGCGACTCTGCAGCGATGCAAAAGCAGCATGACCGGCACGCTGCATCAGTTTGAAGCCGGGAAGACCGTATTGTTCGATGGCCGTACGATCCAACGCACGGCTCTGCTCCGCCGTGTATAATGTGGCCGGCAGTTCCGCTCTTACGACAGGCATGGGTATCTCCTTGATTTGCGTCCATTATAGAGGATCGGCACGACGACGTCCCTCAGCATGACAACGCTCTCAGAACAGCAACTCGAAACGCTCGCGAGCCAGATCAAGCTCTGGGCCCGGGAACTCGGTTTCCAGCAATGCGGCATCACCGGCACCGACGGCGTGGCCGCTGAAGCCCCGCGCCTGCGGGAGTGGCTCAAGCGAGGCCACCAGGGAGAAATGGGCTATCTCGAGAATCATTTCGACAAGCGCCTCGATCCGGCACTACTGGTACCCGGCACCCGCCGTATCCTGTCGGTGCGGATGGACTACCTGCCGCCCGATATCCGCACCCTGGGGGTGCTGAAGCAGGCCGACAAGGCCTATATTGCCCGTTACACCCTGGGGCGGGACTACCACAAGACCATGCGCAAGCGCCTGACACGCCTCGGCCAGCGTATCGAAGAAGCCTGCGCCGAACTCGGGTACCGCGCCTTTGTCGACAGTGCGCCGGTGCTGGAACGACCACTCGCCCGCGAAGCCGGTATCGGCTGGCAGGGCAAGCACACCCTGATCCTCAACCGCGAAGCGGGCTCCTGGTTCCTGCTCGGCGAGCTGTTCGTCGACCTGCCGCTACCGACGGATCCTCCCTACCGGGAGGACCACTGCGGGCGCTGTCGCGCCTGTCTCGACGTCTGCCCGACCCATGCTTTCCCCGAGCCCCATGTCCTGGATGCGCGCCGTTGCATTTCCTACCTGACGATCGAGTACAGGGGCAGTATTCCACTGGAGCTGCGACCACTGATCGGAAACCGCATTTTCGGCTGCGACGACTGCCAGCTGATCTGTCCCTGGAACCGCTTCGCCCGGCATAGCGACGAACCCGATTTTCAGCCGCGCCACGGCCTCGATGATATCGAGCTGGTCGAGCTGTTCCAGTGGAGCGAGGCGGAATTCCTGAAACGTACCGAAGGATCGGCGATCCGCCGCACCGGTTACGAAGGCTGGCAACGCAACCTGGCGGTGGCGCTGGGCAACAGCCGGGGCGGCGAGCGTATCGAGCGGGCGCTCGAGGCAAAGCGCGCGGACGCGTCGGAACTGGTGCGGGAACACATCGACTGGGCCCTGGAGCGCCTGCGCCGGCGGGACGCGGCCGAGCCCTTGCCGATCCTCGACCACCCGCGAGCCGGAAAACTGCCGGAGTGAATTCGGTTATAACGGGCGAGGCGCTTGCCATTGCGGCTTGCGCCTCAAAGCTTGATGAAGTGCTCGCGGTAATGGCGCAGCTCGCTGATCGAGTCGCGGATATCGTCCAGCGCCAGATGCGATCCCTGCTTTCTGAAGCCGGTCAGCGTCTCGGGTTTCCAGCGCCGCGCCAGTTCCTTCAGGGTGCTGACATCGAGATTGCGGTAGTGGAAGAAAGCCTCGAGCTCGGGCATGTAACGATAGAGGAAGCGCCGGTCCTGGCAGATGCTGTTGCCGCACATCGGCGATGCCCCCTTGTCGACGTGGCGCGCCAGGAATGCCAGCGTCTGGCGCTCGGCCTCGGCCGCGTCGATGCGGCTGTCACGCACCCGCTGGGTCAGCCCCGACTGGCCGTGCTGACGCGTGCACCACTCGTCCATCGCATCCAGTGCAGCATCGGGCTGGTGCACCGCCAATGACGGCCCTTCCTCGATAATGTTGAGCTGGGCATCGGTGACGATGGTGGCGATCTCGATGATCAGATCCCGATCCGGATCGAGACCCGTCATTTCGAGATCGATCCAGATCAGGTTGGTGCTGCGCGCGCTGGCGTCCGCGCCGGTTTCGTTGGCGTTGCTCATTGCCCCCTCCGTTGGCATTCAGCAGGCCGCCGACCCCGAGGGCATGTCCGCAGAGGTCAACAGAGCCTACTAATTTATTCCCGAATAGAATACCTTAGGTCCCGTCCGAATACCTTACCCCCGGGAGCTCGATGTCCAAGCGTAAACTGACGCGCCGCCAGGCCTGGCGCGTGGAGAAGATACAACAGGAGCGCGCAGAGCGTGCCGAACGCCGCGACCAGTCGGTCGACCAGCAACTGGAGGGCGGTGATCTCGGGCACGAACAGCACGGTCTGATCATCTCCCACTTCGGACGCCAGGTGGATGTCGAGGCCCTCGACGGCGATGCTCCCGGCAGTCTGCACCGGTGCCATATGCGCACCAATCTCGGCCAGCTTGTGACCGGCGACAGGGTGATCTGGCGTCCGGCCAGCGAGGGCGGCGTGGTGGTGGCCCAGTTGCCGCGCCACTCCGAGCTGATGCGCCCCAACCCCCAGGGCGAACTGCGCCCGGTGGCGGCGAATATCGACTTTATCGTGGTCACGGTGGCAGTAGAGCCGACGCCCTACGCCAACCTGATTGACCGTTACCTCGTGGCCGCCGAGCTCAGCGGCATCGAGCCGGTGATCCTGCTCAACAAGACCGACCTGCTGAGCGACGCCAACCGCGACGAGATTCTCGGCATGCTCGCCGAATACGAGCGTATCGGCTACCGCGTGTTGCACGCGTCCACCGCCAGCACCCACGGGCTCGATGCGCTGAAACAGCTGCTCAATGACCGCATCAGCGTCTTCGTCGGCCAGTCCGGCGTCGGCAAGTCATCGCTGATCAACGCCCTGCTACCCGGTGTCGACATCAGGGTCGGCGAACTCTCGGCTCAGACCCGCAAGGGACGGCACACCACCACCACCGCCCGCCTGTTCCATTTCCCGGACGGCGGTGATCTGATCGACTCGCCGGGTATCCGCGAATTCGGTCTCTGGCACCTGGAGCCGGAGCGGCTTATCGAGGGCTTTCGCGAGTTCAAGCCCTACCTCGGCCATTGCCGCTTCCGCGACTGCCGCCATGAACAGGAGCCCGGATGCGCCATCAAGGCAGCAATCGAACAGAACGATATAAGCGCGTCCCGGGTCAAAAGCTACCAGCATATACGCCAGTCGCTGCTGGCCGAGAACAGCGCCCACTGAGCCAGGCAGAGGCATGAAGGACACGCAAACGAGCGCCCCACCCGATCTGACGGACGCCGACGCCTGGACCCGGTACCTTGCGGAAAAGCCGCTGCCGACCCGGCACTCGAGCCTCGAGCGTCTGCGTAAGGAAGTTGCGTCACACAGCAGCACGCTGATGAGCGTGACTCCGATCGTCAAGTCAGACCCGGTGCTTTGCCTGCTGGCGATCCGCGCAGCACAACAGCTGCATGCCGCCAAAGGCTCGGATGTCACCAGCATCGATCATGCGATAGGCTCACTGGGGCTGGACCGGCTCGGCCAGTTGGCGCGGCAGAGCCAGGGCCTGCGCCTGCATCCATCCCGCGTTGCCCAGCTGCAGTACTTTCGCGCTATCGCCAACAGCCATCATGCCGCAACCCAGTGCGCCCAATGGCTGCGTACCCGCCACGCCACCTATGCCGAGAAGGGCTGGGCGGCAGCACTCTGTTACGGTGTCGGCATCTGGAGCCTCTGGATGCATGCGCCGCTGCACATGAATCGTATCCAGTGCCGCGTGGCCGAAGATGGTCTCGATCCGGTGCAGGCGGAAATCGAAACGCTCGGCTGCACCACCCAGCAGATTTCACTGGGACTGGCCCGTGCCTGGCAGCTGCCGCCACTGGTGATCGCGGCGCTGGACCACGACACCTCGCCATCACTGCGCACCCTCGACAAACTGCACCAGCGCACCCTCAGCGAACCCGGGCTGAGCCGCGACGAACTCAAGGAACTGAGTCACCTGGTGCAACAGCACTTCTTTCCGGTCAAGCTGGCCAACTGGCTGACGCTGACGCTCAACCGCCAATGGAGCGGTACGCGAGTCTTGCGCATGTACGCCATCATCGCCGACTACCTCGACCGGGAGCTTGCGGAAGTCACCTCCCTGATCCACGGCAACTGCGCCCTGTCGGCGCAGCAATATCATGTTCCCGGCACCCTGGCGCCGGCAGCCGAAATGCTGATGATGCCGGACAGCACCCTTGCCGCAGAGCCACTGGGAAATCGGGAAATGGAGCTGTACCGCGGACGTTTTCCGGAACCGCCACCGCGGAAACCGTTAGCGGATACACCGGACGATTCCCCGTCCGAACAGACTCCGGACCTTGCCGATGCAACCGTCTTCCGCCAAACCCTTCAGCGCCTGCGGCATGGGCACGCGCAGCACAGCCGCCCGGCACACATCCTGCAGGCGCTGATGCAGGGACTGTCGCGCGGGCTCGGTTTGCCGCAGTTGGCGCTGCAGGTGGTTCAGCCGTCGCAGCACAGGCTCAAAACCGCGCAGGTGATCGGCATCGAAGACAGCGACCCGCTGGCCCGCTTTCAACTCGGCCTCAACGAATCGATACTGCTTCGCCAGCTCTGCAACCGCCCTGCCTGCATCTGGATCGATGACAGCACCCGCCCCCGACTGCTGCCGTTGCTGCCGGAGACGCTGAGACTGTCCCTGACGGAGCGGGATGGCCTGCTGATGTCGGTATTCATGCGGGAGCGTCCGGTAGCCGTGATCTTCGCTGCCGGCGACAGAGGTACGCTGACGACGTTCCATCGCGACCGTTTCCGCGAACTCTGCGAAAGTGCAAGCGAAGCGCTGGAACGGATGCTGACGCCGCCAGCCAGCCAAACCCTTTGATAGTATGCATTTCAACGCCTGCTTCTGACTTAACGGAGACTCTGATGACTCAGCTCCCGCTCGTGATCGAGGCGGCCGAACTGGCCCGCCACCTGGACGATCCATCACTGCTGGTTCTCGATCTGTCCAAGGCGGAAACCTACCGTCTCGGCCACATTCCCCACGCCATCCACGTCGATCCGGCACGTCTGCTGTGCGGCCAGCCGCCGGTGCCGAACAAACTGCCGAGCGCCGAGCAGTTATCGGCCCTGTTCTCGGAACTCAGCCTGACTCCCGAGCACCAGGTCGTGGTCTACGACGACCAGATGGGCCCGCAGGCCGGGCGCTTGATCTGGACCCTGCACTGCGTCGGCCATCAGCGCTGCTCATTCCTCAATGGTCAGCTGCAGGCCTGGAAGTCGGCCGGACTGCCGCTGGAGTCCGGCGAGAACACTCCGGTGCCGAGCCATTTCGACGCAACCATAAACCCCGGCTACCTTGCCGATGTCGGCTACATACTCGACCATCTCGACAGTCCCGACGTGAAGGTCTGGGACGCGCGCGGTCTGGACGAGTACCGCGGCGAGAAGGTGGTCAACGCCAGGAAAGGCGGTCACATACCCGGCGCCATCTGGTTTGAGTGGACCGATACGATGATGGGATCCGGCGATACGCGTCTGCGTCCGGCGGATGCACTGCTGGCGGAGTTGCGCGACCGGGGGCTGACGCCGGAACAGGAGATCATCACCCATTGTCAAACTCACCGCCGCTCCGGCCTTACCTACGTAGTGGCACGGCACCTCGGCTTCCAGCGCGTACGCTGTTACGACGGTTCCTGGTTCGAGTGGGGAAACCGTGACGACACGCCAGTCGAAACCTGACAGTATTGCGCCTTCGGGACCGTGACAGACCGGGCGGCACTGAGCGCACACCCGGCTAGCGGGGTGTTTGGCGCCCTCACCCGATGGCGGGGCGCGAGCCACCGATATCCGCCCCGACGCTCGCAACATACAATAGAATTCGAACGTAGCGACAGGACGGTCCCGACGGACTGCTCTGACGCCGAACAACCGCCACAAGGATTCGCATACAGTGAAAGACAAGCTGTTCATTCTGCTACAGCAACTGGTACCGCAGCACTGCGTGTCACGCCTGGCAGGACGCCTGGCCGAGTGTCGGGACCCCTGGGTCAAGAACACCTTCATTCGCTGGTTCGCCGGACGCTACGGCGTCAACATGCGGGAAGCCGAGGTCGAGAACCTGCGCGCCTATGAGAACTTCAATGCTTTCTTCACCCGCCGACTCAAGCCGGACGCCCGTCCGATCGACCCGTCGCCGGACAGCATCGTCAGCCCGGCGGACGGTGCCATCAGCCAGCTCGGCGCCATCGATCACGGCCGCATCTTTCAGGCCAAGGGGCGGGGCTACGGCCTCAGCACCCTTCTCGGCGGCAACAGCGAACTGGCCGAGGCCTTTAAAAATGGCTCCTTCGCCACCATCTATTTATCACCCAGGGATTATCACCGGGTGCATATGCCGGTGGACGGCAAACTGCGCGAAACCATTTACATTCCGGGTGACCTGTATTCGGTCAACCAGACCACCGCGGCCAATGTCGATCAGCTGTTCGCGCGCAACGAACGCCTGGTCGCCATCTTCGATACCGAACTCGGTCCGATGGCGATGGTACTGGTCGGCGCGATGATCGTCGCGGGCATCGAGACCGTCTGGGCCGGTCAGGTTGCGCCGCTGCCGCGCCAGCCCATCCGTGCACGCTTCGATGCGCAGGACGACCAAGGTATCCGGCTGGCGCGCGGCGAGGAGATGGGCCGCTTCAAGCTGGGCTCCACGGTGATACTGCTGTTCGGTCCCGACGTCATGCGCTGGCGCGAATCGCTCGGCGCAGAAAGTCCGCTGCGACTGGGGGAGGCCATCGGCACCCGCCTGTCCACCGCGGCACACGAAGAGAAACAGGAAAATGAGTGACTGGCTGGACAAAGTACAGGCGCTGGGCGCAAGCCTGAATGACGACGGCACCCGCATCCTCAGCGTCGACGACCGCGACTCCGATACCCGCGTGACCCCGCTGCTGCACCAGAGCCTGATGAGCGTCATCGGTCCCGATGCGGACAAGTTTCTGCAGGGTCAGCTCAGCTGTGACATGAAGGATGTCAGCGCCCTTGGCAGCCGCCTCGGCGCGCACTGCAACATCAAGGGACATATGCACAGCCTCTACCGTCTGATGCGAGTGCAGGATGGTTTCTGGCTGCGCTGCCAGCGCGAGCTGCTGCCGAACTCGGCGGCACTGCTGAAAAAATACATGATATTTTCCAAGGCCGAGGCCACCGACCTCAGTGACGATATCGTCGGTCTGGGGTGCAGCGGACCAGGCGCCGCGGTTCTGGTCGAGAAAGTGCTCGGTCAGGTCCCCAGCGAAGTCGATGGCGTCTACGCCAGCGAAGGCATGCTGGCGGTGAGGGTGCCGGGCAAACGGTTTGAAATCTGGCTGCCGCGTGAAGAAGCGCTGAAAAAGCTGCCGGAACTGGTGGAATTCGCGCCGCTGGGCACCACCGACGCCTGGGAGCTGGAGGATATCCGCGCCGGCGTTCCGGATCTGCGACCGGAAACCGTCGAGGCGTTCATTCCGCAGATGACCAATCTCCAGGCACTGCACGGCGTCAGCTTTACCAAGGGATGCTACACCGGTCAGGAGATCGTCACCCGACTGCAGCACCGCGGACAGCTGAAACGGCCGATGTTCCTCGCCCGGGTCAGCACCGACAGTCGTCCAGCGCCGGGTACCGCACTGCACAGCGCGGAAAAGGAAAATATCGGTCAGGTGGTGCTGGCAGCGCCGTCGGGACCGGACAGCTACGAGTTGCTGGCCGTGATTGTCAAGGATCTTGCCGAGAGCACGCCGATCCTGCTCGGCAGCCAGCGCGGACCGGCGCTGGAGATCCTCGACCTGCCCTACCAGCTCGATCCGGAGCTGTTCCAGAGCAAGCGGTAGCGCGACAAAAAACCCGGCATTTCCATGCCGGGTTTTTCGTTTGAGCCACCGATCACCGATCATGCCCGAGGTTTTCAGACCTCGACCAGCACCTCCCGGAAGAAGCGGCTCAGGCCGGCATAGTCGTCCAGCGGCAGCACGTCGGCGACGTACTGGTCGGGACGCACGATGACGATGCAGCCCTGCTCCGTGTCGATGCCGCGCATATCGTAGATATTCTTGCCGCCGCCGGACGATGCCGGACGGTTATCCACGCAGAATACCTTCTCGTAATCACGCAGACCGAACTTGCCCTTCTGAGGCGCCAGAACCGGGTGGATAGCCGACGTCTCGATCGACTGGTGATGCTGCTGGAATACCGCACGCACATCGATCACCGAATCCGGATCCGCATCAGCAGGGGTGTACTTCTTCAGCGGTGAACTGGCGTCATTCTGCAGGTATTCGCACAGCGCCTTGACACCGCACTCGCCCGACATCGGCGCTCCAGCACCGGCAAAGGCAAAGATGCGATAGGCGCCATCGGCGGTGATGCAGTGACCCAGTTGCATCGGTTTGGCGTCACCGTGACGCACCACCGGAGCAGAGTGAAAACGCTTACCCACGGTCAGGCCTTTCGCCAGATCCTGGTGCGCACCCTCACCGACCACAACCGACGGACGATACTGGATCGAGACACCCGCGGTGTACTGACCGAAGAGCTGGAAATAGCGCTGGAACTCTGCAGGATCGACACCATCGGGGTTTTCCGCCGATTTGGGTTTGGCACTGAACATGGCCGAGAACTCCCGGTCGAAGTCGATCAGCGCCTGACCATACTCACGACGCTCCGCCGAGTAGGTTTTCAGAATCTCAGGCGCGGCGCGACCGGTCAGCACATGCGCCAGCTTCCAGCCAAGGTTCCAGGTATCCATCACCGAGGTGTTCAGACCCTGTCCCGCTTTCGGGCTGTGCGTGTGACAGGCGTCACCGGCCAGGAACACACGGGCCGGACGACCTTCAGCGGAATCATCGAAAGCCGTAGTGATACGCTGGCCTATTTCGTAAACACTCCACCAGGCAACCTGTTTCGCATCGATCGAGTATGGCTGCAGGATACGGTTGGCACCCGCGACCAGAACCTCGGGGGTCATCTGGTCACGGGCGACGCGCTCGTTCTCCTTGAGCTTGTCCAGCTCGATGTACATACGCACCATATAGCCCCCCTCGCGCGGGATGATGAGCATGTTGCCTTCGTTGTTGGAGTGAATCAGAGACTTCAGACGGATATCCGGGAAATCCGTATTCAGCAGCACGTCCATCACGCCCCAGGCCTGGTTCAGGGCGTCGCCAACCAGTTCCTGACCGATCGCCTTGCGCACGCTGGAACGGGCACCATCACAGCCCACCACGTACTTGGCTTTAACGGTTTCGATTTCCTGGGTGTATTGCGAGTAGTTCACCAGACGTTCGAACTGGACGGTGACCGGATACTCGCCGCCGTTCGGATCAACGTCCAGGCTCAGCATCTTGCGCTGGTAGTGCGGCTCGACCTTACCCGGACCCTGGCGCATCACGTCCAGAAACATATCGTGCACACGCGCCTGGTTGATGATCAGGTGAGGCATCTCGGACAGATCGTCCGCCACGTCCGGCACCTTGCCGCTGCGCGCGATATGGCTGGGCTTGTCGGCGTCCGGCTTCCAGAAAGCCGCTTCGTTTACCTGGTAGGCTTCCTGAATGATCTGATCAGCGAAGCCGTACGCCTGGAACATTTCAACGGTACGGCAGGCGATCCCATCCGCCTGACCCACCAGCAGCCGGTCATCCTTCTGGTCGACGATGGCGACCTTGATGCCGCCGAACCTGGACAGCTGCGCTGCGAGGTTGAGGCCTGCCGGGCCACAACCCACGATCATCACATCGACTTTTTCGGGCAGCGGGCGCTTCAGCGGCGGCGCAACCACGCGGTCCTGGGGATCGGAGAATCGGGGATCGCCGGGATAAAAACCATCGATATGAAACTGCATCGGGCCAACCTCTCTTGTTGTTCATGCTGTAAACCCACTTTATCCAAACTAAAATATAAGGAAAAATGAGTTTTTGCTTTCAGACTAAAAGAAAACGCATACATGAATCCCAACCTGTTGAAACAGTTAGCGATCATCGTCAAGCAGGGTTCCCTGAGTCGAGCATCGGAACAGCTGTTTGTGACCCAGCCCACACTGAGCCGGGGCATACAGCAGCTGGAAATGAAGGTTGGCGCGCCTCTGTTGAAGCGTACACGCTACGGCGTGGTACCGACTGAAATCGGTGCCCGCCTGGCTCAGATCGGCGAACGCATTCTGGCCGACTCGGAGCATGGCGAGGAGGTGATCCGGCAGTGGCACAGCGGCTATCACAGCGAATTCACGATCGGCATAGACCCGCTGTGGGAGTTCGCGACCTTTCGCGAGATGACCACACACTTTTTGCACGAAAAGCGCTATGTGTTCCATTTCCGCACCGGATCGGCCGCGGCGCAGATTCGCCTGATGCAGGAAGGGAGTCTGGATTTTCTGCTGGCCCCCGCGCACCTCTCGGTGACTCAGGCGGCGCTCGATCGCGAACTGCTGTTCCGGGACCGCTCCGGGGTCTTCGCCGGCAAGCGGTCGAAGCTGGTCGGCGCCCGGCAACCGATATCGAAAGAGGTGCTTGCGCAACAGAACTGGATGATCGCCGGTGCCAGTGCTGGCTTCCTCGACGGGCAGGGTGAGCTGGCGGGGCCGAGAGCGGCACGCATCGCTTTCACCGGCAGTATCCGCTCGGTCATGCATCTGCTCGACACCACCGATATGCTGGTCCGTCTGCCGGCCCGACTGGCACTGATGACAGGCGAGATCGAGCCTGAGCAGCTGATCGAAGTGGAGGGAAAACAGGGACCCCGGCGTGACATCGCGCTCTGGTCCCGGACCGAGAATGGCGAGCGCCCCGAAATACTCAAGGTTCGGGAGCTGGTCAGCGAGTTTGTCACGCGGCTGGACCGCGAAACGCCGACCTTTGGACTGGAGCTGTGACGGTTGGCGGGTTATGCGGAACGCCGCTGCCGGGGTGAAATCCTTGATGGGTTACGCGGCTGTATATCCCGGTGCTGGCTTGAAGTATCGAGCCAGACGCCGCCAGACCCAACCTACGTCAAAAGATCCATGCCAGCATCAGCCAGATCACGACGAAAAAGGATGCGAACCCTGCAAGCATGAACTGGATCTCGCCGATAAAGCCATCGCCTGCGGCGATCGCGAAGACCACCATCAGCGCCACCGTGACGAAAAACGAGATGACAGCGGCATTTTTCAGCCCGAGCCCGGGCTCCAGGCTGGTTTCGGCAATCTGCGCCAACTGCGGCAACAACAGCACTCCGGCGGCCAACAGCAGGCTCAGCAGCACCAGAATCGCCAGCAACACGCCGCGAGCCTGGCGCTTGTCCCTGGAGTCCTGATCAGGCGCCATCGTTCAGCCCCACACTCATGCCGGCTGCCCCTGCTTGATCAGTTCCCGCAGCCGGTGCGGATCCGGCAGGCCCGCCACTTCCACCTCGGCCTCGTCACCGGCGGTATAGACGGCAATCTTGCCGACACCGAAGATACGGTTGAAAAACGACTGGTAGACGTTCACCGTGCGGATGCTGGCGAGCGACAGTTCGGTGCGGTCCTTGCTCAGCAGACCGCGCTCGACAATCAGTTCGCGCTCGGTCACTTCCAGTCGCGTCGACTTGCACTTGAGGTACCAAACCATCAGGATGATGATGCCGATACCGACTGGCACCAGCAGGATCGACAACAGAAAACCCAAGGGGTTGTTCTTGAACATTGCCGGGTATTCAGAGTATTTCACGTCCATTAGCCAATCATTCCCTCATGCCAGTGATAGTCCCGAGCCAGGGTGAGACCCCTGCCAGTCAGCCCCGGGCTGCGGCTTCGCCGTTCAATTCGCTGACCTGATCGTTCAGCGTCCAGTAGTCATAAATGACACCGACCAGGAAGAACCCGCCGGTCAGCAGATAAAGCAACCCACTGAGCCATTTGCCCAGATAGAAGCGGTGCACGCCAAAAATACCGAGGAAGGTCAGCAGAATCCAGGCGATATTGTAATCGTTCGGACCCGGACGGAAACTGAATTCGGCGTCGCGGTCCAGCGCCGGAATCAGGAACAGGTCAACGATCCAGCCGATCAGAAACAGCCCCAGGGTGAAAAAATACAGGGTGCCGCTAACCGGGCGGCCATAGTAGAAACGGTGTGCGCCCATGAAACCGAAGATCCAGAGCAGATAACCTATAACTTTGCTGTGTCCGTTCATAATCCATTACTTCTCCATGTTATCGATCCGCTGGTGGCCGGCTTGCCGATGGTGCTGCATCGATGAATAGCGACAATATCCCGGCCCGGTAAACGTCGCGCGTCAGAGTCCGTAGCGTTCGATTTTCTTCAGCAGACCCTGGCGTGAGAGCCCCAGCGCCGTGGCGGCCCGGGTGCGGTTGCCATCGTACTGCACCAGCGCCCTGCGAATCACGCGGATCTCCAGCGCCCTGACCTGCTCCTCCAGCGGCGCATCGGAATCGATCATTTCGTCAGCCGCCGTACCCGACTGGGCACCAGGATGAAGCAGCGCGACATCCTCCAGTGTCACCCGCCCTCCCCGGCTCAGCGCACAGATACTCTCCAGGCTGTTGCGCAATTCCCGCACATTGCCCGGCCATTTGCGCCGCAGCAACCAGTCGAGCACTTCCGGATCGAGATGCAGCGGCGGCTGGCCGCTGTTCTGCGCCTGCTGCGACAGGAAATGGCGCACCAGCAGCGGTATATCCTCAGGCCGCTCGGACAGTGGCCGGGTTTCAATCGTGACACCCTTGATGCGGTAGTACAGATCCTCGCGGAACTCCCCCCGAGAAACCCGCTCCGGCAGGTTGGCATTGGTGGCCGAGACCACCCTCACGTTGATCTGCTGCAGGGTACGCCCGCCGACCGGGTAAAAGTTGCCCTCCTGCAACACCCGCAGCAGCTTGACCTGCATCGGCAGCGGCATTTCGCCGATTTCATCGAGGAACAACGTGCCGCCGTCGGCCAGCTTGAGCAGGCCGTCGCGGTCACGGTCGGCCCCGGTAAAGGCGCCCTTCACATACCCGAACAGCTCGCTTTCCAGCAGATCCGCTGGAATGGCCCCGCAATGCACCGAGATGAAGGGGCCTTCGGCGCGCAAACTGAGGTCATGCAGCGCCCGGGATATCACCTCCTTGCCGGTGCCGGAGGGCCCGGTCACCAGAACCCGGGCATCGGTCGGCGCAATCCGCTCCACCAGCGCCCGCACGCCGGTCATCGACGGCGATACACCGATGAGCCGGTCCAGCGGCGTTCCGCTCGCCGGCCCGTTGCGCAGCAGCTGCAGCTCGCGGCTAAGCTGGTGCTTGGTCACCGCCCGCTTGACCACCACCGCCAGCATATCCGGGTCCAGCGGCTTGGCGAGGAAATCCCAGGCCCCCTGTCGCATCGCGTACAGCGCCAGCTCGCGATCGGCATGACCGGTGAGGATGATCACCGGCCGACTGGCGAACTCCGGTACGGCCTTGAGGGTGTCGGCTGGATCGAAGTGCGGCGGCAGCGACAGGTC
This sequence comes from Oceanospirillaceae bacterium, assembly GCA_013373085.1. Taxonomy (GTDB): domain Bacteria; phylum Pseudomonadota; class Gammaproteobacteria; order Pseudomonadales; family Balneatricaceae; genus Marinobacterium_A. The sequence goes on along the minus strand of JABXIM010000041.1, from coordinate 20,118 downwards.
CAGCAGCAGCAGATCGGGATCGAACGGACCGAGCAGCGCCCTCGCCTCCTCGACGCTGGCGCCGCCACGCACCTCGTAACCGGCGCTGATCAGCCACTGCTCGCACAGCGAGCGAAACGCCGGCTCGTCGTCGATCAGCAGAATTCTGGGCTTGCTCATGACGAAGCCTCCGCAGGAAAACTAAGTTCAAAGGTCACCGGCCAGCCGAGATCCGTACGCAGGCGGACATCGCCGCGCCATATGAGCCGTCCATGGCGCGTTGTTTCGTCAAAGAACGCCGGTCGCTTCATGTCATTGCCCGCTCGGGAAACACCAGTTCGAAGGTTACGGGCCAGCCGAGATCCGTACGCAGGCGGACGTCGCCGCCATGCGCGTCCATAATCCGTCTCACTATCGCCAGGCCCAGCCCGCTGCCGCCGGCCCGGCGGCTGACGAACGGCTGGAACAGGCTATCGTGCAGCGACGGATCGATCGCCGGTCCGTTGTTGTGGATCCGGATACAGCGCCCGCTGTCATCGGCATCGACACGGATACGACTGCCGGCGCTGTTGCGCACGAAACTGAGCGCATTGTCGATCAGGTTGGTGAACACCTGCTGCAGGCGGTGCGGGTCGGCCTGCAGCGAGAGCTCAGCCGGCACTGCCGTTTCGAATTCGGTCTGCTGCCAGTCGAACAGCGGTCGCAGGCTCTCCAGCATCGCCGCCAGCTGCACCGGTTGCGGTTGCGGCTCGATACGGCCGGAGTACAGCAGCAGATCCGAGATCTGACGGTCGGCGCGCTTGAGCTGCGCCTGGATCAGGGCCCGTCGCTCGCTGGGCAGATCTGCCGTCGCCATCGAAATAACGTTGAGCGGATTGCGCAGCTCATGGGCCATAACCGCGGACAGGCTGCCAAGCTCCACCAGATGCTCACTGGCGAGACGGCGGCGTTCGGCCTCGGCCAGCTGCAGCGAGCGCTCGAGCAGGCCGCAACTGGTCGCCAGCAGCGATCCGAATACCTCACCGGTGAGGCGCAGACCGGGTTTGACGTCATCCCAGCCTTCGAGGCGAAAACGCCAGCCGGTGACGCGATGCAGGCAGAGGATATGCAAGCCACGACTGCTGACGGCCGGTACCGGCGCGCCCGCTTGCTGCAGCAGGATGCGGACCGGCTGCCCGAGCTGCTTGCTGATCAACTCGGCCGCCAGATCCTCAAGCGACTCCCAACTGCCGGCGGACTTGAGGCGGTTGGTCCAGCGTTCCAGCAAGCCCTCGTTGAGCCGCACGCCGGGATAGATCAACTGGTCCGACAACTCATTGAGGGGTCTTTTGAGCAACAGCGCCACGGCCAGCGCCAGCAGGCTGCACAACCACAGCTGCCACACCGGCACTGCGGCCAGCGGACCGGGAAGAAAGGCCGCAGTCAGCGCACTGATCAGCATCATCACACCCAGCAGCACCAGCATCAGCACCAGCCAGGGCAAGGCGCGCTTGGCGAAGGCGTTGGCTTCGAGAATCTGATAGCGCACCACGCCGTATACCAGCAGCACCACGTAGCTCGGCATCAGCAGCATCGGGTACGGGTACCAATCGATACCGAGGGACGGGAAGATGAAACTGGTCGCAAGCAGCAGCCCCCAGCCGCCGGCGGCAAACATCGCCACGATCGAACGTCGCAGATTGCCCTTGTGCACACTCAGGCCCCAGACCAGCACCAGGTGCGCGAACACGCCGATTACCACCGTGTAGGCGATATTGAACCAGCCCAGCCCCTGGAACACGAAGAAGGCGTCGAACGGTCCCAGCGGCACCGTGCGCCCGCCGGGACCGAACCAGCTCAGCAGTATCACGGCGATACTGATCGCATAGATGGCCGCCATATGGCGACTCAGCCACTCCAGCCAGCGCGGTGCCCGCCCCCGTCCGGGGTAGACGAAGCGGGTAGCGAAATGCAGGAAGAACGTCGGCATCAGCGGGTTCGCCAGAATCAGCAGGATACCGAGCCGGTGCCAACCCTGCTGTATGGCGATATGGCCGCCACACCAAAGCGCCATCATGGCGCCGAAGCCACTCAGCGCCTGCAGACTGCGTCGACGCCGGGCCTGCAGCCACAGCCATCCCGACACTACCAGCGCACAGACGCTGGTCACCAGCATCATCAGTTCGAATGCAATCACCGTGGCCACACCGTAAACAACGTTTACACCTTAGACGAAGGTACTGTCTACCAAGTTTACACCTTGGGGCAGTTTTCCATAGCTGCTTGACCGAAATCAAGGCACCTGGCGCACCTTTTCAAAGCTGGCACGGATCCTGCTTTATTCCTGCAAAACTTTTAATGGGAGATCCCAAAATGCAATTCTCTATGCTGATGACCGAATTCCTGACTCTGGCCGCCGTACTGACCATCGCCTGCTCGCCGGCACTGGTTCAGAAGCTGCGTCAGCGCTGAGGCGGAGCTAATGGAACTAGATGCCGCCCTGTTGTCGCGAGTGCAATTCGCGCTCACGGTCAGCTTTCATATTCTTTTCCCGTCGGTGACCATCGGTATGGCGACCTTCATCGCCGTCTGGGAGGGCCTCTGGCTCAAGACCCGCAACCCGGTCTACCTGCAGCTGGCGAAGTTCTGGATCAAACCCTTCGCCATCACCTTCGGTATGGGCGTAGTGTCGGGTATCGTGCTGTCGTACGAATTCGGTACCAACTTCTCCGAGTTTTCGCGCATTACCGGTCCCGTGCTGGGTCCGCTGATGGCTTACGAAGTACTGACCGCCTTCTTCCTAGAAGCCGGCTTCCTCGGCGTCATGCTGTTCGGCTGGCAGCGGGTCAGCGAGAAACTGCACTTCTTCTCAACCGTCGTGGTGGCGCTGGGTACCTGGCTGTCGGCATTCTGGATCATCGTCGCCAACTCCTGGATGCAGACGCCCGCCGGCTACGAGGTTGTCGACGGCGTCTATCAGGTCGCCAGTTGGAGTGAGGTTATCTTCAACCCGTCGATGCCGTACCGCCTGGTGCACATGCTGCTTGCGACAATGCTTGCCGCGACCTTCGTAGTGGCCGGCGTCTGTGCCTGGTACCTGCTGAAACAGCGTCATCAGCCAATGGCACGCAAGGGTCTCTCGATGGCCCTGTGGGCAGCCCTCTTTCTGGCACCGCTGCAGGCGCTGGTCGGCGACTTCCACGGCCTCAACGTCAAGGAGCACCAGCCGATAAAAGTAGCGGCGATGGAAGGCATCTGGCCGGAAACCGAAAAAGGCGCTCCGCTGCTGCTGTTCGCCCTTCCGGACATGGAAAACGAAACCAACCATTTCGAAATCCCGATCCCGCACCTGGCCAGCCTGATCCTGGCCCACGAGTTCAATGGCGAACTGCAGGGCCTGAAATCGGTCGCGCCCGAAGACCGTCCGCCGGTAGCGGTCGTCTTCTTCAGCTTCCGGATCATGGTCGGCATCGGCGTGCTGATGATTGCCCTGGCGTTCTACGCTTACTGGCTGCGGCGCAAAGGCAGGATGTTCACCGACCGACGGCTGCTGCGTGCCTGCGTGCTGCTCACGCCGGCGGGGGTTATTGCCACCGTCTCCGGCTGGTACGTGGTCGAAGTGGGGCGTCAGCCGTGGCTGGTCAATGGCCTGATTCGCACGGTGGACGTGGTATCGCCGCTGCCGGCTGAACGCGTGCTGTTTTCGCTGACGCTGTTCGCCGTCACCTACAGCCTGCTGCTCGGCGTCTACCTCTATTTCATGGCCAAGCTGATCCGCAAAGGCGCGCCCGACCCTTCGACCTTGAAAGACCAGGTCATCGGTACCCACGCGCCCGGTTATGCCCTGGCCTGGGTCAAACAGTTCGAACAGCTCGAGAAGGCACACTGATGGAACTGGCATTCTTCTACTTTCTGCTGCTGGGCTTCGCCATCCTGATGTACGTGGTACTCGATGGCTTCGATCTCGGCCTCGGCATCCTCTACCCCTGGTTCGATCAGGAGGATCAGCGTGACCAGATGATGCGCTCGATCTCCCATGTCTGGGACGGCAACGAGACCTGGCTGGTATTCGGCGGTGTCATCCTGTTCGGCGCCTTTCCGGCCGCCTACAGCGCCATCCTCTCGACACTCTATGTGCCGATCATGATCATGCTGATCGCGCTGATCTTCCGCGGCGTCGCCTTCGAGTATCGCTTCAAGGCCCACCGTTCCAAGCGTTGGTGGGACAGGGCCTTCTCGATCGGCTCGACCGTCGCCGCGTTCTGCCAGGGCCTGATGCTCGGCGCCGTGGTACAGGGCGTCGAAGCCGGCGCCATCGACGGCTCGAGCCTCAACTGGCTGTCGCCGTTCTCGATCCTGACCGCCTTCTCGGTAATGGCCGGCTACGCGCTGCTCGCCTGCTGCTACCTGCACATGAAAAGCCGCGGCGCCATCCGCTTCCGGGCGGCGAAACTGGGGCGCGTACTGGTCGTTGCGGTGATGGCGGCCATGTTCGTGGTCAGCGTCTGGACCCTGATCGCAGAGCCCCAGATCCGTGAACGCTGGTTCAGCGGCTTCAATCTGCTGCTGCTGAGCCCGCTGCCGCTGATGAGCCTCTGGGTGGGGCAGAAACTGCTGCGGGATCTCGGCCGGCACCGCAACGAACAGCAGTCGTTTTTCCTCGCTGCGGCGCTGTTCGTACTCGGCCTGGCCGGACTGGTAGTGGGGCTCTTCCCCTATCTGGTACCGCGCCAGCTGACGATCTGGCAGGCCCAGGCACCGGCCTCCAGCCTGGAGTTCATGCTGCCGGGCGTGTTGATCTTCGTACCGCTGATCTGCGCCTATACCCTCTGGGGTTACCGCATCTTCAGCGGCAAGGTCGAGGACTTCGAGGAAGGATACTGATGACCGAAGAGCGACTGCAATCGTCCCGCCCGGGCTGGCGCAATTTCGCGCTGCTCTACGGCGCAGGACTCGGCACCCTGCTGCTGGTGACCAGCGCATTGAAACTGCTGTTCGCCACGCTAATCGCCTGATCCGCCCATCGCCCGGTACCCGAGTGCCGGGCATTCAGCTTGCGACCCGGTGTCCGGGTCACCCACCGAGCACCCCGCCGGTTCCGGGTTCTCACCCTCCCGGAGCCGGCAACCTCAGCACCAGCCAGGCGCTGTCATCCGCTATCGAAAACGCTATAATTCTTTATTCGTGATAACACCGACGCCGGGCTGCGCTGACAACCGCAGGCAACGCCATTTTCCCTCCGCCCGGTTCAGGGACAGTACCGACACAAGAGACCGACGAGATGGCCAGTAGTTACTCCACCCGCAAGAAACCCTCGATGAAACGGCGTTCACTGCACGAGGAGATCGCCGAGCATCTGCGCTCGATGATCATCGAAGGCGAGCTGCCGGAGGGAGAGCGCATCGACGAGAGCGCCCTCTGCGAGCTGCTGGAGATTTCCCGCACCCCGCTGCGAGAGGCTCTGAAGGTACTGCACTCCGAGGGTCTGGTGACCATCGAGCCGAACCGTGGCGCCCGCGTCTCGACACTGACCGCCGAAGAGTTCGCCGAACTGTTCGAGCTAATCAGCGGCCTCGAGCGCATGGCCGCGGAACTGGCCGCCGAGCGCGCCAGCGAAGCCGAACTCAAGAAGCTCGGACAGTTGCAGCAGCGGATGGAGAAATACTTCGGCAGCGGCGACCGCCACAACTACTTCCAGATCAACCAGGACATCCATCGCATGATCGTGCAGATGGCCGGCAACGAGACGCTGGCGACGCTGCACGAACAGCTGCTGATGCGGGCCAGCCGCGGCCGTTACATGGCGATCGGCACCGAGCAGCGCTGGGAGGAATCGGTGCAGGAACACCAGGCGCTGCTGGACGCCCTGCGGGCGCACGACAGCGAAAAGGCCGGCGCCATTCTGCGCGAACACGTGCGCCACACCGGCGACTCGGCCGTGGAAGCCCTGAAAGTAGGCAAAACAACTAATAGCTAACAGAATCGTAGGTTGGGTGGAGCGGCGTAGCCGCGAAACCCAACAACTGCTCTGCAAGCCGACACCAATCGATCTGCGATACGATCGATATGGCGGGTATAGGCGCAATATAAGCGGAAAGATCCGCTTATATTGCGCCTATACCCACCCTCCGGTCCGTGCCTTCGAAAACCCGCAAAGCCGCTGAGAGTGGCTTTTCTTTTGTTACACAGGGAAACTGACCCTGGCTTCACCGATGCCGGGAAAACGCCCGACAATCTCGTCGCCGGGGCGAACGAACACCATGCCGGTCCAGGTGCCGGTGGTCACCAGGTCGCCCTGCTTCAGACCACCGTTGCGCCCGGTCAGGTGATTGGCCATCCAGGGCAGCAGCCGGAAGGGATCGCCGACAGAATGACAGCCGCGGCCCTCCACCTGCAGTACACCATTGACGACCAGTTGCCCGGTCAGCCGCGACGGGTCCAGCCCACGCCAGTCGTCGGTGCCGCTCCCCATCACCAGAGCGGCGTTGATCTGGTTATCCGCCAGTTTCCACAGCTCGGCGCACTCCTGCCACTGTCGCAGGCGGGTATCGACAACCTCGACCGCCACCTGCACGCCGGCGATGGCCGCGGCTACCTCCTCGTCGCTGTAGGGTTCGTCCCGGGCCGGCAGGTCCCGCCCCAGGCGGTAGCAGAGCTCCACCTCGACGCCGATCATATGCAGCTGCTCCGCCGCAATTAGGGCCGGCGACTCCAGTACCGCCTGGTCGAAAATCGGCGCACCATAGGGTGTGGTTTCCGGGTTCGGCGCACCGGTTTTCCAGGCCCGCACCCGGCCGCTGGACAGCTCGCCGGCGACCCGGTCCTGGATGGCATAGGCGTCTTCCACGCAGCCGGGTTCAAGCTCGGCCGGCAACGCCTCGATCTGCCGCTGCTCGCGGTAGGCGTTCAGAAGCAGCGAGGCGGCACGTTCAATCTGGTTCTCGGTCAGTGACATCTTCGATTCCTGTTGGTCCTGTCTGAAAATTCGTGCCGGCCTATTCCGGCCAGCGGTTGCACCAGGGCGACTCCGCCTCGAACTGGGCCGCCAGCGCCAGCAACTGACGGTCGGCACCGAAGCGTCCCACCAGCTGGAAGCCGATTGGCAAGCCGTCGCGGGATGGCGCCGACGGCAGGCTGATCGCGGGATGGCCGCAGGCATTGACCCAGCCGGTGTAAACGGCGTGCCCGCGCGGGCCAACCTCGCGGCCGTCGATCCGTTCCGGGTACGGCGTGGCCGCCGGCCAGGGCAGTGCTGCCGCCGACGGCGTCATGATCACGTCGATGTCCTCGAAGGCCGCACCGACCTCGCGACGGAACGCATCGATGGACTCCAGCGCGCGCAGGTATTCGGCGGCCCCGACCTTCGCCCCGGCGGCCGCCATCGCAACGAAGCGCTCGGACGCCAGCGCCGCGCCCTGTGGATAACGCTCGAACAACGACGCCACGCCCACCTGGCCAAGCTGGGGCCAGAACGCATTGACGAAATCGAGGCTGAACGGCAGCGGACCTTCGGTGACCCGGTGGCCGAGCTTGCGCAACTGCACGGTCGCCGCCCCGACGCTGGCGTCGATTTCGGGATCCAGGGCATTACCGCTGAAATCCTTCACGTAGAGGATGTTGAGCCCTTCGACGCTATCGCCGGCGTGGGCCCCGCCGGCGGCGAACAGCGACTTGCGGTCGCGGGCATCGGGACCGGCCAGCAGGTCGAACAGCAGTTGGACGTCGGCGACGCTGCGCGCGATCGGGCCGATGACTTCGAAGTCGAGCAGGATCTGCGGCAGGCTGTTTTGCCGCGGCACCGCGCCGATCGACGGCTTGAGACCGACCAGACCGGTGTGCGAGGCCGGACGGCGAATCGAGCCGCCGCCGTCGGTACCGATCGCCAGCGGGCCCAGTCCCGCGGCGACCGCCGCCACCGCGCCTCCGCTGGAACCGCCCGGCGTCAGCTCGGTGTTCCAGGGGTTGCGGGTGACGCCGAACAGCGGGTTGTCGGTATAACCTTCGAGGGTGAACTCGGGCACGTTGGTCTTGCCGAGGATCACCAGCCCTGCCTCCCGCAGCCTTGAGACCGGCAGCTCGTCGGCATCGGGCACGAAGTCCCGGAACAGCTTCGAGCCCCAGGTCGCCGGCAGGCCGCGCACCAGGATATTGTCCTTGACGCTGACCGGCACGCCTTCGAGCGCGCTGAGCGGGGTGCCGGCGGCCCAGCGCCGGGCGCTGGCCTCGGCGTCGGCCCGCCGCGCCGGGTTCGGCGCGACGATGGCGTTGAGCAGCGGGTTCTGCTCCGCGATGCGCGCCTCGACCGAATCCAGCACCTCGACCGGGGTAAAGTCGCCGCGCCGGTAGCCCTCACTCAGCTCGGCGGCGCCGAGGCGCCAGAGCTCGCGGCCGGTTGCCAGGGAATCATCCTTCATCAAAAAACTCCTTCTCAATGCATCATGTTCGGCAGCCAGAGGGCGATCTGCGGGAACGCCATCAGCAGGATCGCGAACACCAGCATCATCATCATGTACGGCAGCACGCCCCACATCACGTCCTGGATGTTGCCGCCGTCCTTGCGCACGCTCTGCACCACGAACAGGTTCATGCCCACCGGCGGCGTGATCATGCCAAGCTCGCACATCAGCACCACGAAGACGCCGTACCAGATCGGGTCCACGCCCAGCGCCACCACGATCGGGTAGGTGATCGGAATGGTCACCACCTGCATCGACAGCACGTCCATGAACATCCCGAGGCAGAGGTAGAAGACGATCAGTACCAGCAGCAGCATGGTCGGTGTCAGGCCAAGCGAGGTGACCCAGCCGGTGAGGTCATCGACCACGCCCGTCAGGCTGATGGTCAGGTTGAGCACGAAGGCCGCGGTGATGATCAGCAGGATCATGCCGGTGATGCGGGCGGTCTGGACGAAGCAGCCCTGCAGGAAGGCCAGGTTCAGGCGCCCCGAACGCCAGGCGAAGTACAGCGCGGCCATCACGCCCAGCGCCGCAGATTCGGTTGCGGTGGCGATACCGGCGTAGATGCTGCCCATGACGATGCCGAAGATCACCGCCGGCGGTATCAGGTTGGCCGACAGGCGGATGCGGTCGCGCAGCGAGACCTTTTCCTCGCGCTTGCCGCCCTCGCCCAGGTTGGTAACGCCGATATAGAACATGAACAGCAGGCTCAGCGCGATGCCGGGCAGAAGGCCGGCAATGAACAGCTTGCCGATGGAGTTGTTGGTCAGGGAGCCGTAGATCAGCATGTTGACGCTGGGCGGGATCAGGATGCCCAGGGTGCCGCCGGCGGCGAGACTGCCAAGCGCCTGCTTCATCGAGTACTTGCGTTCGTTCAGCGACGGCAGCGCCACGGTGCCGATGGTGGCAGCGGTGGCCACCGACGATCCCGAGGTGGCCGCGAACAGCGCGCAGCAGCCGATGTTGGTGTGCACCAGGCCACCGGGCAGGCGTCCGAGCCAGGCCGCCATCGCGACGTACATGCGATCGGCGATGCCGCTGCGCAGCATCAGCTCGCCGAGCAGGATAAACAGCGGGATTGCGGTGAGGATGTTTTCGTTCTGCACCGACCAGACGACGGCGCCAGTCGATTCCAGGAAGGGCCAGCCGAATACGGCGACACCGCCGATCATGCCGACCAGTGCCATGGTCACGGCGATCGGCAGACCCAGCAGCAACAGCCCCAGCATCGCGAAAAAGGTGAGAAAAACGATCGATACGCTCATTTTGCCATCCCTCCGGCCGCGATGTGGTTGCCATCACGGTCCTCACTGCGTTGCGGCTGAAGGTCCCGGCTCCCGCCCTGGGGCTGGGAACGCTGCTCGAAGTCGTTCAGCTCCTCCTTCACTTCGTCCGAGACACCACGCGGATGGAATTCCACGTTCAGGGTCTCGCTGTCACCGCGCAGCAGCAACCAGGTGGCCCGCAGCGCGAAGCCCAGCGCCACCAGCGCGAAGGTGCACAGACTGACGAACCAGACACTCTGCGGATAGATCAGCGGCGTGGCCCAGGGCGTGGCAGCGGTGCTGCCGTAATCCATCGTCTCGGTGATCACGCGCCAGGTGATCCACACCAGGATGCCGGCGAAGACGGCCATCAGCACCGCCGACAGCCAGTTCATCAGCGACTGCATGCGGCGCGGCAGCAGCTCATGGAACAGGTCGATTCGAATATGGGTACGGCCCAGCAGGGCCAGCGAGAAAGCCAGGGTACCGCCAACGGCCAGGGCGTAGCCGCCCAGCTCGTCCGCGCCCTGCAGCGACATGCTGAAGAATTTGCGCAGCACGGTCTCGACCGAGACCAGCACCGAGAGCAGCAGGAAGATGCCCCCGAACAGCAAGCTGGCAAGCGTCTCGATACGTTTCATGGAAACACCTCTTTTCGCAGCGAATGGTGCCTGCGTTGTCCGCAGTCACAGCATCCACCGGCTTCAACAGAAGATTGCAGCAGTCTCTGCGATCAACGACGGCGACCGCGAGAGCGCGTAAAGCGAGGCGGCGCGCGCCGCCTCGATCCCTCCGTTACAGGCCGACGGATTCGCCCAGCGCCGCCTTCCAGTCCTCGGCGCAGCTCGGGTTGGTCTTGTTGCAGACCTCGGACCAGGTCGGATAGGAGATTTCCTTGACACCATTGCGCAGGATCGCCAGATCCTCATCGGTGACCTGCACTTCGGTCAGGTCGAACTGGGTGCCGGTCTTGCACTCTTTGCCAACGTTGCAGTTCTTGGCATCCTCGAACAGCTCTTCCGAATAGGCCCAGATGTCGTCCACCAGGTCGTCGAAAGCGCCCTGGAGTTTCTCCTGCTGCTCCGGGGTGAACTTGTTCCAGGTCTTGAGGTTGATACCGTAACCGTTCAGCGCCATCTGGAAGCCCAGCGGCAGCACGTGGGTGGTCACTTCGGGCCAGCCGGCGGAGTTGGCCGAGCTGGGACCGGTGATGGCGCAGTCCACCACGCCCAGCGCCAGGCTCTGATGCACGTCGCCGAAGCCCAGCGGTACGGGGATGCCGCCGACCGACTCGACGAACTGCGCCAGGTTCTGATCGTAGACCCGCACCTTCAGGCCCTTCACGTCGGACAGGCTGGCAATCGGATGCTTGCAGAACAGCACCTGCGGGCCGAAAGGCCAGACGCCGAGCAGCTTGGTGTTGAAGCGTTCCTGCAGACGCTTGTCGACCACTTCGCTGTACTTTTTCGCCACTTCACGGCCGGACTTGTAATCCGGGCTCAGCCCCACCAGGTCGAGACCAAGGATGGTCGGCTCATCGCGGGAAACCTGGGACATGCGCAGCGACACCAGGTCGAACATGCCGGATTTCAGCACTCGCAGCTCTTCGACATCCTTGATACCGGTGGTGTCGAGCGGCTTGTAATTGACCTCGAGCGGCAAGCCCGTGGTCTCCTGCAGGTTTTCGAAGAACGGCTGTTCCTTGTTTTTCTGGATCAGGCCGGTCGCCAGCGGCTGGCCGACGACCCGGAGCTTGACGACATCCTCCGCCATCGCCGGTGCGGCGAGAACGGAAGCGCCCAGTACTGCGGCCAGAAGTGTCTTTTTCATGGCAAAACTCCTTATTTTTATAGTCGTGACTTGCTTTGCAGTGATTGCCGCGAGCGGCAAGGAGTCGGTGAGCGATGCGTCAGGCGCATCACTCACCGGTATTCAGGCGGCCTTGTCCTGCGCCCGCACGCCGGGCGCGGTTTCGGCCAGGTAGTCGATCGCAGCCTGGACGCCGCCCTTGCGGTGCGGGATACCCGCAACCGCGAGGCCCATCTCGACCCCGGCCAGGGTGCCGAGCAGGCTCAGGTCGTTGAAATCGCCGAGGTGGCCGATGCGGAAGGCCCGGTCCTGCAGCTTGTTGAGACCGGTGCCGAGGGACATGTCGAAGTTCTCCAGGATCACCTTGCGCAGACCGTCGGCACTGTGGCCCTCGGGCACCAGCACCGTGGTCAGCACGTTGCTGTGCTCGGACGGCACCAGGCTCAGCACTTCCAGCCCCCAGGCGCGAACCGCCCGGCGCGTGGCTTCGCTGAAGCGGGCATGGCGTGCGAAGACATTGTCCAGCCCCTCTTCCAGCAGCATCGCGATCGCCTCCTTGAGGCCATACAGCAGGTTGGTGGCCGGCGAATAGGGGAAGAAACCGTTGGCGTTGTGCTGCAGCATCTCGTCCCAGTCCCAGTAGGAACGCGGCAGCGTCGCGGTCTTCGACGCCGCCAGCGCTTTCGGACTGATGGCGTTGAAGCTCAGCCCCGGCGGCATCATCAGCCCTTTCTGCGAACAGGTGATCGCCACGTCCACGCCCCACTCGTCGGTACGGAAGTCGACCGAGCCGAGACCGGAGATGGTGTCGACCAGCAGCAGCGCCGGATGGCCGGCAGCATCGATGGCGCGGCGCACTGCGGCGATATCGCTGGTGACGCCGGTCGAGGTTTCGTGGTGCACCACGCACACCGCCTTGATCGCATGGCCGCTGTCCTCGGCGAGTCGCCGGCCGATGGCCTCGGCATCGACGCCGTGACGCCAGTCACCGGCAATGAATTCGGCTTCCAGGCCGAGCTTCTTTGTCATGCCGTGCCAGAGGGTCGCGAACTGGCCGGTTTCGTACATCAGCACCCGGTCACCGGCGCACAGGGTGTTGACCAGCGCCGCCTCCCAGGCGCCGGTGCCCGACGCCGGATAGATGACCACCGGGTTGTCGGTCTTGAAGATCTGCCTGATACCGGACAAAACCGACTTGCCCAGCTCGGCGAATTCCGGTCCACGGTGATCGATGGTCGGACGATCCATTGCGCGCAGTATGCGGTCTGGCACGTTGCTCGGGCCGGGGATCTGCAGAAAATGGCGGCCACTCTTGTAGGTCATTCGCAAAACTCCTTGTTGTTATTAAAAGCCGGTGCCCGAGGGCTCCGGTCTTGCATTGCCTGGTGGTGGAATTGGGCTGCCAGGCAACCTGGCAGCCGGCCATCGTTCGAAAGGGTTCAGCGCACCCGCGGCTTGGCCATGTCCGGCTTGCCGCAGGGCAGGAAACGGCCGCGGCCGACGCTCTGGCTCGGCTCGCCGTTGCCCCAGACGACCTCGCCGCGGGACAGGGTCAGCTCCGGCCAGCCCTTGATGCTCATGCCCTCGTACGGGGTGTAGTCGGTATCGTGGTGCAGCATCTCGTTGCGGATGGTGACCTCGCGTTCGGCGTCCCAGATCACCAGGTCGGCGTCGGCGCCAACGGCGATGCTGCCCTTGCGCGGATAGAGGCCGTAGAGCTTGGCCGGGTCCGTCGAGGTCAGCTCGACGAAACGGTTGACGCTGATCCGGCCCTTGTTGACGCCTTCGGAAAACAGCAGCGGCAGGCGCGTTTCCAGCCCCGGAATGCCGTTGGGAATATAGTGGAAGTCCACTTCCTGACCGCCCGGTTTCTTGCCCTGCGGATCGTCATAGTTGAACGGCGCGTGATCCGACGAAAAGATGGTGAACAGGCCGTCGATCAGACCGTCCCAGATCACCTGCTGGTTGGACTGGTCGCGCGGCGGCGGGCTGCAGACGCACTTGGCACCCTCGTAACCGTCGAGGCCCAGGTCCTCGGCAGTCAGGAACAGGTACTGCGGACAGGTTTCGGCGTAGATGCTTAGACCGTGGCTGCGCGCCCAGCGAATCTGCTCGACGGCCTCGGAGCCGGATACGTGCACGATCAGGATCGGCACATCGACCAGCTCCGACAGCGCGATGGCGCGGTGCGTGGCTTCACGTTCCACCAGCATCGGCCGGGCATCGGCGTGGAAGCGCGGCGCGGTGTGGCCGGCCGCCAGCAGGCGCTTGGTCAGCCAGTTGATGCAGTCGGAGTTCTCGGCGTGGATCATCGCCAGCGCCCCCTCCTGGCGCGCCACCGCCAGCACGTCGAGGATCTCGCCGTCATCGAGCTTGAGATCGTCGTAGGTCATGTAGATCTTGAACGAGGTGCACCCCTCGCGGATCAGCTCCGGCAGTTCTTCTTTGAGCACCTTTTCGGTGGGGTCGGTCACGATCAGGTGGAAGGCATAATCGATCAGCGCCTTGCCCTCGGCCCGGTGGTGGTAGTCGCGTACCGCCTCGCGCAGCGACTGACCCTTCTCCTGGGCGGCGAACGGAATCACCGTGGTGGTGCCGCCGCAGGCCGCGGAGCGGGTGCCGCTGGTGAAATCGTCCGACATTTTCAGGCCTTCCGGCATCGGCTGATCCAGGTGACAGTGAGCATCGACACCACCCGGCAGCACAAGTTTGCCGCCGGCGTCGATCTCGTCGCGGCCGGCGCCGAGATTTTCGCCCAGTGCAACGATACGGCCATCGCGGATACCGATATCGCAGCGCGAGGTATCGGCGGCGGTGACGACCTGACCGTTGCGGATGACAAGGTCGAACTGGGGCTGGGAAAGATCAGACATCATTGCATCCTCATTCGATAGCGATTGTCCGGAAACCGCTGACCACCAGGCTCACTCTGGGGTGCAGACTCCGGAACCTCGAGCATGGATTCATCCTACTCTCGATATAATTATGAATGCAATAATAATTTATCTATCACTCAGTATGCGCTCATTAACCCATTGTTTAATCGCAAAAATATATAAAAAATCCGCCAAAAATAGCGGATTATTTACCAAGGAATCACGCACAAATAGGTAGCAAAAAGCGCCAAAACAGCCCCATAACAGGGCGCGAGGGAGCTCAGGCGGCGCGCAATCTCGGCGCCAGGAAGGAATCCAGCAGCAACTGGAGAAAATGGAACAGGATGCAGCTGATCACCGCCACTCCTGTGGATGATCCGAGCCCGACCAGAACGCTGACCGCAACCGGCAGCGTCTTTTGCGACGCAGTCAGCAGCAGCGCGCTGCGTTCCGCCGGATCGAGCTTGAGGAGGGGTGCCGACAGCGCCGACAGTGCCAGCAACGCGACATGCAGTAACAACACCAGCAGCCCTAGGTACACCAGTGCCGGCAACGACAGCTGCAGTAGCGACTGCTGACTGGCCGACAACGTCACCCAGACACTGGCGATAACGCAGAGCGTCGGTACCAGGCCGAGCCACCGCGCCGCCGCCAGCGCTCCGCACAGGGGTCGCAACAACAGCCCCAGCACGAATGGCAGCAACACGATCTGCAACAGTTTGAACAGCAGCGGCCAGGGCGAGAGCTCGATCGAACTGCCAACCAGCGCGCCGAGCAGCAGCGGCACCGTCAGGATGCCGAGAAAATTGAGGCCCAGGGTCAGCAACAGTGCCCATAGCGTCTTCCCACCCGCCACGCCGGTCAGCACGATGCAGGACGACAGTGTCGGCGGCACCAGCGCCATCACCAGCAGTCCGAGACCAAGGCTGTCATCGAGCCCGGCATGGCGCACAATGAGCCAGCCAAGCAGCGGCGACAGCAACAGGTTGATCAGGAAAGCCACGGCAAAGGTGCGGCCGAAACGCGGCTCGACGCGCAGGCTCGCCGTGCGCGTCTGCAGGCCGTTGATCAGAAAGATCAGCGCCACCAGCGCCGGCAGCAGGTCCAGCTCGTTGAGCCAGAGACCGGGGCCGGGCCACAGCAGCGCCACGGCAATCGCGACGCAGAGTCCCAGAGGTAGAAACCAGGCGATGATCCGACTCCTTTCCGTAGGATGGGTGAAACCGCCAACGGCACGTTCATGACCGGCTGGCATCGGATTGTCCGGCGGTGCAACCCATCATAAAAGCTTCGAACACCACACGCGATTCGAAACCGCTGATGGGTTACGCGGCGTGCCGGCGGCGCGGTAACCGTTTGATTGTATTAGGTTACGCCGCTTCACCCCACTAAAACTTGCTCCATGCATTTTTAGTGTTTCCACCATCCATGGCAGTCATCCTACTTTAGCTCAAACACCGACCCCCAGCCCTTGATACGAGAGGTATCGGCACCGGCCAGACGCATGCCCTTCCAGACCCCGGTGGCGATCGTGTCGTAGATCGGGATACCCAGCTCTTTTTCCAGCTCTGCGGCAACCCGCGGGCCGCGCAGGTTGGTGCAGAAGATAGTGATGGCGTCGACCTTCCCTTCCGCAGCCACGGCCCGCACCATCTCGGCGATGCAGTCCTCGCCGTACTCGGAGAAGGAGAAGTTGCCCTTGTCGCCCAGGTGTCTTTCCGCCACGCAGTTGAACCCAGCTTCGCGGTAGTTCTCGACGATCTTTTCCTGCACGTCGTCCAGGTAGGGCGTCACCAGGCCGAAATTCTTTACACCGGTCTTCTCAAAAATCTCGTTCAGCGCCAACACCGAGGTGGTGGCGGCAATACCGGTCTCGGCCTGGATCGCCTCGCACAGCGCGATGTCATCCTGGAACCCACGCCACCCCGCCGAGGTGCCGCTCCAGGTGATCGACTGTACCCGGGCATCGGCCAGCATGCTGGCGGCGGCCAGGAAGGGTTCGTTGTCGAACTGGCTCAGCGCCTGGTCGCGCAGCGAGATCTCGGTGACCCGGAGACGGCCAAAATGAGCGCTGACGTCGGGCAGTTCATGCAGAATCTCCGCGGTCAGCGGTTCGAGCACGGTGTTCGAGGAAGGCGTCAGCACGCCGAGCAGGGTACGCTCTGTCATATTCTTATCCTTGTTCAATCATTGCGGAAAGGCTCCCGGTGCCCGAGACGGGCATCCGGGACAGCAAACAGCAGTTCCCGGTCAGTATCCCAGCGCGCGTGGCAGCGCCGTGACGATATCGGGGAAGATCCAGCACAACGCCAGTACGGCGTACTGCAGCACGATAAACGGCCAGACCGACTTCAGCAGCTCGCCGATCGAGATCCGCGAAATACCGCACATCACGAACAGCAGCACGCCAACCGGCGGCGTCATCATGCCCACCACCAGGTTGAGCACGAAAAGGAAGCCGAAATACAGCGGATCGATACCGTATGCGACCGCGATCGGAGCGAACAGCGGCGCCAGCATGATGTAGGCGGCGTTCGACTCGAGAAACATGCCCACCAGCAGCAGCATGCCCATCACCAGCGCCATGAACACCATCGGGTCGGCGGTGAAGCCCTGGATGAACTGCGACAGGTGCAGCGGCAGCAGGTCGAGGGTAAAGACGAAGGTAACCGGCTTGGCAAAGGCGATCAGTGCGCCGACCACGGCCGACGTCAGCGCCGCGCGGAACATGCAGCCGGGTATCGCGTCCACTTTCAGCTTGCGGGTCACAAAGATGCCGACCAGCAGCGAGTAGACCACGGCGATGGCTGCGCCCTCGGTGGCGGTGAAGACGCCGCCGACGATACCGCCAATTACCAGCACCGGCATCAGCAGGATGGCGCCGGCGCGACGGCACTGGACCAGCACGTTGCGCCAGCAGAAAGGCTCGCCGGTTGGTTCGTATCCGCGCTTGTAGGAAATCCAGGTGCACAGCGCCATCATGCCCACTGTAAGCAAGATGCCGGGCACCACACCGGCCATGAACAGGCCGCCGACCGAGACGCTGGAGCCGGCCATTAGCGCGTAGACGATCATCGCCGCGCTGGGCGGAATGATGGGACCGAGATTTGAGGCCGAGGCCACCACCGCGGAGCCGAAGCCGTTGTCGTAGTGCTTGCGCATCGACGGCATCATGGTGGTGCCGAGCGCACTGGCACCGGCCACCGCCGCGCCGGTCACGGACGCCAGACCCAGCCCGGAAAGAATGGTGACGTGCGCCAGCCCACCCTGGACCCGGCCGACCACCGCGTTGGCGAAATCGATCACACGCTGCATGATCTGGCCACCAACCATGAACTCGCCGGCCAGCATGAACAGCGGAATCGCCATCAGCGGGAAGGAATCGACCGCGTGCATCATGCTCTGCGGCATGACCGCCATGTCGATGCCACCGAAGGCGAAGGCGCCCAGAGCGGAAAACCCCAGCGCGAACGCCAGCGGCATACCCATCAGCGCCAGTACGAAAAAGATTCCAATCGATACCAGAACCATCACTCATCCCCCCAGGCGTCGGTGCCCTGCCAGACCAGGAACAACAGGTGCAGGAAGGCGTGGGCCATCGACACGATCACCGCGATGTAGAACGCCGACACGCTCAGTTCCACCGTCGGCATCATTTCGCTCCAGGCATCACGCGCCACCAGCGTCGCCTGCCACATGACGATCATCATCAGTGCAGCGCTCAACGCCAGCATCAATCGCATCAGGCCTTCGCGAATCCGCGAGCCAAAGCGGTTGATCAGGATATCGATACCGACGTGGATACCGCGCTTGATGCCGTGCGGCAATGCCAGGAAAATCGACCAGACGAACGCCAGCCGGGACATTTCGTCGGCCCAGTCGATGGAGTCGCCGAAGAAATAACGCAGCACCACCTGTGCCGTCACCAGCCCGGTCATCAGCGTCATCAGCACGGCGATGCCCCAGTAGGACAGGCGGTCCGCAGTATTCAAAAGCCGTTGGAAGCGCCGGACCAGCGGGGAAGGCGTTACGGCCTCCCCCGCCGTCGGGATTCCGTCAAGAACCCGGTCGTTCATTACTGCACTTCCGCCAGAACAGCGTCGATAAGGTCGGCACCGAGACGCTCTTTCAGCTCGGCAACCACCGGCGCGGTGCGCTCACGCATCTGCTGACGCAGCTCGGGGGTCACCTCGACCAGCTCCATATTCGCTTCGACCAGCTTCTCGCGCGCAGCGGTATCCTCTTCCGCCGCCTTGGCCCGCTGCCAGGCCACCGCTTCCGCCATGGCATCGCGCACCGCCTGCTGTTCCGCCGGCTCAAGCTTCTCGAACTTGCGCTTGTTGGCCACCACGGCAATGAAGTCGAAGAAGTGGGAGGTGTCGCTCAGGTAGGTCTGGACCTCGTTGAACTTCTGGGTCTCGATCACGCTGTAGGGATTCTCCTGGCCGTCGATCACCCCCTGCTGCAGCGCCGAGTAAACCTCGTTGATGCCCATCGATACCGGGCTTGCGCCCAGCGCGCGGAAGGTTGCCAGATGAGTTTCGTTCGGCTGCAGGCGAATTTTCAGGCCATCGAAGTCGGCGATGGTCTTGATCGGGTGCTGGCTGTTGGTCACCTGACGCGAACCCAGCTCCATATAGCCAAGCGCGACGAAGCCTTTTTCCGCCAGCTTCTCGCTGATCATCTCACCAACCGGTCCATCGACGACCTTGAACGCCTCTTCACGACTGGAATAGGCGAACGGCAGGCTGAGGGCCTCGAGCTCCGGCACGATACGCGACAGGTAGGAGGTGCCCACCCAGGTCATCTCCAGCACGCCGGAGCGTACCTGGTCGATATTCTCCTTGGCGCCACCCAGCTGCATCGCCGGAAACACGTCCACTGTCAGCTCGCCGCCGGAGACTTCCGGCAGGCGCTCCTTGAAACGCTCCATCGCCACGCTGCTCGAGTGCGTGGTGGCGAAATTGCCCGCCAGACGCAGGTTATCCGCCGCAACCGAGCCCGAGAACAGGGCCGCCGACAGCGCCGCGGCCAGCGTCGCTTTTACACAACCGCTGGTCACTGTACCGATCCGGGATGACGTGTTGTTGTTCTGCATGGGTATTCCTCTGGTTTCAATGTTGTTCGCCGGCTTCGCCGTGCGGACCCTCGTCCGCTCACCGTACCCTTGGCGTTTGCTGCGTTTTTAAAGTTGTAATCGCGCTCAAGAAACCTGCGCTGCGGGCCCGATGGAGCACCTTCTCTGCTGCTGGTTTCTCAACATTGGCAATGGCGCTGTATCGCTCCTTAAAAGAGCTCGCCAGCCGCACTGAATACGAACCCGAAGAAGCGACACCGGGTTAGCGCGGGTCCGACGGTCTGCCCAGGCGGCCTCGCGGAATCGGCGACAGCTGTCGCGGCCTTCATTCCTCGCCCCGGCAAGCCTTCTCGGCCCTGCTAAACCCTGTTCCCAAGCTAACCATGGCTCGTGTAAAAATCAACATCTTAATACATAATTATTTATTATTTATGCTTAAGAATATCGTATATATCTGATAAATAAGCAATTTATTTCCTATAGAACACCATCAATACCGTTATACGGCATCCTGTATTGACTTTCAAAAGCCCCGGTCACTACAATCGAGTCGCACACAATAATTATGAATTATATATTTTTCACATTGCGATTGAGAGACACAGCATGGCCAGGATGAGAGCAATAGAAGCAGCCGTTGAGGTTCTGAAGCGCGAAGGCATCGACACCGCCTTCGG
>JABXIM010000080.1 GCA_013373085.1 Oceanospirillaceae bacterium | reverse complement strand
CTGTCGGTCGGTATCTGGATCGTCGCCATCGCCGGCCTGGTTCTGCCGTACATCATCGGCCCGATCCTGCGTCGCCGCATGGCGGCCCAGGCTGAAAAGGCTCACAGCATCGTCGATTGACCTCGGGTTGCATCCCAACCCCGGCAGGAAGGAGTAGGGCCGTCCTGCCAGTTCAGCCGCCTTCGGGCGGCTTTTTTCGTGTTTGGTCGGAGCGCATCGTGGGAGCCGCGCCCCGCGGCGAAGCTTTGGGCCATAGCTGGCAATTCGCGGCGGGGCGCCGCTTCCACAGGGTCTGCCGCTCCCACGGGGTTGTGCTCCGGCCTACCGCGGCAAGCGGTACTGCCGTTCGGGGCGGCCGACGCTGCCATAGGCGACGTCGGCGTTGAGTTCGTGGGTGCCGACCAGGTATTCCAGGTAGCGGCGCGCGGTGGTGCGGCTGGAGCCGATCTTCTCGCCGACCTGCTCGGCGCTGAGGCTGGCCGAGGGCTGGCCCCTGAACACCTTGCGCACTTTCTCCAGCGTCAGCGTATCGATGCCCTTGGGCAGCGGCTCAGCCTGGGGGGCGGTCTTGGTTACGCCTCCGGTACCGCCGGTGCGCGGCAGCAGGCCGTCGACCTCCTGCTGCGACAGGCTCTGCATTTGCAGCAGGCGTTCGCGGTGGGCGCGGTAACTGCCGAGCGCCTGCTGCAGCCGGTCGAACACCACGGGCTTGAGAATGTAGTCGAACACGCCCCAGCGCAGCGCCTCGGTCAGGGTTTCGACCTCCTTGGCGGCGGTGATCATCACCACGTCGGTGGCGCTGTTGCCGGTCCGCAGTCGCCGCAGCAGCTCGAGGCCGCTGCCGTCCGGGAACTGAATATCGAGCAGCAGCAGATCCGGCTGCATCACCTCGACCAGGTCCGCGGCGTCCTGGGTGCTGTGGGCGATGCCGCGCACCTCGAAGCCTTCGATGCGCTCGATGAAGCGCCGCTGGATCTCCGCGATCTGCGGATCGTCCTCGGCGATCACAACGCTGATTTCAGGACTCAAACCTCCACCTCCTTGGGCCCGTAGGCAGGATTCGTGAACAGATTTCCGGGGCTGTCATCCTGCCTTCTCCAGCTGCTTGGGTATGTAAGCGGTAAAGCGCGCACCGCCGCTGTCACTGTCGGATACCGTGATCTCGCCGCCGAGCTGGGCGAGCGTCTGCCGTACCAGGTGCAGGCCGATGCCGCGTCCGCTCGCCTTGCTGCTGTGGCCACGTTCGAAGATCCGGGTTCGGTCGGCTTCCGGCACGCCCGGACCTTCGTCCTCGATCTCGAAGATCAGCTCCCGCCCGAGATCCGTCATCGACAGCAGCACCTGCTTGCCGCCGGCGCTCAGTGTCGCGTCGAACGCATTGTCGAGCAGGTTGCCGAGCAGGGTGACGATGCGCTCCGGCGCGATATGCGACGGCAGCGCGCCCATATGGCTGTCGGGGTCGATCGACAGTTGCAGCCCCAGCTCGTGGGCGCGATTGTACTTGCCCAGCAGGCAGCCGGACAGTACCGGCTCGGTGACCGACTCGGTCAGCCAGCGCAGCAGTTCCTGGTGTTCGCGGGTTTCCTGGCCGATGATGTCGAGCGCCCGGTCGGTGGCGCCGATCTGGATCAGGCCGGCGATGGTGTGCAGCTTGTTGGCGTACTCGTGGGCCTGGCTGCGCAGGGTTTCGGCGTACTGCTGGATCTGGGTCAGCTCGCGGCTGACCTGGTCGAGCTCGTCCTTGCGGCGGAAGCTGGCGACGCCGCCGATCACCTTGTCGCCGTCGCGGATCGGAATGCGGTTGACGATCAGCGTCTGCCCCTGCAGCGTCAGCTCGCTGTCGAACTCGGGCTCGCCGGATTTCAGCAGGTCCGGCAGCCGGCTGTCCGGCAGGACCTCCTGGATCGGGCGACCGCTCAAGGGTTCGGTGGCGGACAACCCCAGCGTGGTCGCGGCCGCCTGGTTGAAGGTGGTGATCAGGCCCTCGGTGTTGACCGCGATGATGCCCTCGCGCACCGACTCCAGGGTGGCGTTGCGTTCCTCGAACAGGCGCGCGATCTGGTGCGGCTCCAGGCCGTAAATGGCGGCGCGGAAGCGGCGCGAAATCCACACCGCCAGCAGAATCGACAGCAACAGCAGCGCCAGCGTGACGCTGATGACGATGCTCTGGTAGCGCAGGATGATGTGTCCGAGGCTGCTGGTGAGATAGCCGACCGAAACCACCCCGAGGATGTCGCCCTTTTCGGAGAAGATCGGTGCCTTGCCGCGCACCGACGGGCCCAGGCTGCCGGTGGCGCGGGAGATGTAGCTCTGGCCCAGTTTCAGCGCGCGCTCGTTGTCGCCGCCGACCATCGGTTTGCCGATACGCTCCGGCAGCGGATGGGCGAGGCGGATGCCCTCGCGGTCGCCGATG
The DNA here is from genome assembly GCA_013373085.1 of Oceanospirillaceae bacterium. GTDB lineage: Bacteria > Pseudomonadota > Gammaproteobacteria > Pseudomonadales > Balneatricaceae > Marinobacterium_A. Next base: position 2,508 of record JABXIM010000080.1, on the reverse strand, counting down.
GAGATGAAGGTGGCGTCGGTCGCCTCGCGCAGTTCCTCGGCCAGCGTCTGCATGGCGTTGCTGTTGCGGGTGCGGGCGGCTTCCCGCACCGCCGGCGTCTGGGCGATCATCGACGCCAGCTGCAGCGCGCGCAGGCCGATCTGTTCCTCCAGCGAGGTGCTCAGGTAGCGCAGCGCGAAACCGCCGAGCAGGGCGGCCTGCAGCAGTACCAGCAGGCACATCATGATCATCAGCCGGGTGCTGATCTTGAGTCGGGCCATCGTTGTTTCTTGTTCTAATCAATGTATTTTCATTATCAGCGGGGGAGGGGCCTCGCTGCAATCCGGAACGCCGAACGTATGATGGGTGAAGCGACGCCTGGGCTCGGAATATCCAGCTCCGGGGCAGCTTGAGCGTCGTGTAACCCATCACTGAGGTATAAGTTCGGCACCGAGAGACCCTGAGACGATGATGGGTTACGCCGCCACGAACGGGGTGCTATGCGGCCGGCGCACAGCACTGGCGGCTCCACCCATGCCACAAATCCTGGAGGTTGTGTTTCATCGCTCGCCGAGGTGGCTGCGCGGCGGCACTTCCTGTATACTTTTCCGCCCTTGTTTCCGTACTTCGTCTGTACGGCGTTAACCCGATTTAAAAAGCCAAGCGCCTTAAGTGACCTGTCGTGGGGGTCACCACTGAGCCATAAGGGACTTACATGCCTGTTATTACGCTTCCTGATTCCAGCAAACGCGAATTCGACAACCCGGTCAGCGTCCATGACGTCGCGGCGTCCATCGGTACCGGTCTTGCCAAGGCGGCGCTCGCCGGCAAGGTCAACGGCACCCTGGTGGATACCAGCTACACCATCACCGAAGACTGCGACCTGGCGATCGTCACCGCGCGCGATGAAGAAGGCGTCGACGTTATCCGTCACTCCTGCGCTCACCTGATGGCGATGGCGGTTCAGGAGCTGTTCCCGGGCGCCCAGGTCACCATCGGCCCGGTTATCGACAACGGCTTCTACTACGATTTCGCCTACGAGCGCCCGTTCACGCCGGAAGATCTCGAGAAGATCGAGAAGCGCATGACGGAGCTGTCCAAGGAAAACCTGGACGTGTCCCGCTCGCTGATGTCCCGCGATGAGGCGGTGGCGATGTTCGACAAGATGGGCGAGAAGTACAAGGTCGAGATCATCAAGGACATCCCCGGCAACGAGGAGCTGTCGTTCTACTCCCAGGGCGACTTCATCGACCTGTGCCGCGGCCCGCACGTGCCGTCCACCGGCCACATCAAGGCGTTCAAGCTGATGAAGGTCGCCGGTGCCTACTGGCGCGGCAACTCCGATAACGAGATGTTGCAGCGCATCTACGGCACCGCCTGGGGCGACAAGAAAGAGCTCAAGGCCTACCTGCACCGCCTGGAAGAGGCCGAGAAACGCGATCACCGCAAGCTGGGCAAGGCGCTGAACCTGTTCCACCTGCAGGAAGAAGCCCCGGGCATGGTGTTCTGGCACCCGGCCGGCTGGACCCTGTACCAGGAGATCGAGCAGTACATGCGCGCCAAGCTGCGCAAGCACGACTACCTGGAGATTAAGACGCCGCAGGTGGTCGAGCGCACCCTGTGGGAAAAGTCGGGTCACTGGGACAAGTTCTCGGAAGAGATGTTCACCACCCACTCCGAGCACCGTGACTTCGCCATCAAGCCGATGAACTGCCCGTGCCACGTGCAGGTGTTCAACCAGGGCCTGCGTTCCTACCGCGAGATGCCGCTGCGTCTGGCCGAGTTCGGCTCCTGCCACCGCAACGAGCCGTCCGGTGCGCTGCACGGCCTGATGCGTGTGCGCGGCTTCGTCCAGGACGATGCCCACATTTTCTGCGCCGAAGCCGATATCCAGCCGGAAGTGGCGAGCTTCATCGACTTCCTGCACGAAGTGTACGAAGACTTCGGTTTCACCGAGGTGCTGTACAAGCTGTCGACCCGTCCGGAGAAGCGCGTCGGTTCCGACGAGAGCTGGGACAAGGCCGAGAAGGCGCTGGCTGACGCCCTCGACGCCGCCGGCCTGAAATGGGATCTGCTGCCGGGCGAGGGCGCCTTCTACGGGCCGAAGATCGAATTCTCGCTGAAGGACTGCCTGGGCCGCGTCTGGCAGTGTGGCACCATCCAGGTGGACTTCTCGATGCCGGGCCGCCTCGGCGCCCAGTTCGTCAACGAAGCGGGCGAGCGTGAGACGCCGGTCATGTTGCACCGCGCGATCCTCGGATCCTTCGAGCGCTTCATCGGCATCCTGATCGAAAACTATGCCGGTTCCTTGCCGACCTGGCTGGCGCCGCAGCAGGTGGCGGTGCTAAATATTACGGACAAACAGGCCGAATACTGCCAGAATGTGGCGCAACTTCTTGAAGATAAGGGATTCCGTGCACAAGCGGACTTGAGAAACGAGAAGATCGGCTTTAAAATCCGCGAGCGAACTATTCAGAAGATCCCATTCCTACTCGTGGTAGGTGACAAGGAGGTCGAATCTGACGCGGT
>JABXIM010000186.1 GCA_013373085.1 Oceanospirillaceae bacterium | reverse complement strand
CTATTCCGGCGCGCAGGCCTGCAAGGCGCTGCGCGAAGAGGGTTACCGGGTCATCCTGGTCAACTCCAACCCGGCCACTATCATGACCGATCCGGCGATGGCCGATGCGACCTACATCGAGCCGATCAATTGGAAGACCGTTGCCAGGATTATCGAGAAGGAGCGCCCGGATGCGCTGCTGCCGACCATGGGCGGCCAGACCGCGCTGAACTGTGCCCTGGATCTCGATCGCGAAGGGGTACTGGCGGAGTTCGGCGTCGAGATGATCGGCGCCACCCAGGACGCCATCGACAAGGCAGAAGACCGCGAGCGCTTCGACAAGGCGATGAAGAAGATCGGCCTGGAGTGCCCGCGCGCGTCCATCGCCCACAGCATGGAAGAGGCGCTGCAGGTACTGGATATGATCGGCTTCCCGGCCATCATCCGTCCGTCCTTCACCATGGGCGGCTCCGGTGGCGGTATCGCCTATAACCGCGAGGAGTTCGTCGAGATCTGCGAGCGTGGTCTGGACCTGTCGCCGACCAACGAGCTGCTGATCGACGAATCACTGATCGGCTGGAAGGAATACGAGATGGAGGTCGTTCGCGACAAGAACGACAACTGCATCATCATCTGCTCGATCGAGAACTTCGACGCCATGGGCGTGCACACCGGTGACTCCATCACCGTAGCGCCGGCACAGACGCTGACTGACAAGGAATACCAGCGTATGCGCGACGCGTCCATCGCGGTGCTGCGCGAGATTGGTGTCGAAACCGGCGGTTCCAACGTCCAGTTCGGCCTGGATCCGAAGACCGGCCGCATGGTCGTGATCGAAATGAACCCGCGTGTTTCCCGCTCTTCCGCACTGGCGTCCAAGGCTACCGGCTTTCCGATCGCCAAGGTCGCGGCCAAGCTGGCCGTCGGCTATACCCTCGACGAACTGCAGAACGAGATCACCGGCGGCCGCACCCCGGCGTCGTTCGAACCCTCGATCGACTATGTCGTCACCAAGGTGCCGCGCTTCACTTTCGAGAAGTTCCCGCAGGCCAACGACCGCCTGACCACTCAGATGAAGTCGGTCGGCGAGGTAATGGCAATCGGTCGTACCCAGCAGGAATCCCTGCAGAAAGCGCTGCGCGGTCTCGAAGTCGGCGCGAGCGGTTTCGATCCGGTCATCGAAGACCTGTCGAGCGAAGATGCCCGCAGCGATATCATCCGCGAGCTTAAACAGCCGGGTGCCGAGCGTATCTGGTACATCGGCGATGCCTTCCGTCTCGGCATGAGCGTCGAGGAAATCTACGAGCTGTCCGGCGTCGATCCGTGGTTCCTGGTTCAGATCGAGGACATCCTCAAGGACGAGAAGCGTGTCTCCGAGGCGGCGCTCTCCGACCTCGACAAGGATCAGATCTTCCGCCTCAAGCGCAAGGGCTTCTCCGATGCTCGCCTGGCCAAGCTGCTCGGCGTCAGCGAGAAGCAGTTCCGCAAGCAGCGTCAGAGCCTGGGTGTACGTCCGGTGTTCAAGCGCGTCGATACCTGTGCCGCCGAGTTCGCCACCGACACAGCCTACCTCTACTCGAGCTACGAGGAAGAATGCGAGGCCAGTCCGTCGGATCGCGACAAGATCATGGTCATCGGCGGCGGCCCGAACCGTATCGGTCAGGGTATCGAGTTCGATTACTGCTGCGTGCACGCGGCGCTGGCGGCGCGTGAGGACGGCTACGAGACCATCATGGTCAACTGCAACCCGGAAACCGTCTCCACCGACTACGACACGTCCGACCGCCTCTACTTCGAGCCGATTACCCTCGAGGACGTCCTCGAGATCGTCAACGTCGAACAGCCCAAGGGCGTGATCGTGCAGTACGGCGGTCAGACTCCGCTGAAGCTGGCGGTGGCGCTGGAGCAGGCCGGCGTGCCGATCATCGGCACCAGTCCGGAAGCGATCGACCGCGCCGAGGACCGCGAACAGTTCCAGCAGATGCTCAAGCGCCTGGGCCTCAAGCAGCCGCAGAACGCCACCGTGCGCAGTCTCGAAGAGGCTGTGATCGAAGCTGGCCGTATCGGTTACCCGCTGGTGGTGCGTCCGTCCTACGTGCTGGGCGGCCGCGCGATGGAGATCGTCTACAAGGAAGAGGAACTGCGTCGCTACATGAACACTGCGGTGCAGGTCTCCAACGACGCCCCGGTACTGCTGGACCATTTCCTCAATGCCGCCATCGAGGTGGACATCGATGCTGTGTCCGACGGCAAGACCGTGGTGATCGGCGCCATCATGCAGCATATCGAGCAGGCCGGTGTGCATTCCGGCGACTCGGCTTGCTCGCTGCCGCCTTACAGCCTGTCGGCTGACGTTCAGGACGAGATGCGCGAGCAGGTCAAGAAGATGGCCATGGAGCTTGGCGTCGTCGGCCTGATGAACGTGCAGCTGGCTTACCAGGACGGCGAGGTCTATGTCATCGAGGTGAACCCGCGTGCGTCCCGTACCGTGCCGTTCGTCTCCAAGTGCATTGGCGTTTCGCTGGCCAAGATTGCGGCGTTGGTAATGACCGGCAAGACCCTCGAGGAGCTCGGCTTCACCGAGGAGATCGTGCCGAAGTACTTCAACGTCAAGGAAGCGGTGTTCCCGTTCAACAAGTTCCCGAGCGTCGACCCGATTCTCGGTCCGGAAATGAAGTCCACCGGTGAAGTGATGGGCATCGGCGAAAGCTTCGGTGAAGCCTTCATGAAGGCCCAGCTGGGTGCCGGCGAGAAGATGCCGAAGAAGGGCAAGGCGTTCATTTCCGTTCGCGATGTCGACAAGCAGGGAGTGGTCAAGGTTGCCCGTGACCTGGTCGAGCTGGGCTTCTCGCTGGTCGGTACCCGCGGTACCGTCAAGCTGCTGAAGGAGCACGGCGTTCCTGCCGAAGCGGTGAACAAGGTCATGGAAGGCCGGCCGAACATCGTCGACATGATCAAGAACGACGAGATCGTTTACGTAATCAACACCACTGAAGGCCGCAAGGCGATTGCCGATTCCTCCGAGATCCGCCGCAGCGCGCTGCAGCACAAGGTGCCCTACACCACTACATTGGCCGGTGCCGAAGCGACCACCATGGCGCTGCAGTATGGTGAGGAGAAAGTGGTTCGCCGCCTTCAGGACTTGCATGCAGGTGAAGCAGTATGAACCGAGTACCGATGACCGTGGGCGGCGAGAAGGCTCTGCGTGCAGAGCTGGAGCGCCTGAAAACCGTCGACCGTCCACGGGTTATTGCGGATATCGCGACAGCCCGTGAACATGGCGATCTGAAGGAAAACGCGGAGTACCATGCGGCGCGGGAACAGCAGGGCTTTATCGAGGGCCGGATTCAGGAGCTCGAGTCCAAGCTCTCCCACTGCCAGGTGATCGACGTCACCGCGATTCCGCATTCCGGCAAGGTGATCTTCGGCACGACCGTGGTGATCATCAATGTCGACACCGACGAAGAGGTGCGTTATCAGATCGTCGGCGACGACGAGGCTGACATCAAGCATCGCAAGATTTCGGTCAACTCGCCGATCGCCCGTGCTCTGATCGGCAAGGAAGAGGGCGATATCGCCTGCGTCGCCACACCGGGCGGCGAGATCGAGTACGAGGTCGCCGAGGTGCTGCATATCTGATGCAGCGCCCGGTGGGGCAGAAATAAAAATACCGCCAGATGGCGGTATTTTTATATTCGATGAGAAGGCTGAGGCTTCGGGCTTGCCGAAGCTCAGCTTTCGTAGACTTCAGCGCACCAGGTTGGAGAGCTTCGGGTTCTGCTCCATTGCCTTGCGGTAGATCAGCGCAATGTTGCCGATCTCCTGGACCAGGGTTGCCTCGACAATGCCGCAGAGTTCCTGGATCAGTTCTTTCTTGACCTCGCGGTCACCGACGACGAACTTCACCTTGATCAGTTCGTGGTCTTCGAGGGCGCGGTCGACTTCCAGCTGAATGTTTTCGGTCAGTCCCTTACCGGCGACGGTCACGATCGGGTTCAGCTTGTGGCCGATGGTGCGCATCTGCTTCTTTTGCTCGGGCGTCAGGCTCATACTAGAATACGGTGCCTCGTGATTGGGTGAGTCCGGCCGGCGCTTCGAGGCGGGGCCGCGATGAAAACAATCGTTCATTTTACCCGAGTTGCCGGAACCTGAGTAGCGCCCGGCCTCCCCATCCTGCTGGAATTACGCGTGGCAAGATCGAAAAGCAGTGGTCGCTGGTTGAAGGAACATTTTGACGACCGCTACGTCAAACAGTCGAAATCCGATGGTCTGAGATCCAGGGCCAGTTACAAGCTGCAGGAGCTGAACGCCAAGGACCGACTGTTCCGTGCGGGGATGACCGTTGTCGACCTTGGTGCCGCGCCGGGAGGCTGGTCCCAGGTGGCGAGCGAGCTGGTGGGGGATCTCGGCCGGGTGGTGGCGTCGGATATCCTGGCGATGGATCCGCTGCCGGGCGTCGAGTTCGTGCAGGGCGATTTCACCGAAGAAGCGGTGCTCGAACGCATCCTGGCGGCGCTGGGCGATGCGCCGGCCGACCTTGTAATTTCGGATATGGCCCCCAATATGAGTGGTATGTCGTCTATCGACCAGCCGGCGGCCATGTACCTGGTCGAGCTGGCGCTGGATATGGCGCGCCAGGTACTCAAGCCGGGCGGTACCTTTCTGGTCAAGGTTTTCCAGGGCGAGGGTTTTGACGACTACCTCGGCGAGATGCGGCAGAGCTTCAGCAAGGTCGTGACTCGCAAACCGGACGCGTCTCGCGCTCGTTCGCGCGAGGTTTACCTGCTCGGAACCGGATTCAAGCCCGTATAAAGCGGTGTCGGTGGCCCCAGGGCGGGCCCGCCGCGTGTAGTCAGACCAGTCAATCTGGTGTACTTTGGAAGCGCAATAAATGCGCTGTAGCGTCAACTGAGGGTAGTCCTTTGAATGATATGGCAAAGAATCTCGTCCTCTGGCTGGTTATTGCGGCGGTCCTGCTGACCGTCTTCAATAACTTCAACGCCGAGGGAGATTCCCGCAGACTCACCTATTCCGACTTCGTTTCGGAGGTCCAGGCCGACCGTGTTTCCAAGGTGGTCATTGATGGGTACACCATCTATGGCCAGCGCGAGAACGGTGACCGCTTCGAGACGATTCGACCCGCACTTCAGGACCCCAAGCTGGTTGACGATCTGCTGCAGCACAATGTCGTGATCGAGGGCAAGCAGCCGGAACAGCAGAGCATCTGGACCCAGCTGCTGGTGGCGTCTTTTCCGATCCTGGTGATCATCGCCGTGTTCATGTTTTTCATGCGCCAGATGCAGGGCGGCGGTGGCGGCAAGGGCCCGATGTCGTTCGGCAAGTCCAAGGCGCGCATGATCGGCGAGGACCAGATCAAGACCACCTTCGACGATGTCGCCGGTGTCGAGGAAGCAAAAGAAGATGTGAAGGAGCTGGTCGACTATCTGCGCGATCCCGGCAAGTTCCAGCGCCTCGGCGGCCATATTCCGCGCGGCGTGCTGATGTCCGGCAGCCCTGGTACTGGTAAGACCCTGCTGGCGAAAGCGATCGCTGGCGAGGCCAAGGTCCCCTTCTTCAGCATTTCCGGTTCCGACTTCGTCGAAATGTTCGTCGGTGTCGGTGCCTCCCGTGTCCGTGACATGTTCGAGCAGGCCAAGAAGAACGCTCCCTGCATCATCTTTATCGACGAGATCGACGCCGTCGGTCGGCACCGTGGCGTCGGCCTCGGCGGCGGCAACGACGAGCGCGAGCAGACGCTGAACCAGCTGCTGGTCGAAATGGACGGCTTCGAAGGTACCGAGGGCATCATCGTCATCGCCGCGACCAACCGTCCCGACGTACTGGACCCGGCGCTGCTGCGTCCGGGCCGTTTTGACCGCCAGGTCAACGTCGGTTTGCCCGATATCCGAGGCCGTGAACAGATTCTCAAGGTGCACATGCGCAAGGTGCCGCTGGGCGACGACGTCAAGCCGGAGCTGATCGCGCGCGGCACCCCGGGCTTCTCCGGCGCCGACCTGGCGAACCTGGTCAACGAGGCAGCGCTGTTCGCCGCCCGCGACAGCCGTCGCACCGTCGGCATGCAGCAATTCGAGAAGGCCAAGGACAAGATCATGATGGGCGCCGAGCGCAAGTCGATGGTCATGTCCTACAAGGAGCGCCTCAATACCGCTTATCATGAAGCGGGGCACGCGATCATCGGGCGTCTGATGCCGGAGCACGACCCGGTGTACAAGGTGTCCATCATTCCCCGCGGCCGCGCGCTGGGCGTGACCATGTTCCTGCCCGAGGAAGACCGCTACAGCCACAGCCGTCAGACGCTGATCTCCAATATCTGCTCGCTCTACGGCGGCCGACTGGCCGAAGAGATGACGCTTGGCAAGGAAGGTGTGACCACCGGGGCGTCCAACGACATTCAGCGCGCGACCAGCTTGGCTCGCAACATGGTGACCAAGTGGGGTCTGACCGACGAGCTTGGGCCGCTGCTGTATGACGATGAAGACGGCGACCCCTTCTCACGTGGTTACGGCCAGCCGGCGAAGCAGGCGTCGGAAGAAACGCAGCGCCAGATTGATACCACGGTGCGCAAGATCATCGATGACTGCTATTCCAAGGCGCGTCAGTTGCTCGAGGAGAACCGCGATATTCTGGACGCCATGGCCGAGGCGCTCATGAAGTATGAAACGATCGACGCCAAGCAGCTGGACGAACTGATGGCCCGCAAGCCGGTCTCGCCGCCGGATGGTTGGGTGGATCCGGAAGACAGTGCCACCGATCAGCAGGCCACGTCCGGCAGCGGTAGCGAGGAGGCAGCTGCGGAGCCCAAGAATCAGGATCAGGAGCCAGGTGAGCAGGGCTCGCATGGCGCATCGGGGGAACGCTCCGACCAGGCGGCATCACGAACCGATGCGGATATCACCGGACCTACTGACCGCAAACTGCACTGATCTGGATGTACCGGCTGTCTGACAGTCGCGAAGAGGCCGACCCTGGATGTCGGCCTTTCTCGTTCTGGGAGTATCATTGAGCCTGGCTGGCCGCCGGCGCGACGAAGCCGGCATGTATCCGGCATGACGGCGCCGGGGTGATAATGGGAGATTGTTAGTGAACGTGAGCAAGTTGCAATGCGGCGACAAGTGTCTGGACCTGTCCCGCGTGCAGGTGATGGGGATTCTCAATGTAACGCCGGACTCCTTCTCCGATGGCGGCAGCTATCATGACGATGGACGACTGGTGGCCGAGAAGGCATTGCATCGCGCTGCCCGCATGGTCGAGGAAGGCGCCGGCATTATCGATATCGGTGGTGAATCCACCCGTCCCGGTGCCGATCCCGTCAGCGTTCAGGAGGAACTCGACCGGGTGCTGCCGGCGGTAGAACTCATCCGTCGCGAGCTGGATGTGGTGATCTCCATCGATTCCAGCACGCCGGAAGTCTTTACAGAGGCAGCGGCGCTGGGGGCAGGGTTGCTCAACGATGTTCGCGCGCTGGCGCGAGACGGCGCACCGGAGGCCGTCGCGGCGACTGGTTTGCCGGTATGCCTGATGCATATGCAGGGTAATACTCCGGCGGATATGCAATTGGCGCCGCACTACGACGACGTGCTTGAGGAAGTGTCCGACTTCCTGAAGCAGCGGGTGGATGCTTGTGTGCGCGCGGGTATTGCCCGCGAGCGACTGATACTGGACCCGGGTTTCGGCTTCGGCAAGACGCTGGAGCACAATCTGTGCCTGCTGAACCGTATGGAGGCGCTGCACGAATTGGGGCTGCCACTGCTGGTGGGAACGTCGCGTAAGAGCATGGTGGGCCAGGCGTTGGACCGGCCGGTCGACCAGCGGCTTTACGGCAGTCTTGCCACTGCGGTGCTGGCGGTGACCAAGGGCGCCCATATCATTCGGGTGCACGATGTTGCGGCGACGGTCGATGCGGTGCGCATGACCGAAGCCGTGCTGAGGGAATCGAAGGGAGAGGTCGTGTGACGAAACGCTATTTTGGCACCGAGGGTATTCGTGGGCGGTGTGTTGAGCAGCACCTGATCACACCGGATTGCTTGCTGAAGGCGAAGGGAGCGTAATACACGTGACAAAACGTTATTTTGGCACCGACGGTATCCGTGGACGGGTCGGTCAGCATCCGATCACACCGGATTTCGTGCTAAAGCTCGGCTGGGCCGCCGGCAAGGTGTTCGCACGTTCCGGTCAGCACCGTATCCTGATCGGCAAGGATACGCGAATCTCAGGCTATATGTTCGAGTCTGCGCTTGAGGCGGGGCTTTCGGCGGCGGGAGTCGATGTTCTGCTGACCGGTCCGATGCCGACACCGGCGATCGCCTACCTGACAAAGACTTTTCGCGCCGATGCCGGCATCGTCATCAGCGCCAGTCACAACCCCTTCTACGACAACGGCATCAAGTTCTTCTCGGCCACCGGTAGCAAGCTGCCCGATGAGGTCGAACACGCGATCGAAGCGCAGATGGACATCGCGATGACGACGGTAGAGTCTCATGAGCTGGGCAAGGCGAAGCGCATCGACGATGCCGCAGGACGCTACATAGAGTTCTGCAAGGGAACCGTCAGCGGAGCGCTGAGCCTGAAGGGGCTGAAAATCGTCCTCGACTGCGCCAACGGCGCCACTTACCACGTCGCGCCCCAGGTATTCGAGGAACTCGGTGCACGTGTGGTGCGAATCGGTACCGCGCCCGACGGCATCAACATCAACGAGCAGTGCGGGGCCACCGACCCGGCAAAGCTGCGACAGCGTGTCGTCGAGGAAAAGGCCGACCTCGGGATCGCGCTCGATGGCGACGGCGATCGTATCATCATGGTGGATCACACCGGTGAGGCGGTCGACGGTGATGAAATTCTGTTCATCATTGCGCGTCAGATGCAGCACCAGGGTACTCTGAATGGCGGCGTGGTGGGCACGCTGATGAGCAACTTTGGCCTCGAGCGAGCGCTGCGGCAAGCGGAGATCCCCTTTGTGCGTGCCCGGGTCGGCGACCGTTACGTGCTGGAAGAGCTGGACCGTCGCGACTGGCTGCTGGGGGCGGAAAATTCCGGTCATGTGGTCTGCCGTCACCTGACGACCACCGGCGACGGCATCATTGCCGGCCTGCAGGTGCTCAAGGCGATGGTCGACAGTGGCTCAAAATTGCACGAACTCAAGAGTGGCATGACCAAACTGCCGCAGGAAATGATCAACGTCCGCGTCGCGAAGCGAGTCGATATCGATGGCGTCGAGCCGATCGAACGGGCGGTGGCGCGTATCGAGGAACGTCTGGGCGACAGTGGCCGCGTCCTGCTGCGTCCTTCCGGGACTGAGCCGGTGGTCAGAGTGATGATCGAAGGGGAAGATCCGGCGCTTGTGGCGGACCTCTGCCGCGAGTTGGCGGATGATGTCGAAAAAGCGCTGCAAGCCCTTGTATCCTAAAATCATCTCGGTTAAGATTTGCGCCTCTTTCGAGAGGGGAGTTCGATGCGTACAAGTATCGTAGCAGGCAACTGGAAGATGAACGGCAATCTCAAGGCGAACGCCGAGCTGATTGCAAAGATTCTGAAAGAAGCATCCAGGTACGATGGCATCGAGGTCCTGGTTTGTCCGCCGGCGGTTTATACCGCGCAGGTCAGTGATTTGCTGGAAGGCAGTGTGGTCGCCGTTGGCGCTCAGAATGCTTCGGCCTTCGGTAAGGGGGCTTATACCGGTGAAGTCTCGCTGAGCATGCTGGCGGAGTTCGGGGTTCGGCATGTAATCCTCGGGCACTCGGAAAGGCGCGCGCTCTTCGCTGAAAGTGATGAGCAGGTGGCGCAAAAGTCGCAAGCCGTATGCGACGCCGGTATGGTGCCCATCGTATGCGTCGGCGAAACGCTCGAAGAGCGGGAAGCCGGAAAAACGCTCGAAGTGGTATCGCGCCAGCTCAAGACGGTGCTGGAAAGCATCCCGGTCGAAGCGCTGGCCGAGGTGGTTGTGGCATACGAGCCGGTCTGGGCCATCGGTACCGGGAAGACGGCGACGCCGGAACAGGCGCAGGAAGTACACGCAGCGCTGCGCGCGCTGGTGGCCGAGGTGGATGCGGATGCAGCCAGTCGGATGCGGATCCTTTACGGCGGCAGTGTCAACGCGGAGAATGCATCGCAGCTCTTCGCCAAGCCGGATATCGACGGTGGCCTGGTAGGCGGTGCCTCGTTGAAGGCGAACGAATTTATCGCGATCTGCGGCGCGGCCGCAGGCGCAAAAGTGACTGGTTGAACGAATGGAAACTCTGGTTCTCGTAGCACATGTACTGCTCGCCATCGCGGTAATCGCGCTGGTCCTGTTGCAGCAGGGCAAGGGTGCCGAGGCGGGCGCTTCCTTCGGTGGCGGTGCTTCCCAGACCGTATTCGGTAGTCAGGGTAGCAGCAGCTTCCTGGGGCGGGTTACCGCCGTGCTGGCTGCCGGTATCTTTGTGACAAGTTTTGTCCTGGCCGTGTTCGCCAAGAACAAGGCCGAGTCGATCGGCGATGCAGGTATCCCGACGGCTGAGGTGATTGAAAGCAGCGCGAGCCAAGAGCCCGAGCTGCCGGTACTCCAGGAGCAGGCGCCTGCTGCGCCTGCTGCGCCGGCTGACGCGGATGTACCGACCGCGGAGTGATCTCCGCTGAAAAGTTTGCCCAAGTGGTGGAATTGGTAGACACGCTATCTTGAGGGGGTAGTGTCCCTAGGACGTGCCGGTTCGAGTCCGGCCTTGGGCACCATTGTTGAAAAAAAACAGGTTGTCTGTATAATGACGCACCTGTTTCTGATGCGGGGTGGAGCAGTCTGGTAGCTCGTCGGGCTCATAACCCGAAGGTCGT
>JABXIM010000120.1 GCA_013373085.1 Oceanospirillaceae bacterium | reverse complement strand
TTTCCGTATGGACGCCAATATCAAACGTATGGCACAAAGCACAGATCTATTGTTCTTGCCTGCCATCCAACAAGATCAGCTAGCGGACATGATCAAAGACATCGTGAAGTTGTACGCCAATGATGTTCCAACACCGCCAGGTTCCATGTACATTCGCCCAACGCACATTGGTACCGAGCCAAGCATTGGTAAGGCTGCCGTTTCTTCTGAGACGTCATTACTTTATGTATTACTTTCACCAGTAGGCGACTACTTTGCCGGTGGCGTTAAACCTTTACGTTTATTGCTTGAAGAAAACGGTATGCGTTGCGCGCCACACATGGGCATGATCAAAAGCGGTGGTAACTACGCCAGTGCATTAGGCCCGATTGCTCGCGCTAAGCAAGAATGTCAGGCCGACCAAGTATTGTTCTGCCCGAACGGTGACGTACAAGAAACCGGTGCCGCTAACTTTATCTTGATTGATGGCAACGAGATCATCACTAAAGGTTTAGACAGCTCGTTCTTACACGGCATCACTCGTGATTCGATTCTAACCATTGCTCGCGACATGGGTATGACGGTAACCGAACGCGATTTCACCGTAAGCGAACTGATCGAACGCGCACAAAAACCCGGAACCGAAGCAGCGCTTTCTGGTACAGCAGCGGTTCTTACCCCTGTGGGTACATTGATTCACAATGGCGAAGAAATTACCGTGGGCTCAGGTGAAGCGGGAGAAACTACTCTGAAACTGCGCCAAGCCTTAAATGATATTCAGTGGGGCAAAGCCGAAGACAAATTTGGCTGGTTAACGAAGATTTAAAATCTAACCGTTCGAATATACTAAACCGCTTATGGCTTTGCTGGCATAAGCGGTTTTTTATTTCCGAAATCAAAAATTAACACTCTATATAATGCTCACTGTCCTATACCACTCAAATTTAAGCTAATCAAATTACACATATTGATTAACGCATTCTCTAACACTCAAGCTAGCAAGGTCTTAATATATGTGTCTTTGTGGAGCAATATTAAAGTAAATATGACCCCTTTCTTAAAATCCACTCGCTGGGATGAAACCATTGAACGCATCAGTTCAAAGTTATTGAAAATTCTAGCGATCACATTTGTATCCGCTTGGTTATATCTATATACAACTGGGTATTATCAATGCAAGCAATCGTGTATAGAAAACCAAATGAGATTTGAGAATTTCGAATGGGTGTTTGGCTCTCGCTTTAGACCGGAGGCCAATCTCTGCTCTTGCTGTAATGAAAATGGCGAGACCATCAAATTTAAACAACTCTAAAAATTAGCTTAACAATAGATACCCAATAAAAAACTCCTTACCGGTAATACGAATAAGGAGGTTGGTTTAATAATCTAATGGAAAATTTATGCGCGGCGCTTTCTAAACGCATAAATGCCAGCACTTAGAATGGTTTTAAACACCACCCATTTTGCATTCAAACTTGGTTTAGGGTTTTTACCTTTTGCCATACGCCACATTTGATGCTCATACCAAGTGATACTGAGCATGCCCATTGTATCTAGACCGCGATTACCTGTGGTTGGATTCTCAAGCGGCATGGCATACTGATCATTCGCCAATAGCTTATTGGGGAATTCCGAATCCACTGCAGTAGTGCGTGCAATGCCGATAAAGTCCGTAGCACCACTTTGTAAGGCTTCGGTCATGGCTGGGGCACTGCGGAAGCCACCTGTCACCACCAATGGGGTATCCACTAAACTACGCACCTTCTCCATGTAATCTAAGAAATACGCTTCACGCTGTATGGTACTTTCCTTCACCGGTTTCTTAGCATCGGCCCCCATCATGGATGGACTTTCATAGGTGCCACCTGAAATCTCGATTAAATCAATGCCTTCATCCGCCAGCGTTTTTACAACCTGCATGGAGTCTTCTTCGCTAAAACCGCCTTTCATAAAGTCAGCGCTGTTTAGCTTGATACCAATTGGAAATTCATTGCCTACGGCTTCACGCATGGCTCGATAAACCGAAATCACAAAACGCATGCGATTTTCTAAACTGCCACCCCATTGATCATCTCGCTGATTATGACGGGGCGACAAAAACTGACTGACTAGATAACCATGAGCACCGTGAATTTGAACCCCAGTAAAGCCCGCTTGCTTAGATAGTTTTGCAGCGGTTGCAAACTTCTGAATAATGACCAAGATTTCTGCTTCGGTAAGCGTACGAGGCTTGTTAAAGCCCTTTTCTAATCCACGTCCTAACGAAATAGCCGATGGTGCTACAGGTTCTTCGCAAATGAAGCTGGGGATTTGTTTGCCCGGATGATTCAACTGCGGCCATATATGCGCGCCATTCTTTTTCCCTGCTTCAGCCCATTTTTTGAATGCCGCTAAATCACTTTGTTCATCTAACACAACGTTTTTAGGCTCACCTAATGCGCTACGATCTACCATCACATTACCGGTTATGGCCAAGCCAATACCGCCCTCTGCCCAGCGCTGATAAAGGGTAGCAAGACCGGCAACCGGATTGCGCTGTTTATCGCCAAGCTGCTCACTCATGGCAGATTTGAATAAACGATTCTTGATGACCAGACCATTCTTAAGTGTAAAACGATCACCTAAAGAAAGAGTTGATTGGCTCGTCTGGGTGCTTGCGTTAAGTGACATGATTGTCTCCTCCTGTCGACCGTCAGATATTAGACCGATCGTCTTTTAACTGTTTATAAAAAAAGCAGGCAAGCTGCTTCACGTAATTACTGAGGTGCCATCAGCACATTTAACATTAATGCCATGGCATCTTGTGCTGGTTTAATTTTGTTACTCATTTTCAATTTGATGCGCGACCCTTCCCATGCAGCCCAATAAATATCCGCTAATTCTTCAGGGCTGACATCGTTACGAAACTCTCCAACCTCTTGACCATTTGCTATTAAATTTCGGAAAAAACCTAACCATTTTTTTGTGGCTATTTTAAGTTGCTCCCGGCATGCCAAGCTTTCAGAAGCAATTTCGGTGGACATGGCCGCAATTAAACAAGACTGCTTAAACTCATTTTTTGCTGCCTTCTTTAAACTGAATTCAGAAATGGCCTGCAATTGCTGCTTAGGCGATAAATGCTTACCAGGACCTGTAACGAAGTCATGTAGCTGCTTTTGCATTTCATCACTGTACGTAGTGATGGCCTCGGCTACGAAAGCCTCTTTGCTGGCAAAGAAGTTATAAAAGGACCCCTTAGGTACATTCAGTTCATCCAATATCTGCTTGATACCGGTACCGTGATAGCCATGGGTCGAAAGCTGCTCGATACCGGTTTGTATCAGGGCATCTCTTGTATGATCACTGCGTCTTGGTCTACTCATGCTTGTAGAATATGACCGATCGTCTTGGAATGAAACCCCATATTGGGCCCAATATTGAGTTTATGGGTTTTATAGCTGGAACAATGAGTGGGATTCACCCTCTCACACTGGCAAGAACCGTCAGCGGGACAGCTCTTGGTTGCTCACTTCCAAAGGAAATTTATGGTTGATATGCAGAGTTTTGTAACAATTTACATAAACCTGCCCGTCGGTATCTTGCAGTGATACCTTCAATTCCAATTGGGTTTTAGCGTTATGTAACAAGGCGTGTCGTACTTGCTCTATCTGTTCAGCTGACAATGTGAAATGGGCAAACAAGGTCTGCTTACCGGGTTTTAAAAACTCAATACTGGCTGCGCTATCAATCACACGGTAATGCCAGCCCAAATTCTTATTCAACATAATGGCATATATTGGATCTAAAGCCGCGTACAAGCTGCCCCCCCAAGTGATTCCCATATGGTTCTTTGTACGCCAATTACAAGGTAGCCTCACAATCACATGACGAAAATCATGGGCAACAAAATGAATACGTGCTCCACTGCCGCGATAAGCGGGATACCAATTAGCGAACCAACGCCAAACTCGCGATTCAAGGCTTTGCTTCATCAAAGTACCTTAATCACGATTTTTCCTCGTGCTCGTTTGGATTGGCTCCTAGTGTGAGCCGCTTGGGCTTCATGGCACTCATACACTGAATCGATAACCGGTTTTAATTTATCCGCGGCTAAATATTCGGCTATATAGCGCAATTGCTGAGCATTAGGCTTAACCATAACCACTCGTGTTTGCTTAATCCTAGGGAAGAACAGTCGCTTAAATTTAGACAAAAGCCCATGTTGGATGTTTTCAATACTCGGAAGTGTCGTCACGTATCGCCCAGCTGGATTGAGTAATCCCAAATATTGATGACGCTTGAGCGAGCCGACTGCATCAAATATCACATCATATTGACTCGTCAGTGAGGAAAGATTGGTTTCACGATAATTAATCACTTTATGCGCACCCAGGCTTGCAACCAAATCCGCATTATCACCACTGCACACACCTGTCACATTCGCCCCAAAAATATTCGCTAGTTGCGTTGCAAATACTCCTACGCCACCACTGGCACCTATCACCAACACGCTTTCATCTTTTTTCAAGTGAGCCTGATCAACTAGTCCTTGCCAAGCGGTTAAGGCACATAAAGGAATGGATGCGCCATCGATAAACGATATATTTTCAGGCAATGTGGCTATGTGATCCTGTGCAATCGCGACATATTCAGCATAAGTGGCTAAACCATGTGAAGGGTTCTTCATACCATAGACTCGATCACCCGGTTGAAAGCCTTTAACCTTGGAGCCCACTTTTACAATGGTACCTGCGCAGTCGCTACCTAATACTAAAGGAGAACCTTTCACTAAAAATTGCAGTTGATATTTACCCGCGCGAACCAAACAATCTCTAGGATTAACACTGGCGGCTTGATTATGAATTAATACTTCATTAGATTTGATTTTTGGTAACGGTAACTCGCCGACTTGTAAGACATCAGGCTTGCCAAATTTTAATTGATAAATCGCTTTCATTATTTTTGTACTCGATCATGATGCATTTAGATTGGCAAAAGTGTTCTTGCCTCACCACTAAAAGCGTTACTCAAGATGTCGATTTTGATTTATTTCTTGATCGGGGCTTTACACTCCCTAGCACCATATTACCGGCAATCGCAACGTATTGATCTCGAAATTCAGCATAGCCTTGCTCGCTATAACTTTCTTTAAGAGTATCAATCATTAAACTTGGTAATAACGTCAGAGACATAAACGCTATACGCACCACCTCAGCATTGGCGTCACGATCCACCTTGCCTTGCGCTATCACATCTCTTACCCAGCTACTCACAATCCTTTTCTCCAGCTGAAAGAAGTCTTTGATGATCTGAGTGCCAGGGCCATGGCGCAGCAAATAGGTTTTAACAATAAAACGGGGAAAGTTGGGGTTTTTCTCATACACCTGCATCACACGATGCATGGTATCAACAAAATCAACCAGTTCTTCTTGATTGATTATGTCCTTCAGAATATTAAGAATGCGATCGTATTCTCGCTTAAGCATGGCTTCGAACAGGCCTTGCTTATTGGTGAAATAGTAGCGAATCATGCCACTACTGGTACCGGCCCTTTGGGCTAGCTCGCGAATACTGACCCCGTGAAAATCTCGCTCTAAAAATAACTCAGCTGCACTGTCTAGTAACCGCTCAACAATAATGTCACTCATGAAATTTTTCCTATACCTCAAGCCAGTGTCTGATGACGCAAAGTATTGGTCAAATACGGGTGTTAATCAAATTCGCCAAATTGATTAATCAAACTGCTCGCACATACACAGGGGGTTTTGAATAATTCGGCCGTTTCTGCAAATGTTGAGTACAGAATATGCTTTCAATTTCCCAACGAATCTTAGGCTTGAGTATGACCAGCCTCCTTGTGGCGTGTGGCTCCAGCAGCAATGACACCTCAGAGCCTCAACCAAAAGTACCTGATTCGCGCGTCAATAACGTTACATTTTATGATCAAGATTTACGTTTTGGCTATATTAATGGCCAAATACAATGGCAGGTTGCACAAGAAGAAAATGTCGCTGGATATCGGGTGTATCTAAAGCAAGGAGACGATTCGCTCACAGCAATCGCTAATATAAGTGATGTCGCGCAAACCCAAATTGAACTCAATTCAGCTAGCGAATGCAATGATTGCAGCGCCATTGAAATCTATAGCTATAACGCAACTGGCCAGGCCTTAACAGGCGCAAGCGTTGCCATTCAAGATCGAGGCCTACCCACAGGTTTAGCGAGCGATCTCGCCTTTGTGGACCAGTCTCCTAACCCTAATCTTTTATCTGGCTCCCTGACCTTCGACAATCCACAAGATATACGCGGTATCAGCTATTTTTCTATTTATCGGATTAATGCAAACGGCGAAAAACTATCTGCTGCATTGAACGCTATTGATTTTACAGAATCTGGAAATTACACCATCAGCGTCAAAGACAGTGAGTACACCCAAGGTGACGGTTTTGCAGTGTACTCTGGAAACATAGACGGAGAGTCCGAACATGCTCAAACGATTTTTCCTTTTAATTTAAAAGAAGTAGCTAGCGTTAATTATCGAAAAGTAGAAAGCTCTGACTGGACTCAATTGAGTAAAAATGGCGATACCATTGAGTTACCTTTCCCTGTATTTGTCTTCAATACCATGCATACATCAATTGCCATGTGTTCCAGTAATGGCATTATCTTTTTCGAATCCAATTCCATTGATTGCTACAACAGCAGTATAGAAGACTTTATTGAAGGTTATAGTGATTCTCTGGATCCAGGCGTAACTTACCTTAGTCCCACAGGCTATAACATGTTTTGGGACTTTGATCATAAATTTGAATACGCTGTTATTGGTGAATCGCCACACCGTGAATTTGTTATCAATGTTCAACCAAGAGCTGATATGGAAAATATTACAGACGGCTCTGCCTATGCATTTTATCAGGTAATTTTCATAGAAAACGGCGCCATCGAAATTCACAGCGAAAACATGGATCTAAATAATCAAGATTATGCCGCTCATCAACAACGCTTAGAAAATGCTGATCGCAGCCAAGCCTTATTTTATGAAGGCGATGAGCGCGGTAGTCGCTGGAAATTTGAATATGCATTACAAGAAGATGGCATTCAATTTAATAGCAATGCGTATTTGGGTTTACCTGATGCCCGTATCGAATACCTTGAATATCTCGCTTCAGGCAAAATTTGTTGGACCCGACCTAATGACGAATCCAGCATCAACGGTTACCTGTTGAAGTTTCTGGATAATAACAAAGATGAGATTGCTACCTGGGATACCATTCTTCCGGTGAATGATTCAGAGATTGCCATTGGTGCCAGCGATATCCCAGAAGACACTTACTATTTAAGAGTGGTGAGTTTTAACACCAGTGGTGAAAGCACTGAATTTTATGATTATGTTTTTGCACCGCAAGTGCCTAATGACACAGTAACACAACTGGCGTTCACCGATATTCACGGTAGTGAAAACAAAATTTATGGGGATTTATCTTGGCTGTTGCCTGAAGATGAAAGTCAAATTCAAGGTTATCACATCTATAGAGGAACAAGCATTACAAACTATGAAGCCCAGCCTTTAACTAGTGTGTCTAAAGGAACGACTGGTATTACATTACAGTTTGACCATGACAGCATTAACGATCATCTCATTGTGGTTGCCTATAACTTAAAAGGTGACGCCCAAACAGCCGCTGCCATTGAATTTTCCGATAAAGTGGCACAACCCGTTGAAAACCTGCAATTCACCGACACGGACCCAGATCAAAATGAATATGCCGGTGTCATCACCTGGGATGCCCCTACCGACAATAACGATACAACCACATATCATGTGCGAGTAAGCAATGCCACGGGATATTGGATGCGTGAACTGGGATCAGTAGAGGCAGGCCAACCCATGCAATTTAGTATCGATGAAAACACCGCTATCGATTACGCCTATATCATGATCTATTCAACGGTCGGCAGCGCATATGGCCACGCGTTTGTCTCGATTCCAGTTGTCGATCTTACTCAGCCTTAGTTTTTCACCTTCATTCAACTTAATTTATCAATATCATGCCGATCCCAGTGGGTCGGCTTGCTTGCCATTAAGGATGTAGAGCATGCAAATCGATGCTGGAGAATTTAGTCATTGGCTAGATGATTTTGTTACCACCATGAAGGGTAAGGGCCAAGGCAATGTGCCCTGTGGAGACTGTACGGGATGCTGTACTTCGTCAAAGTTTATTTTGATTCGACCCAATGATATTGGCGCAAGAGAAGTCATCCCCCATGATTTATTGTTTTCCGCTCCAGGCCTACCCGCTGGGTATCAACTCATGGGATACGATGAACAGGGACACTGTCCCATGTTTAAGCACGGACAATGCTCTATTTATATGGAGCGACCTGAAACCTGTCGCCAATATGACTGTCGCGTCATGGCAGCAACCCAAGCAAATACCGAGGTTGAAAGCACGATCATTCAGCAACGTATCAAAACCTGGGAATTCCGATACCAAGAAAACGATAGTCAGTTGAAAGCCAACGCCGTATTGAAAGCCATGACGTTCATCAAGCAACATGAATTACTGTTTCCAATGAATTACTTACCTTCCATGGAATCCCAACGGGCCGCTTTAGCTATCCGTATTCATAGCTTGTTTTTACAGCCACGCAATACATGGCCATCCGTTTCTGAATTCATAAAAAATATCGTTTCACAATATCCAACGTCTTGATATTCATATTCTTATTACTGTTAGGAGAATTAAATGGCCATCACCCGCATCAATGAATTTCACGCAGCAACAGGAAAATCACAGGCTCTCTATGAATTCTTAATTTCACTAAAGGATTACATCGCCAACTCGAAAGGCTGCATCTCCTGCGAGGTATTACGACAAGACGATCAAGACGACATCTTTATTGTCATAGAAAAATGGCAATCTCAGGAGGATCACCAATTATCTCTGGCGCATTATCCTAAAGAGAACATGAGTGGATCCATGGCATTAATTGGTGTACCACCTACGGGTAATTTCTATCATGAGTGATTGCAGCTGAATTATTCGGGTAAAGTATATTGATTGATCATACCGCCAACAATTTCAGCAAAGCTATTTTGAAAAGCCTCGTAATGATCGCCATATAGTTCTTGGAAGTGTTCATTAAATAATGCAGGAAGCAAGGTGACACACATCATAGTAATGCGCAGTACTTCAACATTGGTCTCAGGATTGATCATATTTTGCTTTTTCAAAAACTCATTACCCACCTCAAAGGCTTTTTGCTCCATGGCGAATTGAGATTTAATAAATGCACTACCAGGGCCGCCTTTTGTGGTCATAATCTTCACTAAGAAAGGCGCCATAAATGGCATCTCCTTATGAATAGTTTGCAGTTTCTTAATGATATTTACATTTTGCTGAACAGGGGGTTGCTGTTGAAACTCTTGCATCATCCGACCAAAGAATTTCTGATATTCATTTTTGACCATTTCTTCGAATAGGCCGTGTTTACTTTTAAAGTAGTAGGCAATCATGGCGCTTGTTGTATCTGCGCGTCTCGCTATTTCACGTAATGACGTGCTTTGATAATCTTTCTCAAGGAAGAGTTCGGCTGCGGCTGCGAGTAATCGCTCTTGCACGCTACTTTTTGATTCGTTCATGGTAACTCAGTACATCACATCTATCATTCTAGTGATTTTAGTGCCCTGACTATCTTCTGCCAACCAAGATCGTGATTAATCACTACCAATTAAGCTCATTCTCACCTTCGACCACACAACCAGATTCCACCAATTGCGTAATCACCATGACATCTTTGGCTTTTAACCCATAATATTTAATTAATGCCTTGGCTAATCCCAGTTGTAACAAGCTAATACTGTCAGATTGCCAAAGAGTCGGTAAGATGAGAGTCGCCGTTACTTGATAAGCATGACCAAATTGCTGTTGCATTTGGCATATATTGACTGTCATATGCTCAGAAGATTGACCAGAAAATTTCGACCACAAGGCAATTAGATCTTCACATTTAGCATCACAATTGGGATGCACCCAACAATTAGCAATCGGCATGAGTTGCTCCATCAAAGCTTAAATTAAAACCACCTGATCTCGGCCATTGGCTTTTGCTTGATACAAAGCACGATCTACTCGCTTTAGTGTGTCTTCGTAAGATTGATCGATGGACTGAATCGACGTCGCCCCCATACTGGCTGTGGCCCAGATATCGTTCACCTTGTATTTTTCTAATTGTGTATAAAAACTGCTACGTAAACGCTCGGCAAAGTTCACCGCATCTTGAACACTGATATTTGGCAGCACGATTACAAACTCATCTCCACCATAACGGCACACCAAATCCGATTTACGGATTTCTTGCTGGCAAATTTTTGCAACTACTTGTAACAGCTCATCTCCATGGTGATGACCAAATACATCGTTCACTTGTTTAAGGTTATCCAAATCAAACATGATGATGGCGGTTTCGTAACCATGACGAATAAAATTTTCATAATGGGAGGTCAGATCTTGCGCCAAACGGTGACGATTAAATAATCCAGTCAGCTGATCTTTATAACTCAAGGCCCGTAATGTATTTTCTAGTTCATGGCGCTTGGAAATGTTACTGGCCACCCACAGCACCACGTCTTCATCATCCACTTGAAAATCCAATGCTTGGATGCGCCCTTCAAACCAAATTGGTGCGTCAGGGCCTTCATCGGTCAAGCCCTTCACATCCTTGTTACTTAATTCATATTCTTCGATATGCAGTTGTCGGCTGGCAAGCGCCAATGCAATCTGTTGCAAAAACCAATCGGCTTTTTCTGGCACAACAAGATCGGAAATATTCAAGCCTACTAAACCACTGCCATCGTGATAATAGCGAGTATCCTTACCACCATAGACAGCCACGTATCGGCCACTGCGAGATAGCACAAATGCCGGGTCCGGTAATGCCTTGAGGAGAGATTGTAGGATTTGAATATTCTTCATAAAACTGCTCATTCAAACAGCGATGAAGAATAATGAGGCTATGTTAGGCAAATTTGCAAGCATGACCATGTGAAAATCAGATTGGCTTAGCATAAGCATAGTTCACCTTGCATAATTAGATGGCAAATTTTATCCAAACTGTAGAATTGCTCTGGCTAAATCATTCCTATTCTAATTTAGACAAGCCAGAAACTCACTGGCATACTCTTGCTATCAGCAAGGACGGTTCTATGCCTAATATCAGCAATTGGTTTACACAACCTTGGCAGCAAATCAAACAGCGCTTCATGTCATCGAATGATGATCGCATGGTACCTTTGGATCAAGTGAGTCGCTTTTATCAATCTGACTTTTATCAATCTCTCGATGCCAATTTAAAAAGTGCCTTTTATGACGGCCCATTAGGCGGTTTAGATTCTCGTGTCATTCACCGTAAAGATGTGGATACACTCATGAGCTATTACAAGCTATGGCAACAAGGGCGTAATATCAGCTGTGCCTTGTATGGTGAAAAAGGCACAGGGCTTTCAACCTTGATGAATGTGCTCATACAAGAAATAAAGCAAGGTGATCAAGCCTATAAAATCATCTCTTTAGAAAAGCGCATTCAAAGCGAGCAAGACTTTCTAAATACTCTAAGTAAATCCTTAGGTATGAAAGAGAAAGCCTACAAATTAGATGAATTCATCACTTGCTTACTGCAGCTTCCGCCCACGGTCATTGCAGTTGATAACTTACACTTTTTAGTGCAGCGAACATTAAACGCGCAAGCGGTAGTGGATAGTGTAAGCGCGATTATCATAGCTACTTCGGGTCATCACTTTTGGTTACTTGCTAGCGAAGAACAAGCTTGGCGTCGTTTGTGTTATGGCTATGACTTCGAACAATTAGTATCGCATCAACATCATGTGGCGAATTTTAATGAAAGAGATATGCGAGAATTATTGATTAATCGCTTTGCTTACGCCGGCTTTCATACTATTAATGATATTCCAACCGAAAAACTACACTCAGAAAAAAGCCCCATCAATCATATTGCCAGACGCTGCAAAGGCTGTGTGGAGCTGGGATTATTTTACTGCTTAAATAACCTAACCTATGGCACCAAACCACAGAGTATCTTGCTCATGCCTGCTGATGAAATCGACATGGCATCGCTTAAGAAATTGAGTCAAAAATCGCTCTTCACTTTGGCAGAGATTTCTACTCATGGACAACTGAGCCCTAAAGAGCACAGCAAGGTTTTTCGAATGGAGATCACGGAAAGCAAAAGATTGCTGGAGCACTTACGTGGACTCGGTGTACTCGATAAGAATGAAGATGCGAATAGTCACGACGGTTACAGCTTGAAGCTCATTATTTCGGCTGTGGTCATTCGTTATCTTATTTCCATGAATTATTTATATTAGGTGACACATGGACAATAACGTATTCCAACAATTCGTCGATTTGTTTTCGTATACCACTCTTTTATCCATTACCGCTATTTTGGCGTCTACCTGGGTTGTTTTGTACGGCATCCGCTGGATCATTGATACTCTAGTTAATTACAACCCGAAATATCGCATACAGTTAGCACAGACCTACCCTGTGATACGAATAGGTCTTTGGCTCATAGCTATCATGTATATAGTCATCGGAATTATTCAACCACCAGAATCCATCATCTATGCCTCATTAGGTTCACTTGGTTTAGCCCTTGGTCTAGCCTCGCAAGATGCCATTCGTAATTTGGTCGCCGGTATCATGATGGCCGTGTCACCACGCTTTAAGATTGGCGACATGATTAAAGTCGGTGAACATTATGGGGAAGTAATGAGCTTGGATTTAAGTACAACCAAATTGCACACCTTCGATGACAACGTGATCACCGTACCCAATGCAGACATACTTAAAATGCCCATCAGCAATGCGAACAATGGTGAACTCAATGAAATGGTAGCCATAGAATTGCATCTACCAGTAAGCATTCCGGTTGCACAATTAAAAAGTCTGGCACTGAACGCTGCCAAGTGCAGCCACTATGTGTATTTAAAGAAACCCATTTCTGCCACTGTCTTTCCCGTATTTGCACGGGACTTTTACTATCACTTAACCGTTAAAGCCTATGTGCTAGACGTACGCTTAGAAAAAGCCATGGCAACTGATGTATCTGAGCGTATTATTGAAGCCTTAAGACAAGAGGGCCTGTTCGATAATAGCGTATTTGCCAGCGCCTATACCGGCGAAAATCCTTTGGAACTTCCCAGCACACCTACCACTTAAGCAATAGCAAATTTAGGCCCGCACCCAAGGTGCGCGTACACCCATTAATTCTGCAATAATCACACTGGATTCCACTGCCGCATCTAATAATGGGAAGCGATTCGCCATATACGAGCCACAAATTTTGATAGAACTGTGTTCATTCATGGACTGCAACTGGGAAACCGCTTTTCGACTTTCAAGTGTCACCAAGGGTCGGGAAAACTCTGCCTGGCATATCACCTTATCCGCTTGCGGCTGCTTAATAGGATGCCAAGTTTGAAATACCGATTCTTGCTGTGCATAAGTACTAAACGCTTTAGATAAATCCACTGTGGTCGCCGCACGATCTTCTTGTTCTGAAAGCAAGTAACTCACAGGGCTTGCGCGGTTTTTATCAAATACCAAACTTTCATCTGTATGCAGAACCATGGTGGAGTACGCCATGGGAATTTGTGATAGTAATTGGCCTTGGGTATTGTCACTCTCATTGCTACATAACATCTTAGCGGCAATATTGGCCTGACTGGCAATCACTACATAATCAAACTGTTGCGTATCACTTTGCTGTGTAAGCAGATTATTAACGCACACAGATACTCCGCCGTTCGCTTCGTTAACTTGCAGCACTTCATGGGAACAACGTAACACATAACCTTGTGTCAGCTTTGGCACAATGCCATCCACCCCTTGCTTGGCTCTTACAATTCCTTGTTTCATGACGCCACAAGTCAGGTAATCAATAATGGTATCTGCAGGGTAAGCCAGTACCGATTTAAAATCACAGGTTAGCGTGACGGCTAATGCAGGCAGTATCAATTCATTCACAAACTGATTATGCAAATTATTCTGCTCTAAGTATTCTAAAAACGTTTGCTGAGATAACGCCTTAATCGTATTTCGATTGTCTTTCTCAATTTTTCTAAAGAAACGTATCGACTGTAAAACCAACTTAATACTATGCCAGCCAAAACCTATTCGACTTAAACGTAAAAATTCAAAAGAGCGTATCCGAGCATTGCGATATTGAAAAAATGGTTTGATTTTTCCCTCTCGCCAATATTGAAACACACCAGCATGATCACTGGGCTCCATTTCAATACCAAGGTACTCATACAAGGCAAATAAATTGGGGTAATAACTCGGGGTGAAGATTCGCAGAGGCACATCAATGCGCGTCTTTATACCATTCGATGAATAATCCGCCGTATGCACACCCATGCCAGCACGTTGATGACGTTCAAATAAGGTCACATTGTAATCATTTCGTAGCAACCAAGCCGCAGATAATCCAGATAACCCAGCCCCGATGACGGCGACTGATGGTTTTGTGTTTAACTTGCCTGCTTTCATTTCATAACCATATATTCATCTATATTGGCATACTATGAGGGCATTGATATTTGGACAAGTATGAAAATAAACAAATTAATGACCCTAGGTAACAACTCATATTCTAAGCCTGTGTAGCCTGTCACTTGAGCTTGCGGCATAATAGCCCGCAAAAATACGAGGACGACCCATGTTAATGGATATATTAGGCATCGTTATTGGCTTTATGGCCATTATGCTGCTGTTTAGTTTGTTGGTCACCGCTTTGGTTCATGGCACCCAGGCTAGCCTGAATTTAAGATTCAAGAATCTGCAATCTGCTCTAACCCAATTCTTTAAAGACATGGACTTTGTTGAATACCATATTACAAAAGTATTACTGGATAAAATCGAGCGCCGTTACCCCAATGGTTTATACGCAACGGCTCTACCATTAAATATTCCTGGCAACAAAATTAAAATGACCAGCATAGGTCAACAAGAGCTCATTACTATCATTAACAATACCAAAGACATCAGCCTTGAACAAAAAGAACAACTAAAACTAAAAGTGCTGGAGCACTTTGATGCTCTTGAAGAATTTATGAGCCAACGCTTCAAGCAATGGATGCATCAAATCAGTATTTTAGTGGCATTTATGATTTGTTTTGTGTTTCAACTCAATTGCTTTGCATTATTAGATAAACTGAATTACGACAGTGCATTTCGTCATCAAGCGAATCTTGTGACTGAGCAATTACAGTCCCAACCCCCAACTATAAAAGAACTCACAGAAACCCCTATTTCCGAGATTCAACCCAGCTTACAAGCACTGCAATTTGAAATTACCCCTGAGTCCTGGCCTAACTATTATTTCAGCTTGCAATTTTCTAGCTTAAGTCATTGGCTCGGCATTATCTTTAGCAGTATATTGATCTCGCTAGGCGCACCTTTCTGGTTTAATCGTTTAAAAGATGTGGCCAGCTTGCGTGACAAATTTTCAAAAGCATAACGTTTGGAGGCAACATGCAAAAACCAGCACCCAGTGATGCAACCATTTTCAGCAAGATCATCAATAAAGAAGTACCTGCAGATATCGTGTATGAAGATGACTTGTGCCTAGCATTCAAAGACATTATGCCAGCGGCCCCCATACACCTATTGGTCATCCCCAAAAAGCCCATTCCACGCTTACGTGACGCCACCGAAGAGGACAAAGTTTTATTAGGGCACCTAAATCTAGTGGCTCATCAAGTAGCAGCCGATGCAGGTATTGGTGATGCGTTTCGCTTAGTAGTCAATAACGGTGAAGGAGCATGCCAGAGCGTATTCCATTTGCATTACCATGTTATCGGTGGGCGCAATCTTCAATGGCCTCCAGGTTAACTTATAAAACCCACATCCAAATGGCCAA
>JABXIM010000147.1 GCA_013373085.1 Oceanospirillaceae bacterium | reverse complement strand
GCAGTGGTTATCAAGCAGGTATCCTAGGGCGGGAGCTGAATAGCATCGTAGCCAAGTAAAGAAAAATAGGCGCGCACTATATAGATGAGGGCGGGTTTTGTCGAGGTGGGAGTACAAAACTCAACCAACCCAAAGACAAGATTTAAAGCAAGACCAGCATAAAGTCTCATATAATATGAAAATCAATTAATTTTGATCCTTAATGTTAAAATAAGAAAGGTGATCCCGTTTAAAGTAGCCCCCTCATTCATCAGAGGACACTATTATGAAAACCCTACTTGTCACACTCGGCCTTGCTCTATCCATAAATAGCTCCGCCTTAACACTCCAAAGCCAAGATATCAGCGAAGGCACCCCCATGAAGCATACATTCAGCTTTAATGGGTTTGGTTGTACAGGTGATAATATATCGCCCGCACTAAATTGGCATGATGCACCTAAAGGCACACAAAGCTTCGCTATTACGGCTTATGACCCGGATGCGCCCACTGAAAGCGGTTTTTGGCATTGGGTTGTCTTGGATATTCCCGCCTCAGTTAGCCAGTTAGTCCGAGGGGCGTCAGGGCAAGTCAAACACGCCAAAGAAAAGACCAATGACTATGGTGCTAAGGGTTTCGGCGGACCCTGCCCTCCACAGGGTCACGGTATGCATCGTTACCAATTTACTATCTGGGCATTACCGACAAAAACCTTAGAGGTTCCAGAGAATGCTTCTAATGCCGTCATCGGTTTCATGCTCAATGCAAAATCGTTAGCGAAAGCACGCTTAACCAGTACATTCGTTAACCCAGCAAACTAAATGAGAGGCGCTATGCATTCTTCCATTGTTCAAGTAGGTCAATTTCACAGTGTGAAAAACCAACCTTTGCATAATGTATTGGTGTACGCGCCGACCATCATTTGGGTCAAAAAAGGCCATAAGGAATTGCTTTGGCGCGATCACAACTTAGAGTTTTATCATGACGATTGGCTCGTGATCCCCGCAAACCAATATTTAACCTTTACCAACATGGCGCAGAACAATGTGTTTTTCTCGAAAACCATTACCTTTCTGCAACCTCCGCCTGAAGACTGGCTTAACACGCAACAGTCTGCAATCCAGCCCAAAGAGCCACGAATTAAAGTCACCGAGCCATTAATTTATTGCTTTAACATACTCAGTGAAATGGCCAGTAAAAAACTCTCCCGAGGCGCCCAAGAACAACTTTTGTTAGGATTTTATCAGGAGCTTAGATCCAACAATGCATTATCCCTGCTCTTCCCGAGCGCCAACACTAGCATGAGCGAAAACATCGCGCGTTACCTAAGTGTGAGCCCTGGAGACGAACATAAAGTGGAAACGGTTGCCAAACACTTTTCCATGAGTCGAGCCACGCTAATACGAAAGTTGTCCATGGAAAACACCAGTTTCCGTCAAATATTGACCGAGATTAGAATGGGGTTTGCTCTTGGACTGCTACAACAGCAGCACCAGCTGTTAAATGTAGCCCTTGCCTGTGGCTATCAATCTCAAAGTCGATTCTCCAGCAGATTTAAACAGCAGTTTGGGATTAGCCCGAAACAGTATCTAAATACATTAAAATAAGGCTTTCTCACCCGATTTGGAGCAGTTTTACTATACTGAAGTGATACTGTTTAAGTCGAGAATCAATGTCAGCTTATATAGATACGCCTCTTGTTAGCGCAACCGTCTTAATGGCATGTACCCTCATTACTCATGCCCCGCTCGCTCACACATCAGAAAACGACTTATTCAATATGTCCCTAAAACAGCTTATGACCATTCCTGTGGACGTGGCCTCAAACACAATGAAACCGGTAAGGGAGCAGCCGGGCACTGTCACCATCATTACCGAACAGCAAATAGCTCGATCCGGGGCTCGATTCTTAATCGATCTCATCAAACAAGTTCCCGGGTTTTGGGTGGGGACCGATACCATAGGTACCATGTCCGTAAGTTTTCGAGGCGTCTGGGGAATGGAAGCCAAAATTTTACTCATCATAGATGGCATAGAACAAAATGAATTAGCGTTTGGGTCTCTGGTATTAGGTAATCGCTACCCTGTCAGCACCATCAAACAAGTAGAAATCATTCGAGGACCTGGCTCTGTTAAGTTTGGTAGTCAAGCCGCTCTTGCCGTCATTAGAGTGACGAGTAAAGGCGGTGATTATCAAGGTCAACAAGTTTCCGTCGGTGCCGACATAAATAAAAATGGTATTTTTAAAAATACTTACTCATTACTATCTGCTGGCAGCATCGGCGTAGATTCCAAAATACATTACAGCAGCTCAATCAGCTTTGCCAAAGGGGATTACTCCGATCAAACATGGCGAGCGTTAGATGGATATTCCATAGATTTAAATAACAAAAGTGATTCGGAACCTTTAACAATCAATACCAGCATCAAAAGCGAGTCCAGTGAACTTAGAATCATTTACGACCGTTTCAAACAAGAAGACCAACTATTATTTGGTGATGCGGGTTTGTTTGCCAGTCCAAACCAAAGGTACACACAGACTAATACCCTTTCATTCGAAAGCATCAATATCAGAAGTGAACATAACTGGCGCATAGACTCTAACTGGTCAGCCCAAAGCAAAGTAACATTTGTTAAGCAAAAACCTTGGAATGGCGATTCACAATACAACCAGATACTAAAACGAGATGCTCAGCGCTGGCGAATTGATTTACTTACTCAGCACCACATCAGCAAGGAACACAACATTGAAATTGGCGCCATGTATTACAGTGAGAACGAGTATGTAAGTGAATCTTATTTGTTTGACCCCGATACCCGATTTGATGGGAAAAATGCCATCAGTCAAAGTGATCGAGCGTTATATTTACAATATGAAGCAAACACGCACTGGGCTAACGTTACACTTGGTGGACGCTATGAAAATCACGATGCCGCAGGTTCACACTTTCTACCACGCGTAGCCATCACTAAGTCTTACAATGAGATTTATGGCAAACTAGTATACAACCAAGCGTTTAAAATCCCTCAGTTTGACACACTGGCAAGTGCTAAAAATGCTGGTAACCCAATTACAAAAACCGAACTTAGTACAACCAGCGAAATTGAAGTGGGATATCAAATTAATGACCAAACTAATTTAAGCGTTAATATTTTTCATTTAAATATCCAGAATTATATAGGCTTCAGTCCGATCACTGCCAGCAATGAAACCC
Organism: Oceanospirillaceae bacterium; assembly: GCA_013373085.1. Taxonomy (GTDB): domain Bacteria; phylum Pseudomonadota; class Gammaproteobacteria; order Pseudomonadales; family Balneatricaceae; genus Marinobacterium_A. Next base: position 816 of record JABXIM010000147.1, on the reverse strand, counting down.
TAGGTGACTTCAGTGCTTTTGGGAATGAACTGGAATTAAATTGGATTACTCCTGACATATCCCTGCGTGCCAGTTACTCCTTATTCTTAATAGATAAAACCAACATCAGTGCGATCACCGTCGACAATCAAACGGATGCCATTCTAGGTATTCCTAACCACATGCTAAAATTGAACACGGAATATCATTTAACCAAAGAGAATTCCCTAAACCTCAATGGAGCGGTTATATCCAGTCGATTTGCTTGCGTAGAAGATAACAATCTAATTTGCGGCACGCCAAAAAAACTAAATGAGGAATATGATTTCAATGTATTTTATCGCCATAGCCATGCAAATTTGCATTACAACTTGGGAGTGGCAAACATCTTAGATTCGAGCGTAAAATACGTTCAACCCTATCGTGGTAGTCAGTCCCCAATCCCTGGCCTTAGTCGTCGACTCTTGCTTGACGTTCAATATGATTTTTAATATTCACTAACTAGGCAGGCATAAAAAAGCCAAGCCAGTTCGAAACGGGCTTGGCAAATATAATAAAGTGATTTCGCTTAATTTAAGCTGCAATGACGTACTTCAGAATTTCAACGATCTGTTCTGGTGTTTGCGCCCAAGCCATGGCAGCACCGTCCACTTCTTTAAGAGGATGCACAATGCTTTCATCATGCAATGTGACATACGGTTTACCTAACGCCGCACACATACCCGCATCAAACGCCGCATTCCATTGCTTGTATTTATCACCAAAACGCACCACAGCCATATCGCAATGTTCGATCATGTTTTTAGTGCGAATGGCATTCACCTTTGAGGATTGATG
>JABXIM010000239.1 GCA_013373085.1 Oceanospirillaceae bacterium | reverse complement strand
GCGCAACTGGGACTTGTTCATAGGTTCCGTAACTGCGGCGACGAATTCCTGCACCGTTTCCCTAGACTGTAGTTATAAATGAGCCACTCTGGTTGGGAATCGCGCTCGCCCACAGCCTGTTCGCGAGTTTTCGCCTTGGGAACCAGTTCGTTTAGATTTCGGGCCGGGTCACTTTCGACCGGTCCGAGGCGTGCTAAGCAGGAAACCTTGCCATATGAAGATTGCAGTGCTGGGAGCAGGCGTCGTTGGCGTCACGACCGCCTATTATCTCGGACTCAAGGGATACCGGGTCACACTTGTCGATGCAGATAAAAGCGTGGCAGGTAAAACCAGCTACGCCAATGGCGGTCAGCTGAGCTATTCCTATACCGATTCGCTGGCTTCGCCCTCAATTCTTCCCAAACTTCATAAACTTGTCAGAGGCAAGGACCCGGCTTTCACGATCAAGCCTTCCGCGGACCCCAAGCTCATAAAGTGGGGCATGCGATTTCTGAGAAACTGTACGCGTGAACGCGAGCAGTTCAATACGAGGGCGGTACTGCGCTTGGCAATGCATTCCCGCGGGGAACTGCATAGGATGCTTGAACGGCATGAGATCCGGTTCGAGCACCGAATGGCCGGCAAGCTGCATATCTACACGGACGTGTATGCCTTCGAGTCGGCTTGCATCAAGGCCCAGTTGAAGCAGTCCTGGGGATGCCCTCAAGAGATACTCGATTCCAATGCCTGCCTGCAGAAGGAGCCTGCGCTCAAGCATTTCTCGGACGATATTGCCGGCGGTATCTACTCGCCGCTGGATGAAGTGGGTGATGCACAGGCGTTTTCGGTTGCACTGGCTGAGATCTGCGTAAAGGAATTCGGCTGCGAGCTCATGCTGGAAACCGCCATCACGGGTATCAGAACGGCCAATAATCGTGTCATCGGCGTGGACACCCGTAACGGCCCGGTGAACGCAGATGCCTATGTCTTCGCCCTGGGGCCTCAGAGTCCACTGTTTGCACGGATATTGGGTATCGATCTGCCGATCTATCCGCTCAAGGGCTACAGCATCACGGTGCCCGCCGGCCCAGAAGCACCCGAGGTCAGTATCACCGATACCCAGAACAAGGTCGTTTTCTGCACCCTTGGCAACAAACTGCGGATTGCCGGTATTGCCGAACTTGTCGGGTACAGCGACAGTATCGAGGCGTCCAGGATCGAACAGTTGATCGAAATCGGCCGCAAGCGCTTACCACTGGCGGGTGACTACGACACTATCCTGCACCAGTGGAGCGGGCTGCGGCCCTTGACACCCCAGAGCGCGCCCCTGCTGGGTAAATCGGGCCTCGGCAACCTGTATCTCAACACCGGACACGGCATGCTCGGCTGGACCCTTGCCTGCGGCAGTGCGTCGATCCTGGCGACCATCGTCGAAGGGACCAGCGAGCCGCCCATCGATCTGTCTGGCCTAACAGTGAATTAGCAACCGGCAAAGTGGTCAATAAAGGCCCTGACCTTGAGTGCCACCGGTCGCGAGCCGGGATCGATCGCCCAGCACAGGTTGCTCGAGCAGGTTCCCGAACGCAAGCCGCCTAATCCGTATACTTCCAGCGATTTTTGCTTGCCCTTCGCCTGACTCGTCCTCAGCTGACGCGCTGCTACCCGGTCTTTGAGTTGATCGTGAACGGCAGCGCTTATCAGGATCTGATCTGCACCGGGATAACGACCAGCGGGAACTCAACCCAGTGCCTGCAGCCCCCACAGAGTACCCATGCCTGCAACCAGGGTGAAAAGGATATTGCGGCTTTTCCAGGCGACCAGCGCGGCAATCGCCGCCGCGGGGATACGGGGGTTCGCCAGCGCGAACTCGCCGCCGCCAGGAAAGATCACCGCTGGCAACACCAGAGCGGCCAGCACGCTGGCCGGCACGTACGCCAGTGCCCGGTGCAACATCACCGGTATGCGCAGCCGGCCATACAGCTCGATGAAGGAGAGCCGCAGCGCAAAGGTGCCGAGCCCCACGGCAAGAAACAGCCCCCAGAGCGACAGATCCGTCATGGCGTTTCCTCCCCGGCGGTAGCGTCTTTGGCTTTATCGGCCGCTGCTCCCCGGTAATGCTCGATACCAAGACCGGTCAGGATACCGCAGAGCGAAGCCATCACCAGCCCGAGGTTGTAGGGCATGTCGATGGCCAATACCGCCACCAGCCCGCCGACACAGGCCGCACCAAGGCTGGCCGAACTGCGGATCGCCGGCACCAGCAGCGCCAGGAACACCAGCGGAATGGCAAAATCGAGCGACCAGCTGCCGGGAATGCCGGCGCCGAGAAAGACCCCGGCCATCACCGACAGCTGCCAGCTCAGCCACATGCTCACCGCCGTGCCGGCAAAGAAATAGTGCCCGAATTGCTTCAGCTCGCCGGATGAGAGCTTGAGGATGCTCAGCACGTAGGCCTGATCGGACAGCATGTACGACAGCGGCCACTTCCAGCGTCGCGGCAAATGATGCAGGTGCGGCGCCAGGGACGCGCTGTACATCACGAAGCGCAGGTTGATCACCAGCACCGTAAGCAGGATTACCAGCGCGAATGCATCGTTGCGCAGTAGCTGCAGCGCCGCCATCTGCGCGGACCCGGCATAGAACAGCAGCGTCATGCCCAGCGTGGTCCCGGGTGACATGCCCTGCTCCACCGCCGTGATGCCAGTGACCAGACCGAACGGAATCACGCCCGGTGTCGCGGGCATCAGCGTGCGCACGCCGTCCCAGAAGGCTTCCCTTCCCGATTTGTACTGCATGTTTATCGTCCGTTTGTTATCAAACCGCGCCGCGGTCGAAGATTTGGCTAGTTTCGTGCCTGACATTGCCACTTTACATTTAGCCCGGCAAGTTCGCCGGAGCTGGGCAACGGCTTGGCACCACGAATACGACCGAGGCTGCGGCCGTTGTCGTCGCCATCTTCATCGGCTTTTCATCTATCGGGACCTGACGCTCAAGCGCCTGAAACACAGCAGATGCATGCATCGGGGCCCGCCCGGCAAAGCCGCCGTGGCCCGCGCCGTCTCGATCTTCTGCGCCGTCTACCCGGGGAACTGGAAGGAAATTCAGGGTCTCGTCTGAAAACGACAGCGCCGGGCGAGAGGCCCGGCGCTGTATGACTGCGCTTACTCTGACAGCATTTGCGGCACGATGGGATAGCGATCCCACACCGCCTGGTCGCTCAGCGAGCGCACCAGCTTGACGTATTCGGCGTGGGTCCAGGACAGCGGCGTGGCCGAGTTGGTCCCCTCGCCTTTGACGAACTGATGGGTGCTGTTGTCGCCGACGCCGTCCCAGACCTGCTCCGGCAGCATCAGGCCTTCGTTGGCGAACAGCTCCATGGACTTGACGTAGGTATTGCGCAGCTGTGCCAGTGTCGCTTCGCTCAACTGCTCGACGCCATAGGGCAGCTGCGCCTTGGCCAGGGCCAGCTCGAAGTGTCCGCGCTCGCCGGTGAAAAACGGCCAGACCCGGCCACGATCCGCACTCTGGTCTCCGGTCATCCAGTTGTCGCCGGTGGCCTGGTTTTCGCCGTAGCCGTCGTTACCGTAGCGGCGCCAGCCGGGGAAAGTACCCTCGACACCGTCGAAGCTGAAGTTGTATTTCAGCTTCAGGTGCTCCGGCAGGCTCTGGCTGTCGATTTCTCCCAGCGAGTCGAGGATATGGCTGTCGGTGGGCGCGCGAACGCCGTAGCGCACCAGCTCGAGGAAACCGGCGTCGAGCACCTGGCTCTCCGGCAGACCGGGCTGACCGTTGCTCCATCCCAGGTAGCCGCCGTCATTGGGGTTGTCGTTCTGGGTGATGCGCAGGTAGTAGCGCCCGTCACCCAGCTCACCGCTCTGGGTGAACATGCTGGACTCGACGCGGTCCGAGTAACTCTTCGCCGCCGCGAGATAGACATCGGCCCCCTCCATGTCCCCGCTGTGGGCGGCGATATCGGACGCGGCGACCAACCCGGCGATCAACGCCGCCGTGGTCGACGGCGAGTACCCGAACTGCTCCTCCCAGCGCTCCTGCTGGGTGAAGGGCGGCATGATGTACCAGTCGTTCCAGCCCAGCTTGACCTGGCCGCCGGACACCAGGAAATCCGCCGCCGGCTCAAGCATCTCCCGGTACCAGGTCGCGATCTCGGCATCGTTCAGGATACCGGCCTGCCAGAGTTTCCAGCCGAGCATGATTGGCATGGCGGTCTGATCCAGCTGTACCCCCATCCACTCGAGTTCGCCATCGACATGGGTTTTCTGCAGGAACCAGCCGGTCACGCCGGTGTTTCCAGGGGTATCGTCGCGCACCTGGACCTGCTTCAGGTATTCGAACGCCACCTTCGGGGTTACCCGGTCCCCCAGCGCCAGTAACGCCATCGCGCACTGGTAGAAGTCACGGGGCCAGACCGCCTTGTATCCGGTGACGCCCTGCTCGGCCGAGGTGGTGTCGCCCCAGGGATTGGACAGCGATGCGATCAGCGCACCGGGATGCAGCTTGTCTTCCTGTGCCTTCAACACCATGGCGCTGACGTTGAGCAGTTTGCCGTTATCGGTGGTCTGGGCATACATTCCCGGCAGCGCGGAGAGGCTCTGCAGGTAGTCCTGCCAGCCCAGCGCCGCTCCCTCACCGTTGTAGCGGGACAGTACCCGTGTATAACCGCGGGCCAGAGTACGGTCCGCCGCCTTGTCGGCCGCGCTGCGATCGGCGCCGAAACCGACGACCAGGTCGACGGTGGTGGAGCTCCCGGCCCGCGGAAGCCGGGCCAGCAGGGCGACGTTGCCCGGCTCGCTGCCGGTGCTGTTGTAGATGTTGTCGAGACGGCCATTGGCGAGCAGGTCGGTCAGGCCATCGGATACGCCAACGAAACCAACGGTAGCGTTTTCCAGCGGCTCGCTTGCCTTGAGCACCAGGGTGGTACCCGCTTCCTGTGCGTAGAGCGCGGCACCGTCGACGAAGGCACTGTCACCGCTGCCGTCGTTTCCGACCGCTGAATCAAGATGCACGTACGCCTGGATTGTCGGATCTTCACTGCGGAAGATGATCCGCATCATCAGGGCATCGGTGTCGGGATTGGTGAAGATGTGCTTCTCGATCTCGTATAAGCCTTCCCGATCCCGGTTGATTACCTTGTACGCCAGTGAGTCCGGACGTCCCTCGCTGTCGACCGATAAATAGTACGTCTCGCTGTCGGTGTCCTCGGACTCCAGGTCGGTAAAATCCCGCCCCTGCACCACCAGCTGCAGCTCTCTTAGCTGCGCCTCGTGGATCATGCCGTACATGGTTTCGGTAACAACGCCCCTGGCCAGGGAAAACCAGACTTTCGACTTCGGTCCCGCGTTCGGGCCCTGGCCCTGTGAACCATCGGACTGATATTGCTCGTAGGCCGTACCGATTCCGGTTTTTCCGGAGTAGGACCAGTAGGGCGCCTGCCCCGGCGCACCCGGTGCTATTGCAATTTCCGCCGTGGGCGCCGCTATCGCGGCCTGGTGCCCCGCCAGAACAGCGACCACCAAACTCAAAACCGTTTTACGAAAAGATACTGGCTTCATTTGAAACTCCTGGTTGTTATTGTGTGATTAAACGATCTTCTTATTTTTCCGATTTTTCTTTTTTATCCGTTATTCGCCTGCTCTGGGCATGGATCAGCGAAACGCAAAGATGGGACTTATATCCAGCGAACAGATATCGGCGGGCGATAGGAGAGAGGCAGAGCAATGGAGCAACCATGCGAGCGAGATCCTATTATTTTTATACGGATTTGGTGACGATGTTGCGGCCACCCAAGCGAAATCTAGCAGCCCCTAAAAATAAAAGTGTAAATTTATGCAATTAAATGTAACAAACTGTAAATCATGCAAATGCATCATAATTGCAATATTTGCAACACTCCCGAAACAAAATCAAAACATGAAAAATTTTAACTTAAAAAAATAGAGAAATTTCAGATACTGACAAGCCGAACTGGAAACAAACATGAAAAAATCATTTTCTGCCACATCAAGAATACCATTATATTCGACAGCAACAGTCATCAACTACGCCCCCTTATCTTAAGCATTCATCTGCTGATACCTTCTGGCCACATATGCATAACTGCCATAAACGGATTAGCTTAAAATATTCCAGATAGCCGCAATTAGCGGTCCTATGGATATAAAATCGTACATTTTGAAGACCGGGTATCGATCGACAATAAATGCAATATCATCCACCGAGGTGCAGAAGCCATCTTTGCCCCGGGCCGATCTGGCCACTTTCCCGGCCAGGCCTACACCCCAAGGGATAATCCCTACTCTCCCCGCCTACGCCCCCGAAAACACGCCTTCGCACGATTGTTTCAGCCAGATCTACGCCCTGGTACAGGGATAAGGGGTGATGTATGCATTTTGAAACAGTTACCCACTGCTCGGCCCAAGATACTGGAGCACGCCGGAATTCCATCCAAAATAGCGATATTTAAAGCGCTGATGGGCGCAATTAGTCACTTATTACCGGATTGCCGGACGAAAAGCAGCTGATAATCACCATATCAGCCTGACGCAAAATCGCGACAGAATATAATCATCCAAAATTCAGTTATTGCAATTTCGTCTTATTATTGATCGGTCATTCACGTATTGATTTAGATTTTAGGTTTTGAAATACTCCGCGCCGTCAGCCAAGTGATTACTTCCTGACAAACAGTTGGCTAACCCTCCCCGAGCGGTAGTGGACTGAAAAGGCAAAGCCATCGAAAGGTGGTGACGCAAAGTCTCCGGTCTAACGGAAATTTCCAAAGATAGCGGGACCGCCAGTTTTGGAAACCGACACGCAGTAGTGCTCGTAATTTCGTATTGGCTTTTGACATAACAATCATATTCCGTTGAATCGGAGGCCTTGCCACGCCCGGTCTTCCGGCGGTTTGTGTTGGCTATCAAAAGCGTATTCGGATGCGTGGTACCGAATGTGATGTGCCAGGACTGCGCATCTCCTTCTCTGTTGGAAAAGCTTTGAATAAATCAGCAGCGATTGATGAGGAAAAACATGAGCAAAATCATCCCCACCCAGCGCCTGCAATGCAGGGAGGCCGCATGAACGGAACGACGAAACCGCGCTTCGCGGTATCCCTGTTGAGCCTGGCAATCTCCGGCCTGGTATCGGGTGCGGCCATCGCGGCCCCGTCCAATGTCGCGCTGGAACAGGTACGCGACGGCAACGGCGGTGTGAAATGGCAGCAGGTCAGCCCCGAAGAAGCGGACAAACCCGGCAAGAGCAAAGGCCTTCTGGGTATTCAGTCCATCAGCACCGATGAAAACGGTGACGTTAGCGTGCAGATGGGCCAGGTCGAAAAGGTCCGCCCGTCCGATTCCGGCGACGTTTTCACCTCTGATGAAACTCTGGACGAGCACGTCATCTTCCAGGCGTTCGCGCTCTACCAGCCGGATGACTACGCCACTTACAACGCACTGGCCGCCAAGGCTTCCCAGCTTGCCGAGTGGGGCATCACCGATGTCTGGTCGCCTCCGCCCTACCGCGTCGCGGGCGACTCGAAATATCGCGAGGGCTACGCCATCGCCGACCGTTACGACCTCGGCGCCTACGGCAAGGGCCCGACCAAGTACGGTACCGCCGACGAGCTGAAAGCTGCCATTGCCGCGCTGCACGACAACGACATCCGCATCCAGGTCGACGTGGTGCCGAACCAGATCATCGGACTCTCCGGTCGTCGCGTGATACCGACAACCGGTGTCGACATGTACGGCACCCCGAACAACGCCTTCCTCACCAACTACCTGTACGCGACCTACACCAAGGGGACGTCCGAAGGACAGACCGAGCACGGCGTAATCAAGGAGTGGGATTACTTCCACTTCAACGGCACCTCGACCCAGTACCAGGGGCTGTTCCGCGTCCTCGCCGACGCCAACCACCAGGTCTACCGTTACCTGGGCCCGGATCATCCGGACAACTACCTGCCTGCGGTTCTGGAAGGCAGCGATGCCGCCAAGTACGGCAAGATCAATACGGTCGACGGCTACGTACTGGCCGACACCTGGTTCGCGGTCGAAAATGCCGACTCCGAATTCGACGCCGTCTATGCGCCGCTGATGATGTTCTACGATGAGCCCCGCGACCATATCGTCAACGAAACCTTCCTCGAATTCGCCCGCGATAACGGCTACTCCGGCAGCGACGAAGAGATCCGTTCCGAGATGCTGGCCCAGCTGCAGGTCGAACCGAACCCGATCGGCCCGCTGATGGACGAATACCTGATGGCGCAGCCGGGCTACTACAAGGAGTCGGAAGACGACGCCAAGGTCGCCGCGCTGCGTTTCGACGGCCCGCTCAGCGACAACTCCCATATCGGCGCCAACGTGCTGGACTTCGAGTTCCTGATCGGCAACGACCTCGACACCATCCGTGAGGACGTCCAGGCCGAACAGCTGAACTGGCAGAAATACCTGCTCGACTTCGGTTTCGACGGTTTCCGTATCGACGCGGCATCCCACATCAACCTGGACATGCTGCGCGATGAAGTCGATCAGCGCCTGACCTACTTCGCCGGCGAGGACGTCAACGAGCACCTCAGCTACATCGAATCCTACGTCGCCCAGCAGGTACCGTTCCAGGAATCGAACCGCTACGGTCAGCTGGCGATGGACTCCGGTCCCTTCTCCGGTCTGCTGTTCTCCTTCGGCCGCGACTGGGCGCCGGTGAGCACCTCCTTCGAAGCGTCGATCATCGACCGTGCGAACAACGGTCCTGCCGTGCCGAACTGGTCCTTCGTCAACAACCACGACCAGGAGCACAATATCCTCGTCGAGGTGCCGCTGACCGAAGAGGAAGCCCAGGGCTTCGAGCCGGGTTCCCAGCCATACGAGCTGCTGCAGCTGAAGAAGTACGACGAGGACCGCAACAAGGTCGAGAAGCAGTGGGCGCCGCACAACGTGCCGGCCTCCTACGCGATTCTGCTGACCAACAAGGATACGGTTCCGACCGTGTTCTACGGCGACATGTTTGTCTCGTCCGAGCCCTACATGTCCGCTCCGACGCCCTATCACGACGATATCGTGAAGCTGCTCGAAATGCGCAAGCAGTTCGCCAAGGGTGAGCAGGTCGTCACCTTCGAGGGCTCCAACACCGGCGTCGAGGGCGAGGATCTGCTCTCCAGCGTCCGTCTGGGTGACAACCGCAACAGCGGTGTCGCCGTCGTCGCGGGCAACAACCCGGATCTCGACACCAGCGTTCAGGTGGACATGGGCTCGAAGCACCGTAACCAGTGGTTCGTGGATGCCATGGGTTATCAGACCGAACGCCTGAAAACCGACGACAACGGTGTCCTGACCGTGCCGGTCAAAGGCACTCAGACCGTGGACGTACGCGGTTACCTGGGCGTCTGGGTTCCGGACGTCAACTAAGCCTGAGCGGGCTTTGATAGCCTGCCTCGGTAAACGGGGGCCCCGACGGGCCGCCCGTTTTTTGCGTGACGGCGGGTCCGCACGCTCTCCGATCCAAAACCGAATTCATCCGTGTTTCGCCATGTCGCTTGATATCAAATGCAATACAGTGCGCGCGCTGCCCGGCCTCACCAGCCTGCTCATACTGGCACTGCTGACTGCCCAGGCCGTCGCCATTGTCGAACAGGCTTCGGACGCCGGGATGCCGGCGGCCGACACGACGACCGTCCCGGCGCAGGCTTCGACCCTGGACGTCGCAGCGATCCGTCGGGCGCAGCTGTTCGGCGATGCCTCGAACGCCGCGGTTGCAGCGCCTGTTGTTGCAGCAGCCCGCGCGGTCGAGAGCCCGCTCGATATCCGCCTGCTGGGCGTGATCGCGGCGCGACGCAACGAAGACTCCGTCGCCATCGTTGCCGAATCCGGGCGACAGCGCGCCTATTCCGCGGGCGAAACACTGCAACACCATAACAACGCGCGCCTGATCGAAATCGCCGCGCATCGCATCCTGCTCGACGTCGCAGGCGAACACCAATTCGTTGAACTGGAAAAAGCGAAATGAACGCTCCCGGGATCCGCCATGGGCTTCTGACCCTCCTGCTGCCGTGCCTGCTGATGGCCGGTTGTTCATCGCTGCAACGACCGTCCGACCCGGCAGACGCAGCACGGCCGGCAGCGCTCTCGACGACTTACGCCGGGAGCCTGGCGCTGATCGAATCCGGCGACTACAGGCAGGCGGCACAGATGCTGGAATCGCTGTTACGCGCGGGCACGCCCCCCGACGAGCGTAACCGAGCGCTGCTGGCACTGGCCTTTACCCAGCTTCAACTCGGCCGCCCCGAGCGCGCTCTACAGCTGAGCGCGGCCACGCTAAACCAGCCGGGTTCCCTTGCACAGCCGGACTATGCCCTTTACCTGCACGCCGCAGCGCTGCTGGCCAGCGAGCCGGCACCCACCGCCAGCCAGGTTCGCCGTGCATCGGACGACCTCAAGCGACTGCAGCGAGAATATCCCGGCAGCCGCTACGCCGGGGCAACCCGGGAACAGCTCGCAGAGATCGAGCAACGGCTGGCCGACAACGAACTGCGCACCGCCCGTGAGCTGCTCGAACGTGGCCAGTACGCCGCGGCGCTGAACCGCTGCCGCTACCTCATCGAGCATTATCCGCACAGCGCTGCCATGGCAGGCACGCTGGACACGATGGCAACCGCCTACCGCCGCCTCGGGCTGGATGCGCTGGCCGACAGCACCGAAACGATGCGCAGGGACGTGCAGCCATGACCTCCATGCCTCCCACAAGCACCACTGAAACGGGTACCGCCGTGCACTACACCGCAACTATCCAGCCGGCCAGCGCCTTGCGGCCGCATCCTACCGACATCGCCGCGTTCCGGCCGGCCAACGCCATGGCGCGCCTGCTCGGCGGCGCCCTGCTGGCGCTCGCCCTGGCCCTTGCATCGCTGCACGTTCTGGCCGCGGACGACGACGGCTACAGCCTCGATATGCGCGATACCGATATCGCCGAGTTCATCGCCACCGTCGGCAAGCTGACCGGCCGCACCATCGTCGTGGACCCGCGCGTTAAGGGCAAGGTCAGTATCCGCAGCCCTAAGCCCGTGTCGAAAGAGGAACTCTACGAGATTTTCCTGGTGCAGCTCGGCGTGCAGGGCTTTTCGGTGGTCGACGTCGGCGACAGCATCCTCAAGGTCATCCCGCAGCAGGCGGCCAAGCTCGAAGGCGTCGAAGTCCAGGACGATAGCAGCGCCCGGCCCGCCAGTAGCGAGAACATCGTCACCCGCGTCGTCAGCGTCAGGAACATCGACGTCGATAGCCTGATTCCGGTGCTGCGCCCGCTGGTCGACAACCAGAGCGGCATCATCGCGCCCTACCCCGCATCCAACGTGGTGCTGATCACCGACCGCGAAGCCAACGTGCGGCGGCTGCTGGACATCATCGCGCGGATCGACGGCGCCAGCAGCGACGACAGCGAAGTGATCCAGCTGCAGAACGCCTCGGCGCAGGAGGTTGGCCAGACCCTGTCGACCCTGGTGCGCGGCAAGAGCGGCGGCGACGGCTCGCGGCCGGCGCCCCGGGTAACGGCGGACAGCCGCACCAACAGCCTGGTGGTCCAGGGCGACGAGGCCGGTCGGGCCGAGCTGCGCCAGATCATCCGGCGTCTCGACGGCGAGGTCCGCAACGACAACAACACCCGGGTCCACTACCTGCGTTACGCCAAGGCGGCCGAGCTGGCCCAGGTGCTCGAAAGCGTCAGCGGCACTCTGACGAGTGATGGCTCCGCGTCGGCGGAGGGCGCCAGCGGCAGCGGCAGCGGCAGCCGCGACAACATCCACATCGAGGCCCACGAAGCGACCAACAGTATCGTCCTCTCGGGCAGCCCGGCGCTTATCGCCAGCCTCGGCCAGTTGATCGAACAGCTCGACATCCGCCGCGCCCAGGTGATGGTCGAGGCGATCATCGTGGAGTTGTCGGAAAACCGTGCCAAGGAACTCGGCGTGCAATGGCTGTTCGCCGATCGCGACAGCGACGGCCTGTCCGGCATCGGCACCAACTACAACAACCTCGGCAACGGCCTGAACGCGCTGATCGGCGGCAGCACCGACGACCGCACCGCGCAGTTGGCCGCCACCGAGGGCCTGAGCGCCGGCGTCGCCAGATTCGACGCCTCGGGGATCAACTTCGGCGTGCTGCTGAAAGCACTGGAAGACGACGGCGAATCCAACATCCTTTCGACACCGAGCCTGGTGACCATGGACAACGAGGAAGCCTCGATCCTGGTGGGCCGCGAAGTACCTATCGTCACCGGCCAGACTATCGGCGACAACAACAGCAACCCGTTCCAGACCATCGAGCGCCGCGACGTCGGGGTGAAGCTGAACATCACCCCGCAGATCAACGAAGGCAGCGCGGTGCAGCTAAAGATCGTGCAGGAGGTCTCGTCGCTGACCGGCCTCAGCGCATCTGACATCATCACCGACAAGCGTGAAATCCGCACCTCGGTGATGGTCGACGACGGCGCCACCATCGTGCTGGGCGGCCTGATCGACGACGACGTTCAGCAGACCCAGTCGAAAGTACCACTGCTGGGTGACCTGCCCTGGGTCGGCCGGCTGTTCCGTTCCGACAGCAGCCGGGTTTCGCGCCGCAACCTGATGGTGTTCATCCGCCCCACTATCATTCGCGACCGCCATACCCTGACCGACGTCAGCAGCGCCAAGTACGGCTACATCCGGGCGCGGCAGCTGCTGTCCAACCAGGACGGCATCGCGCTGTTTCCCGACGAGGCGCCGCTGGCACTGCCCGAATGGACCGGCATGGGGCCGGCGTCGTTCAACCTGCTGCCACCGGAGGAGTAAGCCAGGATGTCCGCAGCACTCCCCCTGCAGCCACCCGCTCCGACGGGGCCGGTCACCGGCACGCCGCGGCTGCCGTTCGCCTTCGCCGACCGCTATCGCCTGGTGGTCGACGGCCAGCCGGGCACGCTGACCTGCCGCTACCTGGATGAGACGCCGCTGGAAGCGATCCTCGAGGCCCGGCGCCACCTGGATGCGGAATTCCGGCTGCTGCGGGTCGGCGCCGACGAGCTGGAGCGCCACCTGGCGATGCTCTATCAGCAGGGCGACCCGTCCGAGATGCAGCAGCTGGAGCAGATCGGTGAGGACGACGACATGTTCGAGCTGCTCGATGAACTGCCGGACAGCGAAGACCTGCTGGCCTCGGACGGCGACGCCCCGATCATTCGCCTGATCAACGCCCTGATGAGCGAAGCGGCGCGGGCGTCGGCATCCGACATCCATATCGAGCCCTACGAGAAGAGCCTGTCGGTACGGCTGCGCGTCGATGGCGTGATGCGGGAAATCCTCTCGCCCAACCATCGCCTGGCGTCTCTGCTGACGTCCCGCATCAAGGTCATGGCCAAGCTCGACATCGCCGAGAAGCGGCTGCCGCAGGACGGCCGCACGGCGCTGCGCATCGGCGGCCGCGCGCTCGACGTGCGGGTTTCGACGCTGCCCTCTCGCCACGGCGAAAGGGTTGTCATGCGCCTGCTCGACAAGCAGACGGCACGCCTCGACCTCGCCGACCTGGGGATGCCGGATGCATGTGATGCCGCCTTCCGCCAGTTGCTGCTGCAGCCCAACGGCGTGATCCTGGTGACCGGCCCGACCGGCTCGGGCAAGACCACCACCCTCTACGCCGGGCTGGGTCTGCTCAACAACCGCTCGCGCAACATCCTCACCGTGGAGGACCCGGTCGAGTACGCCATCGACGGCGTCGGCCAGACTCAGGTCAACGCGCGCGCCGGCATGACCTTCGCCAAGGGCCTCCGGGCGATGCTGCGCCAGGACCCGGACGTGCTGATGGTCGGCGAGATCCGCGACGCGGAAACCGCCGAAGTGGCGATCCAGGCCAGCTTGACCGGGCACCTGGTGCTGTCGACGCTGCACACCAACAGCGCCGTTGGCGCCATCACCCGGTTACGCGATATCGGCATCGACGCCTACCTGGTGGCGTCCAGCCTGAAAGGCGTGCTGGCGCAGCGGCTGCTGCGGCGCCTGTGCCCCCACTGCCGCGAACCCGCCACCATCAGCGCGGACCAGGCCCGCCTGCTGAACCGGCCGTCGCTGGAGGGCCACGCCGCTTTCGAGGCCCGCGGCTGCGACGAGTGCGGCGGCTCCGGTTACCGCGGCCGGGTCGGCATCTACGAACTGGTACAGGTCGATGCGGAGCTGGCGCTGCTGATCACCCGCGGTGCCGGGGAAGTGGAGATGCAGCGCCATCTCAGGGACCGCAGCCGCTCGCTGATGGACGAGGCCTGCGCGCTCATCGCCCAGGGCGTGACCGGTGTCGGTGAGGTCCTTCGCATCGTGTGCAGTGACTGAACGCCATGGCCGTATTCAATTACCGAGCCCTCAACACCGCCGGCCGTACCCGTAAAGGACTGATCGAGGCCGACTCCGCACGCCAGGCACGCGCGCGGCTGCGGGAACAGGGGCTGATGCCGACCGAGATCACCGCCGTGAGCGGTGGCGCGGCGCCCCGGAGCCGGCGACTGCGCCTGGAACGGCCGCTGCCGGCCCGCGACGTCGCCCTGCTGACCCGCCAGCTGGCGACGCTGATCGACTCCGGCCTGCCGCTGGCGGACGCGCTGCAGGCGATCACCCGCCACGGTCATAACCCGCGTCTGAAAACAACGGTGCTGGCGGTGCGGGCGCGGATACTCGAGGGCCACAGCCTGGCGTCGGCGCTGTCGGAGTTTCCCCGCAGCTTCGGCGAGCTCTACCGGGCGATGGTGACCGCGGGCGAAGAGACCGGTCACCTCGCGGCCGTGCTGCTGCGGCTGGCGGAGCACGGCGAACGGTTGCAGAAAATCAGGGGCAAGGTGCAGGTGGCGCTGATCTACCCGGCGGTGCTGACGCTGGTGGCCATTGGCGTGATCGCACTGCTGATGACCCTGGTCGTGCCCAAGGTGGTGGAGCAGTTCAGTCACGCCCAGGCAACGTTGCCGTTCCTGACCCGCCAGCTGATCCTGATCAGCGATGGTCTGCAGCAGTACGGAATCCACCTGCTGGGCGCCGCTGGGCTGCTGACCCTGCTGGTGCGCCTGTGGCTGCGCGATACTGGCCGCAGGCGGCGCTGGCACAGCCTGCAGCTACGGCTGCCGCTGCTGCGCACCTTCGTGCTCAGCCAGCAATCGCTGCAGTTCGCCCGTACCCTGGCGATTCTCGTTGGCAGCGGCGTCGACCTGCTGCGCAGCCTCAAGGTGGCGGCCGCCCCGATGACCAACCTGTATCTGAAGGGCGCGGTGTTGCAGAGCATCGACAAGGTACAGAGCGGTAGCTCGCTGTCCCGTGCCCTGGAGCAATCCGGGCCTTTCCCGCCGCTGCTGCTGTACATGATCGCCAGCGGCGAAAGCAGCGGCGAGCTGGAGCGGATGCTCGACAAGGCGGCCGAAAACCAGGAAGCGGAGTTCGAAACCCGCGTCGCCTGGCTGCTCGGGCTGTTCGAGCCGGCGCTGATCCTGACCATGGGGATCGTGGTCCTGGGCATCGTGCTGGCGATCCTGATGCCCATCCTGCAACTCAACAACATCACTACGTTTTGACGGAGACACCCAAGTGAAATCGAAGATCCAACACAACCGCCAGCAAGGTTTCACACTGCTGGAAATCATGGTCGTGATCGTGATCCTGGGCATGCTGGTGGCGCTGGTGGCGCCCAACGTGCTGCAGAACCAGGACAAGGCAATGGTCGAGAAAGCCCGCGCCGATATTGCTCTGCTCGAGCAGGCGCTGGATATGTACAAGCTCGACAACTACCGCTACCCCAGCACCGACCAGGGACTCGAGGCACTGGTAAAGCGCCCCGAAATCGCCCCGCTGCCGGAACGCTACAACAGCAACGGCTACATCAAGCGCCTGCCCGCCGATCCCTGGGGCAACGCCTACCAGTATCTGCAACCGGGACAGACCGGCGCCTTCGACATCTATTCCCTGGGCGCCGACGGCACCCTCGGCGGCGACGGTCTGGCCGCCGATATCAGCCACTGACGGAGGCGTTGTGATCCGGTTGTCCGCTATGTCACGCGAGCGGGGGTTCACCCTGCTGGAGCTGATGGTAACAATGGTCCTGCTCGGGCTGCTGGCCGTGACGGTATCGCTGGTGTTGCCCGACTCTGCGCGGCAACGGCTGGAAACCGATGCCCAGAGGCTCAGGACCCAGCTCGGCCTGGCGATGGAGCAGGCGATCTACCGTAACGCCGATTACGGTCTCTGGGTCGGTGGCGACGACTACCGCTTCTTTCGACGTGCCGGCGAGACCTGGATCGACCCGGCCCCCGACAGCCGGCTGGCGCCGCTGGCGCTGGACCGGGCCACGCGGCTGCAGCTGCGCGTCAACGGCCAGTCCATAGCCCCGGTTGCGGACCATACACCGCAGGTCCTGCTGCTCAGCGACGGCCAGGTCAGCGAGTTCGAACTAACCCTCAGCGCCGCCGGGGTCGATGCGCAGCCCGCGATCACCGCCAGTTTCGCCGGCGACCTGCGTCTGCGCGACCGGAGCCAGCCATGAGGGCAGGAACCGAACGCGGCTTCAGCCTGCTGGAGATGCTCGTGGCCCTGGCCATCTTCGCGCTGGCAGCCGGCGCGCTGCTTTATGCAATCAGCGAACAGGCACGCAACGCCAGCGAACTCGAAGCGCGCTATTTCGCCCAGCTCGGCGCCCGCAACGAGCTGGCGCTGCTGCACCTGCAGCCCGCCTGGCCGGCGCTGGGCGAACGTCGGCGACCCATCGAGGTCGGCGCTCATCACTTCAGCCTGGAACAAGTGGTCGCGGCGTCCGACACGCCAGGCATTCGCAGGGTGACCCTGCGCGTGCGCGATAACGACGAGCGGATACTGGCGCAGCTACAGGCCTTCATGAGGCCAATGCCATGAGGGCCGAGAACGGCTTTACCCTGCTGGAGCTGCTGGTGGCGGTGGCACTGCTGGCGGTGCTGGGACTGGCGGCGGCGCTGACGCTTAACAGCGGCCTGCGCAGTCAAAAGGTGGTCGGCGACGCCCTGTCGTCGCTGCAGCGCCTGCAGCTTGCCCAGCAGCTGATCCAGCGCGACCTGGAGCAGGTCGTCGACCGCCGCGGCCGCGGCGAGCGAGGTGACCACCGGGGCCAGGCGCTGATGACCGGCGACAATGAGATCCTGCTGGACTTCTACCGTACTGGTCGCCGCTTGTTGCCGGGACAGGCGCCGGGATCCAACCTGGAGCACGTCCGCTACCGTTTCCGCGACGGCCAGCTGATACGGGACAGCGTTGCGCTCATCGATACCCCGACCGGCACGCCGTGGCACAGCGTCGTGTTGCTGGAAAACCTGGGCGCGGTGCAACTGCGCTTCTTCCACGGCGGCGACTGGCTCGACCGGTGGCCGCCGATCCGGGTGGCCCGCGGCGCCACGCCCCGCCTGCCAATGGCGCTGTCGTTCGGCCTGATCGACAGGCGTCACGGCGAGGTCAGGCAGATACTGCTGTTGCCGGGGAACTCATGAAACCTGGACCGACGACGAACCGGCAGCGCCAGCGCGGCGTCGCCCTTATCATGGTGCTGCTGGTGGTGGCGCTGATCTCGCTGGTGACGGTGCAGCTGGGCTCGCAATTGCAGCTCAGCATCCGCCAGGCCGCCAACCGCGAGCAGTACCAGCAGGCGTACTGGTATGGCCTGGGCGGCGAACGGCTGGCACGGCAGCTGATCGAGTCGGCGCTGCAGCACGACCGGCGTATCCATCCGGGCCAGGCCTGGGCGCGCCCGGGCCGACGCTATCCGATCGACGGCGGCTCGATCCGTATCGATATCCGCGACCAGGGCAGCTGCTTCAACCTCAACGCGCTGGGGCGAATTACGACGACCGACTCCCCGGGTAAGCAGCCACGGGCGCTGCGCCAGCTGCGCAGCCTGATGGCGGCGCTCGGGGGCGAGGCGGACGAGATCGCCGCCCTGTCCGAACCGTTGCAGGACTGGCTCGATGCCGACACCCTGACCAGCGGTCGCTACGGGGCAGAGGATCTTTACTACACCCGGCAGCAGCCGCCCTACCTCCCGGCCAACGGTCCGCTGGTATCGCTGTCCGAACTGTCCCTCGTTCGCGGTTTCCGGCGTGACGCCGACCGGTCACCGCTGGCGGACCGGCTGCGCCCCTATCTCTGCGCCCTGCCGGACAGCGAACTGCGGCTGAACCTGAACAGCCTGGACGCGACCCGGCTGCCACTGCTGTCGTCGGTCTTCGAGGGCCAGGTCCCCCGCGCATCGCTGCAGCGGCTGCTGCGGGAGCGGCCGGCCGACGGCTTTCGCAGCGCCGACGATTTCTGGTTGCGACTGACCGCCGACGAGACGCTGGTCGGCAAGATCGATGCCCAGGTCCGGCCACAGCTACGGGTTTCCTCGGACCACTTCCTGGTCCGAGTAGAGGTCGACCATTACCAGGCGAACCTGGTGCTGTACAGCCGCATAGACGTGAACAACGGCAGTACCTCGGTGTACCAGCGCCATTATGGAGATTTGAATGAGTGAGTTTCTGCTGCTGCGGCTCGGCCGCGATCCGGATGTGCCCATCGAATGGCTGATCTGGGACCGCCAGGCGTCCCGCATGAGCGACAGCGGGCAACTGGCGCACGCCGGCGAGCTGCCGGCACTGGCAACGGCGTCCAACGCGCGCCGCTGCTACGTGCTGCTACCCCAGGAGCAGGTGCTGCTGACCGAAGCTCGACTGCCCAATACCCGCCGCGGCTCTCTAGCCGCGATTCCCTATCAGCTCGAGGACCAGCTCTGCGACGACCCGGCCGAACTGCACTTCGCCGTCGGCCAGCCCGGTCCCGAGCGACGCTTCGCTGTCGTCGTGGTGGCACGCACCCTGGTCGGACAATGGCGTGATCGGCTGGTCGATGCCGGCCTTGCCGTCGACGGACTCTTCGCCGAAGCGCAGTGCCTGCAATCCGAGCAGCCGGAGGCCATCGTGCAGGGCGAACGCCTGCTTGTCAGCATCCCCGGCGAACGGTCGCTGGCGCTCCGGCGCGACGAGCGGGAACACTGGCTGCCGCTGCTCGCACGCTACGGTACGCTGGAGGACGTGGTGCCGCCGCCCGATGCACCTCCGCTGGCCACGCTGGCACCGCGCATCGCGCCGCAGCAGGGGATCGACCTGCTGCAGGGGGACTTCCGCCTGCAGCGCGACGCGTCCCGCTTGCGCCGCTGGCGCCTGCCCGCCCTGCTGACGCTGCTGCTGGCTGTGCTCCATTTCGCGGGACTGGGCCTTGAGCATTACCGTCTGTCGCAGCAGAAATCTGCGCTGGATGACGAAATTGCGGCGCTGTTCCAGAGCGCGCTGCCGGATACCCGGCGCATGGTTAACCCGAAGGCGCAGCTGGCGCGCCAGCTCGACGAACTGCGCCAGCGCCACCAGGGTCCGCCCTTCCTGCGCCTGGTACAGGAAACGCTGCCGGCGTTCGCACGTCACGACGGCGTGCAGCTGCAGGCGCTGGCATACGACCAGGCTCAAGCCGCACTGCGCCTGCGCCTGCGGGCCGACGACAGCGGCACGCTCGAACGCTTCGCCGCAACCCTCGCCGCAAGCGGACAGCGGGTGCAGACGGGTGCTTCCAGACGTCAGGACAATGCCAGCGAAGTCGAAATCACCCTGGAGGAAACCCCATGAAGACACGCGAATGGTGGCAGGCGCTCGGCGAGCGGGAAAAACGGCTGCTGTCGGGTGGCGGCGTTCTGGCCCTGGCGATGTTGCTGGTGCTGATCTGGCGCCCGCTCGTGGCGGCGCAGGATCGGCTGCAGCGCCAGGTGGAACAGAAAGCGGCGCTGGTCACATGGATGCGCCGCGCAGATGCGGAAATCCGGCAACTCGCGCCGGCCGGGGCCGATGCGGCCGCCGGCAGCGCCGGTCTGCGCCAAAGCCTCGACGCCGCCATCGCCCGGCAGTCGCTGGACGCGGATATTCGCGAAGCCAACGGCGAGCTAGAGGTCGCTGTTCGCAAAGCCGGATTCGACCAGGTGCTGAGCCTGATGGAAATCGCCCATGACCGGGGTGCGACGCTCGGCGCGGTCGATATCCAGGCGCTGAAAGAGCCCGGCAAAGTGGCGGCACAGCTGCGGCTGCAGCCATAGCCGGTCCGGGAGCCAAAGACAAGCCGGCACCCGGCAAGCGATGGCGCCAGACGTTACTCGTCCACGATATCGCCGCGCGTGGAGCCGACGATCTCCAGCAGCTCGCCGCTCTCGGCTTCGGGCACCTGATGCTTCGCCAGCACCTGCTTGAACAGCTCGACCATACGATCCCATTCCGCAGCGGTGATGTTCAGGTGCGCATGGGCGGTTTTCATATCGCGCCCGGTATACTCGCAGGGGCCGCCGGTCACCTGGCACACCATCGACGTGACCCGGTACTTGAGATAGGGCGCCGGCACCGCCTTGCGCGCGGCATCGATCGCGGGATTGGCGTTGAGCACCTCGTCCGGGACCAGCACGTCGATGAAGTCGCTGACCACTACCGTAATGGGCGCCAGACCACCGAGACGGTCGTACAGACTCGGGGGCTTCGTCTCGTCCTGAGCGGTGACGCCGGATGCCGGCAGCGCCAGCGCGGTAACCAATAGACCATGCCGCAATACCTTGCCCGTTACTGTCATCATTGTTCTCTCCCGACCAAGCAGCTGTTGTTTCCGCCGCAGCGACACCGGATCGTGCAGCGGCCATCCGCCGGGTACCGCCACACCCCGGTACCCACAGTTTAGGTTCAACGCGGGAACTGTGTAGCTGTCGACCATCCGCCCGAAAGGCTCCTTGCCGGCACCGCGAGACATCTGCGTTCGCGCGTCTGCCGCTCCTTCTCGTCTAAAAGCGCTACTCTCTGTTTAATGCCCCATGTTTTCCGTCGAGCAGCCTCTCCGGAGACAGGGTACGAGGACAGCACCATGCGATTCGTGAAGACTAGCCTGAAAGCCCGAATGACCGCCTACTTTCTGCTGGTGTCGCTGTCGGTCGTGATCGTGCTGGCTGCGGTGTCCTACCTGCTTTCGGCCAGCCGCCTGGAAGCCATGGCCATCACCCGATTCGAAGTCATCGCCGAATACAAGCAGCAGGAAATCGACAGCTTCGTCGCCGACCAGGTCAACACCGTCAGCCAGATCGCCGGCCTCGAGGAATTGCGCCAGGCGGGCCTCGAGCTGCTGGCGCAGGATGCGGGCACGGAAAGCTATCAAAGCGCCTATCTGAAGCTGGCGAACAGGCTGTTCAATGCCACCTATCGCGGTTCCTGGGCTGTGATGGCGACCGACTTGATCGATATCCTGCTCGTCGACACCGCCGATGGACAGGTGTTTTTCTCAACCAATCCCGCCGACGAAAATCGGCGCTTCACAGCAGCCGGCTACCTCGGGCCAGCACGGCAGAATACCCAAATCATACCGGTCTACCGGTCGGCACAGAGCGACAAACCGACGTTGACGATACTGGCGCCGCTGCTGGATATGGCGGGCGAACCCTATGCGGTGATGGCGGCCCATATCCGCCTGCCGATTCTGGTCGAAATAGCCAGTCGGCGGGCAGGCCTGGGTAGAACCGGTGAGTCCTACCTCGTCGACGGCGAACACCGGCTGATTGCGCAGGCGCCTTTCACCCGCGTCGACGAGTCCGGTCCGGTGCACAGCATCGCCATCGACAACGCCATTGCCGGCAAGTCGGGCGCAGACCTCTACACCAACTACCGCGGCCAAGAGGTGATCGGCAGCTACCGCTGGCTACCCGACCTGGGGCTCGCGTTACTGACCGAAATCAGCGTCGCCGAAGCACTGGAACCGGCCACCCGCCTGGGCGGGTCGATCCTGAGTCTGGGCATGGCATCGGTCATGCTGCTCGGCATCGGCATCTACCTGATCGCGCGCCAGATTGCGCGTCCGATCCTTGCCATCACCGCCACTGCCCAACAGATTGCCCGGGGCGACCTCGATCAGCGCGCGCCGATGCTCGCGCGGGACGAAACCGGCGCTCTCGCCGCCAATTTCAACGAGATGGTCGATCGGCTGAAGCAGACGCTGTCGTTACTATCGGACGAGAAACAGAAATCGGAAAAGCTGCTGCTCAACGTCCTTCCGGAACCGATCGCAGAACGGCTGAAGCGCGGCGAAGGCACCATCGCAGACAGTTTCGCCAATGTCTCGATCATGTTTGCCGATATCGCCAATTTCACACCGCTGGCGTCGGTGCTGCCGCCCAAGCAACTGGTAGAACTGCTGAACGAGGTATTCACCGAGTTCGACCGACTGTGCGAAGCGAGGGGCCTGGAGAAGATTAAAACCATCGGCGATGCCTACATGGTCGTTGCGGGGCTGCCAACCCCCCGTGAGGATCACGCGAGCGTGTTGATGGATATGGCACTGGACATGCTGGCCGCAATCGACGAATTCAACCGTAGCCATAACCTCGATCTGATGATGCGGATCGGTATCAACAGCGGGTCTGTGGTTGCCGGCGTGATCGGCACCAAGAAGTTCATCTACGACATCTGGGGCGATGCGGTCAACATCGCGTCACGAATGGAGTCCCAGGGCATGACCGGACGCATTCAGGTATCCGAAGCCACCTACGCCCTGCTCAAGGACGATTACGTATTCGACGACCGGGGCATGATCGACATTCGCGGCAAGGGGGAAATGCATACCTATGTGATGCCCTGCCGAAAAGCCGAAAGCGTGTAACTATGCCCGAGCGTTGCGGCCGATGAATCCACACGTCGGCAAGACTGTGCAGTCTGTTACTAACGTTTTACTTCGTAAAACGGTTACCCGGTTATGGCTTCATTCGCTCGCAGGCGCACTCGAACAGGATGCGCTGAACCAGCAGCAACCGGGCGTATCAATGCGAACCCGGCGGCTTCACATCGTCGGCCAGGTCCGACTCGAACAACTGCTCCAGCTCCGCCCGCGCTTCGCGGGCGGTTTGCAACAGCGCGGCCTCGTCGCCCCGCACCCAATACTGAGCCTCGAGCAAGTCTTCATCATGTTGGCGGAAGCGCTGCACTCGAATATCCGCCTGCGCGGGCTCGAGCCCAAGGGTCAGCAGCGTTTCCCGCCCCATCTCCAGGCTGGAAAAGAACGCTTCCCGAATCGGCATGGCCCCCAGACTGCGCAGATAACGCGCATCGCGTCGATCGCGTGCACGCACGATCACCTTGATATGCGGATAGAGCCGTCGCACCTGCTCGACGATCCGGTGATTGCGCTCGGCATCGTTGGTGGCGATGACGAAACAGTCGACAACCGGGGCCTGGGCGGCGCGCAGGATTTCCGGACGCAAGGGGTCGCCGTAGAAAATCGGCACCTGACCGAAGCTGCGGTGCAGTTCGATCGTCTCCACCGACGTATCCAGTGCGACGAAGGGTATCCGCTGCGCGTGCAGCAGGCGCGACACCATCTGCCCCATGCGCCCCATACCGGCAATCAGTACCCGCGGCGTGTCATGGTCCATCGCCTTGTATTCATCGGGTACCGGCTTTGATGGCGCCGACCTGCCGCTTCGAGGCAACCGTGACAATGCCACCACGATCAGGGGCGTGACAGCCATCGACAGCGTAATGACGAGCACCAGATAGCTGTGTTCGGTGACAGCGATCAGCCCCTGCTCCCGTGCCATCTGAAACACCACGAAGGCGAACTCGCCGCCGGTCGCCAGCACCACGCCAAGTTTCAGCGCAGCGAATGACGTCAGTCCGCCAGCCAGACGCCCGACGAGAAACAGCAGCGGCAGTTTCAGCAGAATCAGCAAGCAGGTCAGACCGAGCACGGCCAGCGGCGCGACTGCCAGCAGGCCGATGTTCGCTGTCATCCCGACGCTGATGAAGAAAAGTCCCAGCAGCAGGCCCTTGAAGGGATCAATCTGCGCTTCCAGCTCGTGGCGGTACTCGGAATCGGCCAGCAGCAGGCCGGCGAGAAAGGCGCCGAGCGCCATCGATATGCCTGCCAGCTCCATCAGCCAGGCGGTGCCAATCACGACCAGCAAGGCCGTCGCCGTGGACACTTCGGCCAGGCCGGTCTTCACCACGACGCGAAACACCGGTCGCAGCAGATAGCGCCCGCCGATCACGACCAGGCCGATGCTGCCGATGACCTTCAGCAGCGCCAGCCAGCCGCTGTCCGCCGACTCCCCCGTGCCGACACCACTGAGCAGCGGCACCAGCGCAATCAGCGGAATCGCGGCAATGTCCTGAAACAACAGGATCGCGAACGCGAGGCGGCCATGGGGACGCTGCAATTCCTTGCGCTCGGCCAGCAACTGCAGTCCGAACGCCGTCGACGACAACGCCAGCCCGAGCCCGAGGACCAGCGCGGCTGCGGGCGGCTGAGCAAATGCGAGCCAGGCAACCAGCCCGATCGAGATGCCGCACGCCAGCACCTGCGCCAGGCCGGCGCCGAATACCGATTTGCGCATCACCCAGAGCCGGCGCGGCGACAGTTCCAGGCCGATGATGAACAGCAGCAGCACCACGCCGAGTTCGGAAATATGACTGACGCTCTCCGGCTGTTGGATAAGCCCCAATACCGAGGGCCCGATCAGCACGCCGGCGAACAGATAACCCAGAACCGCACCCAGCTGTAGCTTTTTCGCCAGCGGCACCATCACCACAGCCGCCAGCAGGAACACCACTATCGTCTGCAGCACGCTTCCCGCTTCATGGGGCATGCGCATCTCCTTCTTTGTGCCCGGATATTGGTAGGCAAAGGATAGCTGCCGCAAGACGTTTGCGGATTATGGCTTCGCCGTGATGTTGAGTGAGGGCCACCCGACCCTCACTCAACATACATAAAATGCGTAACGGCTGTGCCAAACAAAAAACCGGCGGGCCCGAAGGCGCGCCGGCTTTTTTCGTAGGACGGGTGGAGTGCAACCCGTCTATCAGCTGTTGGGTTACGCGGCTACGCCGCTCCACCCAACCTACGACTGACTTAGTCCTGCAGCTGGTCCCAGACTTCCTGGTCGCGCTCCGCGGTCCAGATGCGCGGCCAGTCGATACCCTCGAACTCGTCCCACAGACGCTGGACGTCGAACGGCAGGCAGTGCTCGAAGATCGGCCACTGGCCGAACTTCGGCGCCAGGTGGTCGCGGGTGGCCTCGAAGGCTTCCTTCAGGGTACCACCGCGCTTGTGCACTTCACCGACCTTTTCCTTCATGCCGTTGAGGAAGCCACGGGTCTGCTCGATGGCGGCGTCAACCGCTTCGCGACCACGGACAACGGCGCCACGGCCGCCGACCAGGACTTCGGCTTCGAAGGCCTTGACCTGGTCCAGGGTTTCGGTGGACCAGTCAAAGTGGAAGGCATCGCCGGTGTACAGCGCCGCTTCGGCTTCGACCAGGTCGCCGGCAAACAGAACCTTCTGCTTCGGCAGCCAGGCGACGATATCGCCGGCGGTGTGGCCGCGGCCGCAATACTGCAGCACCAGGCTGCCACGATCGCCGCCGAGCGGGATTTCCAGACGGTCATTGAAGACGATGTCCGGATGGGTCAGGCCCGGGATGCCTTCCGGCTCGCGGAACAGACGCGGCATGCGGCCGAACTCGCTGTCCCAATCCTGCTTGCCACGCTCTTCGATCAGGAACTTGGTCTTTTCGTGGGCGATGATGCTCTCGGCCTTGAACGCGGAAGCGCCCAGCACACGGACGGCGTGGTAGTGCGACAGCACCAGGTATTTCACCGGCTTGTCGGTGTGCTTGCGCAGCATTTCCAGCCAGTCGTTGGCGGCTTTCGGCGTGGCACGCGCTTCGAAAGCGATGATGAAGTCTTCGGCTTCGATCGCGCCGACGTTGGGGTCACCCTCGGCGGTCAGCGCGAAGACGCCGTCAGCCAGGACTTCGAGAATTTCGGTCTTTTCACCAAGGTCCGCAGAGGACGCGAAAGGTTTCTTAGCCATGGGATACAGTACCTTTGTCAGCATAGGTCGCGGGATGTCGCGATCCCGAATTATTTGCCACGAAGCGCGCTCGGCGCCTGCGTGTCACCCTGCAATCGGACGGACAATTTACCAGCATACATTCTCATTTGTAACCAACCAGCCAAAACGATTGCGGTATGATCTGGTTGAAGTCCGGTAAATCG
Organism: Oceanospirillaceae bacterium; assembly: GCA_013373085.1. GTDB lineage: Bacteria > Pseudomonadota > Gammaproteobacteria > Pseudomonadales > Balneatricaceae > Marinobacterium_A. The sequence continues at coordinate 4,950 of JABXIM010000239.1, read as the reverse complement.
GCCTATTTTACGACTTCAAATCGGATATAAACCCGAATATCAGTCTTTGTTAAAACTATTAAATTTCGCGCTTCAGCTCCGGCGCGGGCGGCAGATGCTCGCGGGCGATGCGTGTCGCCTCTGCCAGCACCTCGACGTCGCCGATATGGTTGGCCAGCAGCAGAATCAGACGGGCATTGACGTCCGCGCTCTGCTCGGGCTCGAGCCCACGGTGCAGCTCGGTCAGCAGCTCGTAGATGTCGTCCGGTGCCGCCATGTTGTTGTCAAGAATCAGTTTCGCCATTGTCGTTATCCTTAGGCTCTGTTGATGTTTGCTGATTCGCCCTGTTGTTCTGAAAAACGCCTCAAACAATGAAGCGGACGCCGCTCAGGGTGGTCCCCTTTGCAAGTTCGCTGAAGCCGTATGAGGCGTTTTGCGGAGCTACCCTGACGGGCCGGGGCTGTTTTCGCACAATACGGTGTTGCTCATCGCTTATTTGGAACAACCAAACCGCGCGACTCGCGCCTTGTCTTGTGCGAAAACAGGCCCGGCAGGGCCTATCCGCAAATATCAACAGAGCCTAGTATCCGGTTGCCTTGCGCTGCATCGCGATCACGCGATCAGCATCGAAGCGACGCATGCGGCCGCAGACGTGCTGGTCCGGACGCATCAGGTAGCAGGTACCGGGCTGCGCATCGAAACGCTCCGCGACCACACCCAGGGTATCGACCAGCAGCTCGACACCGTTCGGCAGTTCAATATCCAGCGGCTGCGGCGAGACCAGGTAGCCGTAGACCGGCACCTCGTTCTGCGACAGCGCATTCAGTTGCACCAGCTCGGACTCCGAAGGCGGGTTCTGCGGATCGACAAACAGCAGTGCCTTGAAGTCGTTACCGAGACAGTTCAGCAAGTAGTCGTCCTGGCCGTTGCGCAGCACCGGACCGTCTGTACTCGGTGCCCCCGGTGCCATCCGACCCGCGAAGTCCTCGGCATCCGGCGTATTGAGGCTCGAATCGACATAGGTCGACGGTACCGACAGGCGACCGGAATTGACCAGGCTGCGTGCGAAGCTGTATTTGTGAGCCAGATTCAGCACCGCGTCACGGAAGTGGCGACTGGCCTCGTTCTTCGGCGTGATGAAGTCGGTCGAGCGGGTCGAGTTCTTGATATTCTCGTCAGCCGCATAGACGCGCTCTTCGGTGTAGCTATCGAGTAGCGATACCGGCGCCTTGCCTTCCAGCACCAGCGCCAGTTTCCAGGCCAGATTGTCGGTATCCTGGACACCGGAGTTGGCCCCCCGGGCACCGAACGGCGATACCTGGTGAGCCGAGTCACCGGCGAACAGCACCCGCCCCTGCCGGAAGTCGTCCATGCGGCGACAGCAGAAGGTGTAGACGCTGGCCCACTCCAGCTCGAATTCGACATCTTCGCCGAGGAATGCCTTGACGCGCGGAATGATGTTTTCCGGCTTCTTCTCTTCCTCCGGATCCGCATCCCAGCCCAGGTCGAAGTCGATACGCCAGACGTTGTCGGGCTGACGGTGCAGAAGCGTGGACTGACCATCATGGAACGGCGGGTTGAACCAGAACCAGCGCTCGAGCGGGAAGCACTTCGGATCCATAATGACGTCGGCGATCAGGAAACGATCCTGGAAGATCTGGCCGCTGGAGGACAGGCCGCACATCGCGCGGATATCGGAGTTGGCGCCGTCGCAGGCGATCAGGTACTCCGCCTCGAGCTCGTAGGGACCGTCCGGTGTCTCGACGGTCAGTCGCACGCAGTCGTCGTCCTGGGAGAGCGCGGTGATCTTGTTCTTCCAGCGCAGGTCCACCTCGTCCAGCTGCTGGATGCGGTCGACCAGATACTGTTCGATATAGTACTGCTGCAGGTTGATGAAGCCGGGGCGGCGGTGGTGCTCCTCCGGCAGCATGTTGAAGCTGTAGACCTGCTCGTCTTCGAAGAACACCTTGCCGACGTTCCAGGTCACGCCTTTCTGCATCATGCGCTCGCCGACGCCAAGACGGTCCATGATTTCGATCAGACGCTTGGCGTAGCAGACCGCACGGGAGCCGAAGCTGACGGTGTTGTTGTCGTCCAGCACCACCACCGGAACATTGTGCATCGCCAGGTCGATCGCCATCGCCATGCCGATCGGACCGGCACCGCCAATGACGACCGGACGGCGCACCGCCGCAACGGCATCCTGATCGGCGCTGCGAATATAGGGATATTCGGGAAATTCGTAGGTTTTTATCATCGTTACGACTCTTCTTCTTATCGCCAGGGCTGAAAGGCTCGGACCGTTAGTGAACTGAGACCAGCATAGCCAAGAATCGCCGCGGGATAATCGGTAGGACTCGCACAACATTGTTTCCGCCAGGGAAATAATACGAACGCCTAACCGCCATGGATGGCGGGAGGCCGCCCCACGGAAGGCCGCCCCACGGAAATCCCAACGCGGTTCCCCCTGAAATTGCAGGAGCAAATTTCACGTGAGGCGTGAGGTCTGAGCCATTTTCGGTTTGGGTGAAACTGCAATTCCGATAAACCCAACCCTTGTCATCCACTGTGCCAGCTGCGACCAATCGATCTGTACCGCGATCGATATGATGGGTTACGACGCCCCAAATGCGGTGCCACACGGTCAAACACCACCACAGCCGGCTTCACCCATCCTACGCCCCCACAGGGACCTCCGGCAGACACTGCGGCATGTTTTCCGCCAGCCAGGCCTCGAAGAATTCGATGAAACGGGCCACTTTAAGCGTCGCCGCCTCCCGGCTCGGGTAGAAGGCGTAGGCATTGAGCAGTTCGGGCGCGGCCTGCGGAAACACCGGGACAATTTCGCCTCGTGCCACGTGGTGCGCGATCATGAAAGAGGCCAGGTTGCCAATGCCGCGTTCGGCAAGCACCGCTTCTCGCACCACGACACTGTTGTTGGCGCGCAGATCGCCCGCGACCTCGATCAGCTCGGCCGGAGCGCCGGGCTCGCTCACCTGCCACTGGTGGGCATTCTCGGCATGAACGAAGACCAGGCAGTTGTGGCGCGCCAGGTCGGCGGGGGCCGCCGGCCAGCCCTTGTCCGCCAGGTAGCCAGGTGCCGCGCAGATAAACATCGGCAGGTCGCAGAGCTTGCGCGCCACCAGACTCGAGTCCGGCAACTGCTGGCCCTTGATCCGGATCATCAGGTCGTAGCCCTCGCGGACCATGTCGGGCATTCGATCGTCCAGGGTCAGGTCCAGCTGGATATCGGGATAACGTGCCATGAATTCCGGCAACGCCCTTGCCAGCACCAGCTGGCCGAACGTCATGTTGCAGGAGATGCGCAACAGGCCGCGCGGCTCCCCCTGCAGGCCCGCAACCAGGTTCTCGGTTTCGCTGACCTCGTCCAGCACCCGCTTGCACTGGTGGTAGACCGCATCGCCGATATCGGTGACGTTTAGGCTGCGGGTGGTACGGTGCAACAGCCGCGCCTTGAAATGCTGCTCCAGCATCGCGATCTGCTTGCTGACCGCCGAGCTCGAAACGCCCTGCTCCGACGCCGCACGGGTGAAACTTTCCAGTTCCACCACCCGCACGAACAGGTTCATCGCGGAGAGTAAATCCATAGTATCGGGTGCACCCTGTCCAGATAACCGTTGCCAGCCGTTGGCGACCTGCCCGTTACGCCTCGGGCTTCGCGCTTCGACAGCCTGCCATATTTGTTCTCACCGGTCAGCAATCAGGTACCACTCAGCATAGACGCAATCCGCTCGACCGCCGACTCGAGCTGCGCCAGATGAGGGTCTCCACAGCCGGCGTCGCCGTATCGCTGCTCATCCCAGTAAAGATTGAGCGTGCCGACGGTGATCGCGTCACGGCGAATGGGAACCGCCACGGCTCGAATGTCGAACGGCGGCTCGAACGGGTATTCCCAGGCACGCGGCACCCGGCGATAGTAGCCTCGCCGCCGCTCCTGCTCGAGCGCGTGCCGCTCGGCGTCCGGCAGTTTTTCGCACAACGCTGTGCCATCGGCATAGGCGCGACCCATCGCGGACACCTGCAGGTGCGGGCGTAGGCCGATCAGCGTCCCCAGCCCCTTGCGACCGCCACGCAGGGAAAAATTGCTTTCGACCACCTCCAACCCGCCGCCGAGATCCAGCGCGATATCGGAACTGAAGCCGGTTCGACCGTGCAGCTCCTCCAGCAGCGGCGCGAAACGACTGGCCAGCCGCGCCCGGCGTTGCAGCGGCTCCGGCACGCCTTTGAGCGGTGTGTAGCGGCGATCACCGAGCCGGCGATGCACCCAGCCCAGTTCGACAAGGTCGTCCATCAGCCGCTTGACGGTGGACTTGGGCTGGTTCGACAGGATATGCAGCTCTTCGAGCCCCAGGCTGCCCTGTTCCATCAACAGCTCCAGTAACAGCATGGTTTTACAGACTACATTCGTGGCCATCGGCCGCCTCCTCCGAAGTCGTATAGAGGAAAGAGCAAGTGCTATACCCGTAAGAAACCGCCGTAGCGGCGCATCCTATTGCCCATAACAGCGTTAGCAGGTGCACGCCTGTCTAAAAATGCGACAGCCGCGCTGACGCTGCGGGGTCTCGCGATGGGATTGCCGAATAGTATGCTACCGGGATACGCGCCCACACCTTGGGTCTGGATGTAATCCTTTGTAACAGGTTGTAAAGGGCCCTGGGCAGGACCGCAAAAAAAAAAAGCGAGACGGGCCGCTACACACCGTATCTGTACAGTCTGGCCAGGCATGACGATTACGGGACAAAACAGATATTGGCGCTGGACAGGCAAAAGACAGGACCTGAGCCCGCCCACATTTGTTTGCAGGTTGGCGTGGGAGATTCTATGGTCCGGGACAAGCCTTCTCAGGCAGTTTTGGTGACATAGGTCGACTCGTTTTTCATTAGAGAAAAGGCGATCCTGGCCAGCTTTCTGGCGAGCTTGATCAGAGCCTGGGTGGGTTTCAGGCCTTG
>JABXIM010000090.1 GCA_013373085.1 Oceanospirillaceae bacterium | reverse complement strand
TTTCCACCAGCGCGATATTGACGGTGAATTCGCCGTTGCGCTTGATGAACTCCTTGGTACCATCGAGCGGATCCACCAGCCAATAGCGACCATTGTCGTCCGGTCCCGCAAAAGCGCTGGTATCCTCTTCCGACAGTATCGGCAGCTCCGGCGTCAGCTCACGGAGACGGGATACGATCAGCTTGTGCGCCGCCGCGTCCGCTTCGGTCAGCGGAGACTTGTCTTCCTTTTCCTCGACGCTGAATTCGCGCCCGTAAATTTCCATGATGGCGCTGCCGGCATCGCGCGCAATCCGCTCGACGCTCTCCAGCAGCGTCTGGTCAATCGCGGTCATTGTTCTCTCCTTAAATCCGGTGACACGTTACGCGGGACGAGCGACGCGCCACTTTGACAAATCAGAATGGGAGTAATCTGTGGGAGCCGCGCCCCGCGGCGAAGGGCGGGATCTTGCCGCCGTTCTTCGCGGCGAGGCGCCGCTCCCACATTTACCGGTTGTGCCGTTCGCTACGCTCACCGGCACCCAGCAGGAATACGCGACGCATCACCCGACCAGCATTCCCCGCTCTTCGAGCACTGCGATGATTAGGTCGGCAGCCTCTTCCGGCGTTTGCCTGGTGGTATCGACATGCACCTCGGGGTTTTCCGGCCGCTCGTAAGCCGAGTCGATACCAGTGAAGTTTTTCAGTTCACCACGGCGGGCTTTCTTGTAAAGCCCCTTGGGATCACGATCCTCGGCGACGCTGAGCGGCGTGTCGATGAACACCTCGATAAACTCACCCTCGTCCACCAGGTCACGCGCCATCGCACGTTCGGAGCGGAACGGGGAGATGAAGGCCGTCATCACGATCAGGCCGGCATCGACCATCAGCTTGCCGACCTCGGCAACGCGACGGATATTTTCGACGCGATCGGCGTCGGTGAAGCCAAGATCGCGGTTCAGACCGTGACGCACATTATCGCCGTCCAGCAGGTAAGTATGCTGGCCACGGGCATGGAGCTTCTTCTCAATCAGGTTGGCGATGGTCGACTTGCCGGCTCCGGACAACCCGGTCAGCCACAGCAGGCAGGGCTTCTGCGCCTTGGCTGCGCTGCGTGCTTCCTTGTTAACGTCGACGTGCTGCATGTGGATGTTCTGGCTGCGTCGCAATGCGAAATGCAACATGCCGGCACCCACGGTGCTGTTGGTCATGCGGTCGATCAGGATCAGGCCGCCGGTATCCTGGTTCTGCTCGTAGGCGTCGAAGGCGATCGGGCGATCGAGTGTCAGGTTGCAGACGCCGATGGCATTGAGATCCAGCTTTTTCGCCGCTGTATGCTCGAGGGTGTTGACGTTGACCTGGTATTTGATTTCCGACACCTGCGCCGTCACGACCTTGGTACCGATTTTCATCAGGTAAGGACGCCCCGGAAGCAGTGGCTCATCGTGCATCCATACCAGTGTCGCCTCGAACTGATCCGCAGTCTCTGCAGGCGCTTCGTGCGTGGAGATCACATCGCCGCGGGAAATATCGATCTCGTCCGCCAGGGTCAGGGTAACGGACTGGCCGGCCACGGCCTGCTCGAGGTCGCCGTCATAGGTAACGATGCGAGCGACGGTGCTTTCCTTGCCGGATGGCTGCACCCGAATGCGATCGCCCGGACGGACCACGCCACTGGCGATGGAGCCGGCAAAACCGCGGAAATCCAGGTTCGGACGGTTGACCCACTGCACCGGCATGCGAAACGCGCCCTGCTGCAGACGTTCCTCGTCGAGCTCGACCGTCTCAAGGTAGCCCATCAGGGTGGTGCCGTGGTACCAGGGCATGCGCTCGCTGTGGCTGGTGATGTTGTCGCCCTTGAACGCCGACATCGGAATAAAGGTCACCTCCTCAACGCCGATCTGCCTGGCGAATGCACGGTAGTCTTCGACGATCTGGTTATAGATCTTCTCGGAGTAGTCGACCAGGTCCATCTTGTTGATCGCGACGACGATGTGGCGGATACCGATCAGCGACATCAGGTAACTGTGGCGGCGGGTCTGGGTCAAAATGCCCTTGCGGGCATCGACCATCAGAATGGCGGCATCGGCAGTGGAGGCGCCAGTGACCATGTTACGGGTGTACTGCTCATGTCCCGGAGTATCGGCGACGATAAACTTGCGCCGGTCGGTAGAGAAGAAGCGGTAGGCCACATCGATGGTAATCCCCTGTTCGCGCTCCGCGGCAAGGCCGTCGACCAGCAGCGCGAAGTCGATCTCGTCACCCTGGGTACCGTACTTCTTCGAGTCGGCCTCGATCGCCGACAGCTGATCCTCGAACAGCATCTTGGACTCGAACAACAAACGTCCGATCAGGGTACTCTTGCCGTCGTCGACGCTGCCGCAGGTAATGAAACGCAGCAGCCCCTTGCGCTCATGCGCCTTGAGGTACTGTTCGATATCCGTGGAAATCAGGTCCGATACGTGCGCCATCAGAAATAACCCTCCTGTTTTTTCTTCTCCATCGATGCGGCCGAATCGTGATCGATCACGCGCCCCTGGCGCTCGGACGTTTTGGTCAGCAACATTTCCTGGATGATGGCCGGCAAGGTGTCGGCTTCGGATTCAACCGCGCCGGTCAGCGGGTAGCAGCCCAGGGTACGGAAACGCACCTTGCGCATCATCGGCACCTCGCCCGGATTGAGCGGCATACGCTCGTCATCAACCATGATCAGGGCGCCGTCACGCTCGACCACCGGGCGCTCGGCGGCGTAGTAGAGCGGCACGATGGGAATGTTCTCGAGGTAGATGTACTGCCAGATATCCAGCTCGGTCCAGTTCGACAGCGGAAAGACGCGGATGCTCTCACCCTTGTGCTTGCGGGAGTTGTACAGCTTCCACAGCTCCGGCCGCTGCCCTTTCGGATCCCAGCGATGCTGGGCGCTTCGGAACGAGAAGATTCGCTCCTTGGCGCGGGACTTCTCCTCGTCGCGTCGTGCCCCGCCGAACGCCGCATCGAAGCCGTACTTGTTGAGCGCCTGCTTCAGGCCCTCGGTCTTCATGATATCGGTGTGAATCGCCGAACCGTGGGTAAAGGGATTGACGTCCTTCTCGACGCCCTCCGGGTTGACGTGCACCAGCAGGTCCATGCCGAGCTTTTCCGCCATCTGGTCACGGAAGCGGTACATCTCGCGGAACTTCCAGCGGGTATCGACGTGCAGCAGCGGGAATGGCGGCACCGAGGGCGCGAACGCCTTCATCGCCAGGTGCAGCATGACCGCACTATCCTTGCCGATCGAGTAGAGCATGACCGGATTCTCGGTCTCGGCCACGACCTCGCGCATGATATGTATACTCTCGGCTTCCAGCCGTTGGAGATGAGTCAGTGCCATTGTTGTCCTCAACGTTTCAGTGTGTCCGGGCGGTAACTCCGAGGCGTCCCGGGAGGCTTGAGTGTGTTGGTTTGACCGCTTGCGTGTTGCAACTGGCGCTTCGGCCGGAATGACCAGCAGGCGCAATTGTTCAGCATGGGAAATTAACCAGTCTTGAATCGAAGCGTCGCGGCTGAAGTCCGCGCCGTGAAAGACCAAGCCTACCGGCCCCTCAAAGGTGGCCAGCAGGCGCTGAAAGAATTCGCGATAAAGTTCGGAAAGCGGTGGCTGCTCGCTCAACAGCCAGAATTGACGGGCTCGTCCGGCATGAACATAGAGCTGGTAACAAGCCTTGCCATCGAGCGGGTTGACCAAGCGCCTCATCCCACCCCAAAGCAAGCTGCCGCCCTGCTTGCGAACCGCCGACTGCAGGGGCTTTAACAGATCCGCGTGCCAGCGCTTACGGGCAGGACTGACAGGCTCCGCATTGAGCTCCGCCTTGAACTCGGGCGCACTCAACTGCCATTGCTGCAGCAGCCGAGCCAAGCTGCGACCCGTCAGCGTCACGCCCAGCTCGGCCTTGACCCATTCCAGGATACCGTCAGCCTGCCAAAGCCCGCCGCTTTCCAGACAGGCTTCCGCCGGCTCGGCAAACAGGTGCTGCAACAGCTTACGCTCCTGCTCCGGATCGAGACTGCGGCCCGTCCCCGCCTTGCGGCCGCGCGGCTTGACGTCGACCGCGGCCCAGCCGCCGGCGACAAAAGCCTTGTAAGCCGCGATCACGGTCGGCGCACTAAGACCGGTTTGCCGCGCGGCTTCAGCCACGGTGAAACCATCGATTCGCAGCTGAACCGCTTCGCGACGGCGCTTGTTGAGCACTTCCGGCGATAAATGTTTTATCGACCCAGCCATCTCAATCCTTTGTAACAAAAGGCTTTTTTAAAAATAGCCGGCAAAAAACACTCGGCAACCATCGACAGTTTATTAAACATACTCCTAAAATGACAACCCAAACAGTACCTGTGGGTGTACCTGTCGGAGCGGCGTACCCAAAGGGCACTTCCCCGCCGCGAACTGTTAAGCGAGGGCACCTTCTGTAACGCGTCACGCGTGACCATTGTCACGACGGTTCCTCGACAACCCGAGGAATGACCAGGAACCAAGGACAGACCGGATTAAATGGAAAGCTGGAGCGTACTGATATCGGTGGGGATTCTGCTGGGGCTGCTGGCGAGCGGGCGCTTCCCGCCGGCGGTGCTCTTTGCCGGCTGGGCGGGAGGATTCGTCTTACTGGGCATCGTCGACAGCAACGATCTACTCACCAGCTTTGCCAATCCGGCACTGGCGACTCTGATCCTGCTGATGCTGGTGTCGCTGGCGCTGGAGAGGTCCCACCTGCTGGATCAGCTCTCCGAACGACTGCTGCGCGGCAGCGAAAAAGCCGCCCTGCTACGTCTGATGGGCACCAGCGCGCTGCTGTCCGCCTTTCTCAACAATACCGCCGTGGTCGCTTCATTTCTCGGCGCCATCAGCCGCCAGCGCCAGGTGGCCCCGTCCCGACTGCTGATCCCGTTGTCGTTCGCGTCCATTTTCGGTGGCGTCACCACCCTGATCGGCACCTCGACCAACCTGGTGGTCAGCTCGTTCGCGGTCAGCGCCGGCCTGCCAGCGTTGGACATGTTTCAGTTCAGCCTGGTCGGTGTGCCGGTGGCGCTGATTTGCATGGGGGTGTTGCTCTTCAGCGCCCGACTGCTGCCGACCATTCGCCACGACGAGCAGGCATCCAGCCAGGAATACTTTCTCGCCGCACGGGTCACCCCGGATTCGCCGCTGATCGGCAAGAGCATCGAGGCGAACCGCCTGCGCCACCTGGATGGGCTTTTTCTGCTGGAAATCGAGCGGGAGGGACATCTGATCAGCCCGGTTGGGCCCGAAGAGGTACTGCGCGCCGGCGATTTGCTGGCCTTCACCGGCCAGGTGCAGAAGGTACAGACCCTGCAGCGATTTCCGGGTCTGGAACTGTTCGGCACCCGGGCCGACGATCTGCTGGCGACCAATCTGGTGGAAGTCGTGGTGTCGAACCAGTCGGAGCTGGCCAGCCGCACACTGCAGGAAGTGGACTTCCGCACCATGTTCAACGCCGGCGTGGTGGGGATTCGACGGGGGGAAAAACGCTTGCAGGAGCAGCTGGGACGCATCCCGCTGCGGGTGGGAGACAGCCTGTTGCTGGCGGTCGGCGCCGACTTCATGCAGCACCGCAACCTGGACCGCAACTTCCATGTGCTCAGCGGCTCGCTGCAGCGCCCCAAGCTCAGCGACACCCAGAGCGCACTGGCCCTATCGGGATTCGCCGCTGTAGTGGTCGCCGCCACGGCCGGCATACTGCCGTTGTTTCACGGTCTACTGTTGATGCTCGGCGCGCTGCTGGCCAGCAAAATCTTGTCGATCGGCGAGCTGCGCCGCCGCTTCCCGTTCGAACTGCTGCTGCTGATCGGCTCGGCGCTGACCATCGCCAGGGGCATGGAAACCTCGGGCGCCGCACAGCTGGTCTCGAACTTTATCCAGAGCTACGCCAACGGTTTCGGCGTGATGGGCGCCTTCATTGGCGTCTATCTGATTACCCTGCTGCTGACCGAAACCGTCACCAACAACGCCGCCGCCGCGCTGGCGTTTCCGATTGCGCTATCCACCGCCCAGGTCTTCGGCGCCGACCCGCTACCCTTCATCATGGCTGTCGCCTTCGGCGCCAGCGCCTGCTTCCTGATCCCGTTCGGCTACCAGACCCACCTGATGGTCTACTCACCCGGCCGCTACCGAATGCTGGACTATATCAAGACGGGCCTGCCGGTCAGCCTCGCCTACTCCACCGGCGTACTGGTACTGGTGCCACTGGTGTTCCCGTTCCACTAATTGCCGGCTGCCCGCTTTTGTGGGAGATGTAATAAAGCGGCTGGGGCCTAATCAGGCCGCGGTGGGGTCAGTCCCTCCAACTGGTTGAGTGTCTAAGCACACAAGGTCGCCGAACGCGCCTTAAACCAGAAAAGAGGGACTGACATGAACTATTGTGGC
>JABXIM010000003.1 GCA_013373085.1 Oceanospirillaceae bacterium | reverse complement strand
GTCGATGCCGCGCTTGAGGTCCATCGGGTTCATGCCGGCGGCAATCGCCTTGTGGCCTTCGCGGATCATCGCGTGCGCCAGCACGGTCGCGGTGGTGGTGCCGTCACCGGCAACGTCGGCGGTCTTGGAAGCCACTTCCTTGACCATCTGCGCGCCCATGTTCTCGAACTTGTCCTTGAGCGTGATTTCCTTGGCAACGGACACGCCGTCCTTGGTCACGCGGGGCGCGCCGAAGCTCTTGTCGAGGATAACGTTGCGTCCCTTGGGACCCAGGGTCACCTTGACCGCATCGGCCAGCACGGTCACGCCGCGCAGCATGCGTTCACGGGCACTGTTGGAAAAGACCACGGACTTGGCGCTCATGCCACTTTCTCCTCGTTACCTGCATTCTCGATTACCGCCAGCACGTCGGACTCACGCATGATCAGCAGCGTCTCGCCGTCCAGCTTCACTTCGCTGCCCGAAAACTTGCCGAACAGTATCCGGTCGCCGGCCCTGACGGCCAGCGGACGCAGCTCGCCATTGTCGAGCGTGACGCCGTCGCCGACGGCGATGACTTCGCCCTGGCTCGGCTTTTCCTGGGCATTGCCGGGCAGCAGAATGCCGCCCTTGCTGGTGGTTTCAGCCTCGAGTCGGCGCACCACGAGACGGTCGTGGAGAGGTCGAATGCTCATACCAAAAATTCTCCGTAAGTAATTGATAACATGACACAAACAAACGACAAAGAACGCAGTTAACGGCGTTCTGTAGCTCGATATAGGAGCGCCTGGAGTGCTTTTCAAGAGGCGCTGACAAAAATATTTTTACGGCCTTGTGCCGCAACTTAACGGCTGGTGGAATCAGGCCCTGGGAGACACGGAAACGCGGTGAATTTCCGGCATCAGATCGATGGCGCACGGGGTCTGGCAGGCGCCATGGACACCTAAGCTGAGGCGATGGCCAGCCGCCCCGAAACGGGGCGGCGCGCCAGCTCAGATCCGCTGCAGCAGCTCGATCTTCTTGGCGTTGAACTCCTCGTCAGTGAGGGCCCCGGCATCGCGCAAGCGGGCAAGCTTCTCGATCAGGCCGATGATATCGTCGGTCGAGGCACCGCTGGTCAGGCCCGGCACGGCGGCCTGGGTGTCAGTTTGCTGCGGCGGCTGCTCAGATCGCGGTTCAGGTTGTGGTTGTGGTTGTGGTTGTGGTTGTGGTTGTGGTTGTGGCTGCTGCGGTTGCTGTGGCGGCGCAGCGAAGTTGGTCTGCGGCGCCCAGGCCTGGCCCGGCCCCGAAATCAGCGGCAGGCTGCTGACCGCCACGGTGCCGAACTGGCTGCTGAAGGTCAGCGAGTCGCCTCCGCCCTGCTGCTGGCTGACACCGCCGATATTGTGATTGAGGGTATCGTAAACCGACACCTGGCCGTTCGACTCCACCGCCAGACGGTTGGGGAAGATCGCATAACGGACATTATTCTGCGCGCCGCTGCTGAACGGGCTGCCCAGTTCCGCCGGCCACCAGTTCTGACTCGAACGGGTACCGTGCGGTACCGGAGGGAAAATCTGCGTATTGGCGAGGGCCGCCGAGAGTTCGCTGCAGAGGTTGTCCACGGTCATTTTCAGGCCGTGGTTGAACATGTCGCCGACCATGGTCATGCCACCCTGCATCCACTGTCCAGAGCCACCCAGCTCCGGGCAGTTGAATTGCGCCATGGTGCCATTGCCGTTGTTGACCGCCACCAGCATGTGCACAACGGCATCCTGGCTGAGGTTATAGCGATAGGCGAGATCGTTGACCAGATTCTGGCCGGCTTGCGTCAATTGCTGCATGGATCGTTTTCAGCTCCGCGCTGTATTCGGTGGTGATATTGAACGTGCAATGAGCGTGATGCCGGGGCAAATCCCCACTGATCTAAGGCCGATGCGGCCCCTGCAGATCCAGGAGCTTTCCTGACAGGACGCTGAAAGCGTCACCTGCCAGCTTCCGCTCTGCGGTCACGGGTAACAGTGAAGTAACGGGCCTGTCCTCGCGCCCCGATAGCCCATGGCGGTGGATATCCCGACAGGAGTGCCAGCATAACATTCGAAGCCCCCCTGCCCCCAAGGCTTTTCCACCAAACACGCAAATAGGGATCGCGAGGCTTAGGCTAGACCGCCCACTTCAAGCCTGTGACGATACCACTGTGCCGATGACGCTCTCGTGACGGCCCGCAAGCCGTCATCGGCGGGCGGCGCCTGGGGTCCCGGCAGATACAGGACGTTCGCGCCGTACCGGCGACATATGTGGATTTTCGACAAGCTGCTAGAGTGAGAGGGTGTGCCTGAGACAAGGAGTTGCCCATGCCGACCGACTGCTCCCGGCCCCTGGCCCAGTCCGGACTTGCCGATTATTTCCGTGACCAGATCTGGACACTCGAGGATAACCCGCCACAGGAAGACACCTGCTGGTACCTCGGCAATCTGCTGGAACGCTTCAGCCGCGATGACGCTTTATTCAGTTACGAGGACGGCCGGCGCTGCATCCGCCCGCTGGCACTGCTATACGGCGACGCCCTGGAAGCGCACGACAGCCGGGAGCGCTGCCTGATCCTGCGCCATCTTGGCGACATGGCGCTGTTTCTCGGCGCTCTTTTCCCGGAGCACTACGCCAGACGCGGTATCCAGCGCGACTACTTTATCGGCATGGGCAGCGGCGCCTACGACTTTCTGGCCGACAACTCCGCGCACCATCGCCACGTGTTCGCCGAACTGTCCGGCAGCTTCGGCCGGATGCTGGAACTGGTGGCCCGCACCTGCCGCCGCTACCGGCACTACAGCGCCAGCGAAATCATGGCGCTGTACCGGCGCTGGCTCGACAGCGGAAACCCGGCCGAAGCCGAGATTCTGATGCGCCACGGCATTACGCTGGATCGCTCGGGCAATCGACATTGAGGCTGTCGGGAAGCGCCCGCCCCTCGCAAGCCCTCCTCCGGTAAACTACCCAATAGATTATCGCTATCACCCTTTTCGGAAATTTATATTGGCTGCACCTGAAGAGTGCAGCCTATACGTTAACTAACGATAACAAGGACAAAAAATCGGCTTACCGCAGTACCCCGATACGAAAAGCATTCGGTACTTGTTGTCACGTGCGCATAACAACCGGAAAGGGAATCGAAAAATGAAACCCAAGATGCCGAAAAAGCTGGTGACGCTTGCCGTGCTTTGTGCCGTCGCAGCGACATCCCATGCGGCCGGGACGGACTCCATGCCGGACAACGACTATTGGTGGCCCAATAGACTGAGCCTGGAGCCGCTGCGCGACGCGTCCGCGTCTGCCGATCCGCGAGGCCCCGACTTCGATTACGCCGCGGCCGTTGCCGAACTCGATGAGGAAGCACTGAAACAGGATATGCGAGAGCTGATGAAGACCTCTCAGGACTGGTGGCCGGCGGACTTCGGTCACTACGGCCCCTTCTTCATTCGCCTGTCCTGGCACGCCGCCGGTACCTACCGCACGGTCGATGGCCGCGGCGGCGCTGACGGCGGCATGCAGCGCTTTGCGCCGCTTAACAGCTGGCCCGACAACGCCAGCCTGGACAAGGCCCGGCGCCTGCTGCAGCCGATCAAGCAAAAATACGGCAATGCTCTGTCCTGGGCCGATCTGATGGTGCTGGCCGGTACCCTGGGCATGGAAGATATGGGCTTTCCGATCGTCGGATTCGCCTTTGGCCGCGACGATGAGTGGCAGCCCGAGCACGTCAACTGGGGCCCCGAGGGCGAATGGCTCGCCGACCAGCGCCACAACGCTGACCGGCAACTGGATGCCCCCTTCGGCGCGACCCAAATGGGTCTGATTTACGTCAACCCTGAAGGCCCCCAGGGTAATCCGGACCCGCTAGCGGCCGCGGAGGCCATTCGCCAGGCCTTTGGCCGTATGGCGATGAACGACGAGGAAACAGTCGCGCTGATTGCCGGGGGTCACACCTTCGGCAAGACCCATGGTGCACACAAGGTGTCCGAGTGCGTGGGCCCGGAGCCGGAAGCGGCCGCGCTGGAGGAGCAGGGCCTGGGCTGGCGCAACAGCTGCGGCAGTGGCAAGGGCGCCGACACCGTTACCAGTGGCCTGGAAGGTGCCTGGACCATCAGCCCGGCCCAGTGGACCCACAACTACCTGCAGAACCTCTACAACTTCGAGTGGGAGCTGACCACCAGCCCCGCGGGTGCCAAGCAGTGGGTACCCAAGGATGGCGCTGGCGCCGACACGGTGCCGGATGCACACGACGAAAGCAAACGCCATGCACCGATCATGCTGACCACCGACCTGGCGCTGAAAGAAGACCCGGCGTACAGAGAAATTACCCAGCGCTGGCTTGAAAACCCGAGTGAGTTCGAACAAGCCTTCGCCCGCGCCTGGTTCAAACTGACTCACCGCGATATGGGACCCACTTCGCGCTACCGGGGTGACTGGGCGCCTGACGAGCACTTTATCTGGCAAGACCCGGTGCCGGAGCCCGCCGGTCAGCCCATCAACGAGCAGGATGTCGCCACGCTCAAAGCCGCCGTGCTGGACTCGGGCCTGAGCATCCCGGACCTGGTGAAAACGGCCTGGGGCTCAGCCGCGTCGTTCCGTGCTACCGACATGCGCGGCGGAGCCAACGGAGCGCGCATACGTCTGGAACCGCAGAAAGACTGGGCCGTGAACCAGCCCGAGGATCTGGCACGGGTACTGAAGGTGCTTGGAGGCATTCAGAGCGATTTCAACAAAAACTCGGCTGAAAAACAGGTCTCGCTCGCCGACCTGATCGTACTCGGCGGTGCGGCCGCCATCGAAAAGGCCGCCGCAGACGGGGGCCACAGCATTACGGTACCCTTCCATCCCGGCCGTACTGACGCCACTCAGGAAATGACCGATGTCGATTCCTTTGCCTGGCTCGAGCCGAAAGCGGATGGCTTCCGCAACTACCTGGAAGACGGCTACCCGAGGCCGCCCGCCGAAGCACTGGTCGAGCGCGCGGCAATGCTGGACCTGACCGTACCGGAAATGACCGTACTGGTCGGCGGTATGCGCGTACTGGATGCCAACGCAGACGGCAGCAAACACGGCGTCTTCACCGAACAGCCCGGAAAGCTGAGCAATGACTTTTTCGTGCATCTGGTGGATATGTCGACCGAGTGGCGCAAGTCCGACAAGGCCGATGGTATTTACGAAGGGCTGGATCGCGACAGTGGCGATGTCAAATGGACCGCCACGCCGGTGGACCTGATCTTCGGTTCCAACTCGGAACTGCGCGCGATTGCCGAATACTATGCCGCGAGCGACACCAAGGAGCAGTTCGTGCAGGACTTCGTGAACGCCTGGAGCAAGGTGATGACGGCGGACCGGTATGATCTGAAGTGATCAACGCCGCAAGGAGCAGATCGTCGCACCGGTCTACGGTATCCACCTGACCGGGTACACTAGAAAAGGCCGCATTCTCAAATGCGGCCTTTTTCTCTCCGCCCGAAGACCGCCTGCCGGACATGGCCGCCCAATCGCCTTTAGGCCCCCTTTTCGATCATGCCTGGTCTTGCCGCCGCCCGGCCCAAACAGTCGCTAACCGGAGATTCAGCGGCTAGACTCAACTAAAGACATTCAAAACATGACCCGTAGCGGCCCAAATAGACGGGTCTGTGCGGTAGCCAAAGCGACTCGTATAGTCGGCAAATTCAGAAACCCCTCTTACGGGGCGAGATTCTTACCTTTTGCAGACCTGGAAACCAAGGGCAAAATACCTTTTAATTCCACTCTAAGGAACCGGTTGCGGAAAATATCCAACCAATACAGCATGTTACGCAGCCAAAATTTTTGCATTGGTTGTAAAAAAGTATACCTTCTTATAATTATTATGAGGTCGTAGACCTTATTAACAGTCTGTTATGGCCATAGGGACAGAGTATGAATATACCTGAACTCTTAGAATACCAGTCGAAAGGTTATCGTAAAGTTCATTCCGCGCGTTTGAATTTGATGATTCATATTATCGCAGTTCCATTTTTTGTTATTGGCGTTCTAGCACTGGTATTTTCACTAATTAATTTAAGTTCGGTTAACGCGATCGCTTCAATACTAACCATCATACTGTCATTCGGAGCGCAAGGTTTTGGCCACTCAAAAGAAGAATTTGCCGCTGAACCTTTTTCAAGCCCAAAGCAGGCGGTAGTGCGAATATTCTTGGAACAATTTATTACGTTTCCAAAATATGTGATATTCGGAGGCTGGTATTCTGCGTTTAAATCCAGTAATAAAAAGCCATAGTAAACCGTTCAAATACGTTCCGGCCACAAAAGACGTGGCCTCCACCGGGCTCGCTAACGCTCGTCGTTTAGCAGGGCGTTATCTGTCACTACCGAGAGGTCAATTCCGTTGTTTGAGCTGAAAACAGTCGGTCTTTTCTTAGTCACCGCATTGGCAGAGATTGTGGGGTGTTATTTGCCATACCTCTGGCTTCGTGAGGGCAAATCTATCTGGCTTCTGATACCGGGTGCGTTGAGTCTGGCAGTATTTGCGTGGTTACTGTCGCTACACCCCACTGCCGCCGGTAGGGTCTATGCGGCGTATGGTGGAGTGTATATTTTCATGGCCATCCTATGGCTGTGGATTGTCGATGGAGTTAGACCGACAGCTTGGGACTTGGTTGGCTCAGTCGTTGCTTTGGTAGGTATGGCTATCATCATGTTTGCGCCGCGCACCACATAACCATCTGGTGAAGTTCGTCCGGGCCTCCGACCCTTTGCCGAATGCCCATTTCGCTGCGCTGGAAAACAAAAACGTTATTAAGCCAAGGAGAGGCTAATGAAATTAAGTATCGTATTTATATTAGGTTTAAGCATTTTAATTTCTGAATCTGCTTTTGCATGTGATGACTCGAAACATCCTGTGTTAAGTAGCCGGAAGAATGACGGAACTAAAGTAGGACTTTTTATACAAGAGGATAAAATTAAAAATACTGAAGAATGGGTTCCTGACAAAGGGTCGCCTCCTTTTAGTATCACCGCAGCATATAAAATAATCAAAGAGTGGGCGCAAGAACATTACTCGCGATATGACGGAGTTAATGTTAGAGAAATATCTCTGAAAAGGTATGAATGTTCTTCGGTTCCCAATCTCTGGTATTACCTAATCGATCTAAATCCGGTAATTGACGGAAACGAGTTGTGGGGCCCCGGTAACTGGGCTGCGGTGCTGATGGACGGAACTGTCATCGGCGCAAAAGAATATTGATCTTATGATAGGGCCAAGCAGCACCGCGCACTACAAGTGCTCTGGGGGAATAGGTCTTGCCCTTTTGCTCAGATTGACAAACCCGGCACATGTGACGCGGCGTCCTCCGTCGATCACGCCGAAGCCTCCTGTACCGTGCTGACAGCACTCACCTGATCAGATACCGTGGTTGTGTTCGCCCACCCGATCGCCGATGATGGATCTCTGGAGTAGACAGGAGAGTGTCAAGTATGGAGCTTGAAATCCAACCGATCCTGGACGAGTTATTCGAAAACCAATACAAGCCCCAAATGAGCGACGCCGGGTTGGCAGACCATTCGATCTGCCTGTTCTTCGATGGCATCGTCATGAACCTGGAGAACACCCTTTCGGGTCTGGGCGCGCAGATTACCGATCTGCTCGACAAAACGGATACGTTCTCCGACCACGAAATCACTGACGTCTATATCAGAGGCACAATTGCCGACTGGCTGTCGCAATTGATTGCATTGACGAACCCCGATTATGTCGCCATTTTTTCTACTGTGCTTGCGGCCCGCGATACCAAGCAATTTCTCGCAGCTCGCATGTCCGGTGGGCTGAAGACAGTCGACGAACTGCCGCTCAGGGAACAACAGACCTTTTGCAACTACACCGTGCAAACCCGCGGCAGCGGGCTCACCCTCCTCCACTCGGAAGAAGCGCTTCGTGATAACGACGGCATCATTTACGACTTTAAGATAAAGCGTCGCGAGTTGATCGAGAATGAGCAGGTGCCGGGCAGCTTCATCGACCTGTTCAATCCCGTATCGCCAGGACGCAAGCAGTCACTCAAACTGGCTCCGCTGGACAAACACGCACAGAGGATTGCAGGCCAGATCCTGGAGAAACTCCCGCCACGAAATATAGTCTGCAACACCATCCATTGATGGCAGGCAACCTTCCGGGGCAGGCCTACCCGCTGTCCGTTGTACCCTGGAGTTCAATAATTGTATTTATCGACTTTAATTGATCGAATAATACAAAAAATGAAGAGATTGCCAGGAAATTTTAACAAAGCAATCCAGTCGAGTGAGAACTCAATGGATAATAAAGCCATAACAATGAACGGAGGAATACCATGAAAAAATTTCTAGCAGTATATACGGGAACGCCTGAATCACGAGGAGCCCACGGATGGGATAGACTGAGCGATGAAGAGCGCGGCGCTCTTGAACGAAAAGGCATTGAGGCCTGGACAAACTGGATGAACGAGAATGCAGCGATAATTTCAGATACAGGCGGCCCTCTGGGCAAAACAAAAAACGCGTCTCCAAATGGTTTATCCGACACGAAGAACAACTTGTGTGGTTATGTAATTATTCAAGCTGAAACACACGAAGCTGCAATCAAGCTATTTGATAATCATCCTCATTTTTCAATTTTCCCGGGTGATGCTGTTGAAGTAATGGAATGTTTACCGATTCCCGGACAGTCGTAACGGCGCGTAAACATCACATGGCTTTGAAGAGACAAAAGCGCCATTTTTTCATTTTTTTTCTTTAGTCTGTAATCAGTTTAAAACGCAAGAGGCTCTATCATCATCCGTGGAGATTTGAAATGAGTCCGGAATTCCGGGGACAGTATATCTAATTCAAATACACGGAATTCACGGGCTCAGGCCTTGCCTTTTGCCCTCATGTTCAGTGCAAAGGCAAAAAGCAAGACCTGAGCCCGTCTACAGACCTTTTGCGAGGCGCGCGGCTCATCTTTAAATTTCTATATAGAGGGAACTCAAGCGAAAAGAATATTGGTCTTATTTTTGTTTTTTTGTCAAGCCACTCGCTATCGTTTGTACGCCAGGTTAATAGTATAAAAGTAGACTACGAGCTATAGGCCAATAAAAAAGACCGCATCACCTGAGGGTGATGCGGTCTTTCGTATGTCACCTCTAGTCTAGTCTCGTTACCGACTCAGGAAGCCCGCACCGTTTCCTGGCGTGCGCCGACTTTCATGCCGGCTGCAATACACAGCAGCGTCACCAGGTAGAAGCCCAGCTGAATGGCCGTGGGACGCGCCTGGTAGCCCACCAGGATATGCAGCAACTGGCCGACCAACGAGCTTTCCGACAACAGGCTGGAACTGTTCCAGAGCGGTGCCTGACTCGGCAGCAATCCGGCCTGGCTCAGATAACCGGCAGCGGAGGCCGCCAGACCCGCCGCGAGTAACAGAATCAGCCAGCCGGTAACGCGGAACAGCCAACGGGTCGGTATCCGCAACAGGCCGCGATACAGCAGCGCTCCGACGACAACGCCGCTGACCACGCCGAGCACGCAGCCGGCGAGCATGGCGCTGCCCGAGCTGCCGCTGGCCGCGACGCCATACATGAACAGCACCACTTCGGATCCCTCACGCAGTACCGCCAGTCCCGATGTCACCGCGATAAAGTAAAGCGGCAGCGAACCTTCGGTAATTCGGGTGCCGATCGACTTCAGGTGCCCCACCAGTTCGCGGGCATGTCGCGACATCCAGATATTGTGCCAGGCAAGCATGCCGACGGCGGTCAGCAGAACGGCTGCGTTCAGCACTTCCTGCCCCACCCCCTCGAACGCGCCGTTGATCGCACCAGCGAAGAGCGCCACCAGCACCGCCCCCGCCAGGCCTGCCGCCAGCCCCCCGCCGATCCAGAACCCGCGGCCGGGCAACCCGCGTGTCGCGGCCATCAGAATAGTGACGATCAGTGCCGCCTCGAGCACTTCGCGAAATACGATGATCGCGGAACTCAGCATCTCGGCTCCTCCCGATTACTCGGCGATCAGACGGCCATTGGCGCTTTCGGCATGGAATTCGCCGATAAAGCCATACTCACCCGGCGCGAAGGGGCCGACCAGCACGGTCGCATCGCTGTTGCCCGGAATGATCTTCTCGACGCCAAGCTCATCGCCTTCGAACTCCTCCGGCGTGATATCCCGGTTCTGAATCAGCAGCTTCACCTGCTGGTTGGCCGGGATATGCAGCTCCGCCGGTGAGAAGCTGTGGTTTTCCAGCGTGATCGTGAATTCGGGAACCTCTGCAGCGAACACCGGCAGGGCCGCAGACACCAGTACAGCGAACAGCATTTGTTTCATCGGTGACTCCCTTATCGAACTAAATAAGAATGGTTATCGTACGCACTTGCATTGCCAAATTCAAGGCGATGAATGCAGCAGCCGTCACTGTCACTGTTCGCGGCGAGGAGCCGAGCCTGGCGGCTCCTACGTGGTTGCGGTCATTGCATCCGGTTGCCGCAGGTAGAGGCTGCGTGGCGTATGGGAGTGTCTATATTTTCATGGCAAGACGGCGGCCAGGTGGTGAATGACGCCCGGTCAGCGCTTCGCAAGCTGCCCGATTTGGCTGGTATGACGCCCAGCCCGTCTGATGGCATCGGGCAACACCCGGCTGCGACACAGGCAAGATTTTCCGCGTCGTGCTCTGCGTGCAGCAAGAATCTACGCTTCGCTCCATAAGCGCCCTGTAACCCCGATAAAAGGAGCCAGACGATTGAAGAGCTCGCAGGCGTTTTGGGACAAATTAGCCTCCCGTTACGCCAAACGTCCGATCAAGGACGAGAAAAGTTACCAGAGGAAACTGGCGATCACACAGGCGTACTTCCGGCCCGACTGGTCCGTGCTTGAGTTCGGCTGCGGTACCGGCAGTACGGCGATTATCCATGCGCCTTACGTCCGCCATATCCTCGCGACCGATATTTCGGGCAGGATGCTGGAGATCGCCGCGTCCAAAGCCCGGGATGCCGGCATCGACAACATCAGCTTTCGACAGGGCACCCTGGACAGCCTGGTGCTGGAAGCGGAGAGCTTCGATGCCGTGCTGGGACTCAACATCCTGCATCTCCTGGACGATGTGGACGGGACAATCGAAAGGGTATACGGGCTACTGAGGCCCGGCGGCGTTTTCGTCTCCAGCACTGCCCTGCTCGGTGACATGAAGCTCCACTGGCGGCTTCTGATCCGGGCCATGCAGGTCCTGGGCTTCGCGCCCTTTGTCAACTGTTTCGACAAAAATACGCTGCTGTCGATGCTGACCGCTACCGGGTTCAGCATCGATCAGGAGTGGCAACCGGGTAAGGAATCGGTTTTCATCGTTGCGAAAAAGGAGCATGACACGGCGCCGTCACAAGGCGGGTTCAGGTAATGGGAAACGTTATAGCAAAGGCCGTTTCGCCCGGTGGCCGGGCTCCTGCACAAAAAGCCGCATCACGGAGGATGCGGCTTTTTTGTTTTAGCTTGCGACTGCTCCGGCGCGACGCGAAGTGCTTTACGCTTTCGCCAAACGCAGGTGCGCTTCGCTTCGCTCAGCAGCACTCTGCCGAATCAACAGTTACAGGTTTTCGATCCGGTTAAGACCCGAGATCGCCGCCACGCGGTAGGCTTCGGCCATGGTCGGGTAGTTGAAGGTGGTGTTGATGAAGTATTTCAGGGTGTTCGCCTCGCCCTTCTGGGTCATGATCGCCTGACCGATGTGGACGATCTCGGACGCCTGGTCGCCGAAGCAGTGGATGCCGAGAATCTCCAGGGTTTCGCGATGGAACAGCAGCTTGAGCATGCCCACCGGCTGACCGGAAATCTGCGCGCGTGCGGTGTCCTTGAAGAACGCCTGGCCGGCCTCGTACGGGACGCACTCGGCGGTCAGTTCCTCCTCTGTCTTGCCCAGCGAGCTGATCTCCGGAATGGTGTAGATACCGGTCGGGACCTCGTTGATATAACGGAAATCCTCCCCGCTGAGCAGGTCCGCCGCCGCCGCGCGGCCCTGGTCCAGTGCCGCCGATGCCAGGCTCGGCCAGCCGATGACGTCGCCGGCCGCGTACACGCCTTCGCAGGCGGTACGGTAGTGCTCGTCGACTTCGATCTGGCCGCGGCTGTTGGCCTTGAGGCCGATGTTCTCGAGTCCGAGTCCGTCGGTATTACCGGTACGGCCGTTACACCAGAGGAAGGCATCGGCACGGATCCGCTTGCCGGACTTCAGTGTCAGCGTCACGCCACCGTGATCGCCGGTCACCGTTTCGTACTCCTCGTTATGGCGGATCTTCACGGCATGGTTGCGCAGGTGATAGCTGAGGGCGTCGGAGATTTCCTTGTCGAGGAACGACAGCAAGCGATCGCGGGTGTCGATCAGGTCCACCTTGACGCCGAGTCCGGCGAAGATCGACGCGTATTCGCTGCCAATGACGCCCGCGCCGTAAATGATCAGGGTGCGCGGCGTGTGACCGAGCTTGAGGATGGTGTCGGAGTTGTAGATACGCGGATGGTTGAAATCCACGTCCTCCGGCGTGTAGGGTCGGGAACCGGTGGCGATGACGATGCTCTTGGCGCGCAGGGTTTCATCACCCTTGGCGGTGCCACGCACCATGATAGTGCCCTTGTCGACAAACTCGGCGCGGCCGAAAAAGACGTCGACACGGTTGCGGGCATAGAAGTTGGTCCGCAGCATCACCTGGCTGGCGATCACTTTCTCCGCACGATTCAGTACATGGGGAAAAGAGAACCAGCGCGGCTCGCCGATATCGCGGAACATCGGGTTGGTGTTGAATTCGATAATCTGCTTGACCGAGTGTCGCAGGGCCTTGGAGGGGATGGTGCCCTTGTGAGTGCAGTTGCCCCCAACCAGATCCTGTTCCTCGATCACGGCGACACGGCGCCCTTTCTTGACCGAGTTCATCGCCGCCCCTTCGCCCGCGGGCCCTGAGCCGATCACGATGACATCGTAGTCATATACTGCCATTCCTTTCCCCTTCAGTCTTCGTCATTCGCCCGTGTCTCCGGACGTTATATTGTTCCATCAGGCTTGGCGGCAATCCGCCATCAAATCGGCCGTGCCGCTGCATCGTAGGGTCGTAGGATGG
Source organism: Oceanospirillaceae bacterium (assembly GCA_013373085.1). Lineage (GTDB taxonomy): Bacteria > Pseudomonadota > Gammaproteobacteria > Pseudomonadales > Balneatricaceae > Marinobacterium_A. Next base: position 34,833 of record JABXIM010000003.1, on the reverse strand, counting down.
GTGGAGCCGCCATAGGCGTGTGGCTGTCGGTTGGCACCCCGCCATGACGGCGGCGCAACCCGTGATAGGTGCTGTAGGCGCCTTCGTCCCGGAAGGCAGGGACGACATTGCCCCTGCCCTCAGCCCCCAAGATGGGTTATGCAATGCCCATACCGAACGATGAGCGTTGCCGCCATGGCGGTTGCATCGCTCCACCCATCCTACCTGTGACCGGCGTTGGGTCCACCGCTCCGCGGCTTGACCCAACCTACCAGGTACGCGTCTCAGGCGCCGCTCTTGACCTCGTAGGCGAGCTCTTCCGGCTCGCGCTCACGACTGTCGGCTTTCTTGGTTTCCTCTTCGCATTTGTTCGGGTTGCCGCCGCAGATATCGCAGACGGTGTCCATGCCGATGGCGCTCATGCCACCGCAGGACCCCTTGATCGGCTTGCCGCCGAGCAGCACACCGATGGACATCGCCAGGATGACGATGCCAAGGACCACAAAGGTCAGAATCATTACGTCCACTTAGCTGTACCTCATTCGGTCAGGTAGGGCTCGAACGCCGGCGTCATGCGCTCGACGAAACCCTCGTCCGACTTGACGATAAAAAACGCCGCCACTCCGTTGTCGACCGCATACTGGTATCCGCGTTCCGGACCCAACACCGTAAACATCGTCGCCAGACCATCGGCCTCGGCGCATGTCGGGCTCAACACGGTGACCGACGCCAGCGTGTGGCGAATCGGCGCCCCCGTTGCCGGATCGATGGTATGGGAGAAACGGATCCCATTTTCCTCGAAATAGTTGCGATAGTCACCCGAGGTGGCGACACCGATCTCGTGCACCTCGATGATCCGCTGCACATCGCGCTCGCCCGCAACAGGGCTTTCGATGGCGATGCGCCAGGCGCTGCCGTCAGGTTTGGTGCCGCGCGCACGCAGCTCACCGCCGACCTCGACCAGATAGCTGTCGATCCCCTCGCCTTCGAGCACCCGCGCCAGTACATCGACGCCGTAGCCCTTGGCGATGCCCGACAGATCGACGTACAGCGGCGCATCCCTGGTGACGCGGCGGCCGTTCGGGTCCAGATGCAGCTTGCGAAAACCGACCCGCTCACGGATCGAGTCGATGCTGGCCTGCTCAGGGGCGTGAGTGACCCGCCCATCCGGCCCGAAGCCCCAGAGGTTCACCAGCGGTCCGACGGTGACGTCGAAAGCGCCATCGCTGCTCTCGCTGATCCGCTGCGACAGGCTCAGCACCTCGAACAGCCCCTCGGATACCTCGGTGGTGGAACCGGCGGGCTCGCGGTTAAGGCGCGACAGCTCCGAATCCTCGATGTAGGTCGACATCGACTGGTTGACAGCCGCCAGGGACTGCTCCAGCAGCGGGCCGATCCGTTCAGCGCTGTCGGCGTCCTCGGCAACCCACTTGACGGTAAAGGTCGTGCCCATGGTCGGGCCGCTGTAGCTGACTACGCCTGGCCCGGTATCGCAGCCGCTGAGCAGCACCAGGGCCAAAAACAAAGTGGCCAGCAGCGAAGCTGCTGGCCACCCGGATGTCAGCTTCGGTAAGGAAGCCTGCATCGATTAACCACCGAAGTCGTCGAGGAAGATGTTTTCCCGTTCGACACCGAGGTCGAGCAGCATCTGAATGACGGCGGCGTTCATCATGGGCGGTCCGCACATGTAGTACTCGCAATCTTCCGGCGCCTCATGGTCCTTCAGATAGTGCTCGTACAGCACGTTGTGGATGAAGCCGGTGTAACCGGTCCAGTTGTCTTCCGGCAGCGGATCGGACAGCGCCAGATGCCACTGGAAGTTTTCGTTCTCCGCCTGCAGCTGATCGTACTCTTCGCCGTAGAACGCCTCGCGCATGGAGCGCGCGCCGTACCAGAAGCTGATCTTGCGCTTGGAGTTCAGTCGCTTCAGCTGGTCGAAGATATGCGAACGCATCGGCGCCATACCGGCGCCACCGCCGATGAAGACCATTTCGTTGTCGGTATCCTTGGCGAAGAACTCGCCGAAGGGCCCGTACACGGTGATCTTGTCGCCCGGCTTGAGGCTGAAGACGTACGACGACATCTGGCCCGGCGGGTGGTTGGTGCCCGGAGGCGGCGACGCGATACGGATGTTGAACTTGACGATCCCCTTCTCTTCCGGGTAGTTCGCCATCGAGTAGGCACGGATCACGGTCTCGTCGACCTTGGACACGTACTGCCAGATGTTGAACTTGTCCCAGTCCGGGTGATATTCCTTGTCGATATCGAAGTCCTTGTAGTGGACCTCGTGCGGCGGCGCTTCCAGCTGAACGTAACCGCCGGCACGGAAGTCGACGTTCTCGCCTTCCGGCAGACGCAGCGTCAGCTCCTTGATGAAGGTGGCGACGTTCGGGTTGGACTCGACGGTGCACTCCCACTTCTTGACCCCGAAGACATCGTCTTCGAGCTCGATCTTCATATCCTGCTTGACCGCGACCTGGCAGGACAGACGCCAGCCTTCCTTCGCTTCACGCAGGTTGAAGTGGGACTCCTCGGTCGGCAGCATCGAGCCGCCGCCCTCTTCGACGACGCACTTGCACTGGGCGCAGGTGCCGCCGCCGCCGCAGGCGGACGGGACGAAGATACCGGCGTTGGCCAGCGTGCTCAGCAGCTTGCCGCCGGCCGGAACGGTGATGCTCTTCTCAGGATCGCCGTTGATTTCGATATGGACGTTGCCGGTGCTTACCAGCTTGGATCGGGCTGCCAGGATAACCGCGACCAGTGCCAGCACCACCGCGGTAAACATGACAACGCCGAGAACGATTTCAGCATTCATGGGCTTTAACCTTCCTTCTGTTGATCATGTTCCTTACAGCTGGACGCCGGAGAAGGACATGAAACCCAGAGACATCAGACCAACAGTGATGAAGGTAATGCCCAGGCCACGCAGTCCAGCCGGTACGTCGCTGTACTTCAGTTTCTCGCGGATACCCGCCAGCGCAGTGATCGCCAGCGCCCAGCCGGTACCGGCTCCGACGCCATAGACCACACTTTCGCCGAAGGTGTAGTCACGCTCGACCATGAACAGAGCGGCACCCATGATGGCGCAGTTCACGGTGATCAGCGGCAGGAAAACGCCCAGCGCGTTGTAGAGCGCCGGCACGAACTTGTCGAGGAACATCTCGAGAATCTGCACGATCGCCGCGATAACGCCGATGTACGAGATATAGCCGAGGAAGCTCAGGTCGACGTCGGGGTAACCGGCCCAGGCCAGCGCCCCTTCGCGCAACAGATGGTTGAAGATCAGGTTGTTGACCGGCGTGGTGATCGCCAGTACCACGACAACGGCGATGCCGAGGCCGATAGCGGTCTGCACCTTCTTCGAAATGGCGAGGAAGGTACACATCCCGAGGAAGAACGCCAGCGCCATGTTCTCGACGAAGACGGCCTTAACGAAAAGGCTGATCAGCTGTTCCATGATTTACACAGCCTCCTTCTTGCTGTTCGGGGCCAGCACGTACTCCGGCTCTTCGACCTGGTCTTTCTTCCAGGAGCGAATGATCCAGATGAACATGCCGATGATAAAGAATGCGCTCGGCGGCAACAGCAGCAGGCCGTTGGCCTGGTACCAGCCACCATCCTTGACCTGGGCCAGGATTTCGATACCGAACAGCGATCCGGCGCCGAACAGTTCGCGGATAAAGCCGACGAACATCAGTACCGCACCGTAGCCGAGACCGTTACCGATACCGTCCAGGAAGGAGATAACCGGCGGGTTCTTCATGGCGAAGGCTTCGGCACGCCCCATCACGATGCAGTTGGTGATGATCAGGCCAACGAAGACCGACAGCTGCTTGGAGATCTCGTAGGCGTAGGCCTTGAGGAACTGATCGACCACGATTACCAGTGACGCAATGATGGTCATCTGGCAGATGATACGGATGTTGCCCGGAATCTGGTTGCGGACCAGAGAGACGAAGAAGTTCGAGAACGCCGTCACCACCGTTACCGCCAGCGCCATGACAAGCGCTGTATTGAGGTTGGAGGTGACCGCCAGCGCCGAGCAGATACCGAGGATCTGCAGCGCAATCGGGTTGTTCGCGAAAATCGGTTTCGTCAGGACTTGTTTGGTAGCTGACATAACTTACGCCTCCCCTGCTTTCAGGTTGGCCAGGAACGGCGCATAGCCGTTTTCGCCGAGCCAGAACTGCACCAGGTTGGTGACACCCTTGCTGGTCAGGGTCGCACCGGACAGACCGTCGACTTCATGCACCGCTTTCGGCGATGACGGATCGACGCTGCCCTTGATCAGGTGCAGTTTCGGATCCATGGAGCCTTCGTCATAGACTTTCTTGCCGGGCCACAGTGCTTTCCAGGCCGGGTTGTCGACTTCACCACCCAGACCCGGGGTTTCGGCATGGGAGTAGAAGCCCAGCCCGACAACGGTATTAAGGTCGCCTTCCAGCGCCAGGAAGCCATAAAGCGTAGACCAGAGGCCATAGCCATGCACCGGCAGGATGATCTTCTCGATCTGATCACCGCTCTGCACCAGGTAGACAGGCATGTACTTGGCCTGACGTTTGATCGAAGCAATATCCACGCCACGATCCAGCTTCACCGACTGTGCGGGGTCCTTCGCCGCCTTGTTGGCGTCGTAGGTGGCCGGGTCCACCGTATCGGTGAACTTGCCGGTTTCCAGATCGACCACCTTGGTGGTGATCTGGGAGAACAGCTCGTCGACCGACTGAGACGGATCACTGATGCCAGCCGCGGCCAGAATGTTGGACTTGCGGTCCAGTTCCTTGTTGGAAACCTGCTGCGGTTTCAGCAGGACCGCTGCGGCGGATACCACGACAGAGCAGATCACACACAGCAGGATCGTGACGGTAAGCGTCTTACCGATCGTATCGTTATTAGCCGCCATTGCGCTTCATCCTCCGCTTGATGTTCGCCTGCACCACGAAGTTGTCGATCAGCGGTGCGAAGAGGTTACCGAACAGGATCGCCAGCATCATGCCTTCCGGGAACGCCGGGTTGACCACACGGATCAGCACGACCATGACGCCGATCAGCGCGCCGAACCACCATTTGCCGGTGTTGGTCATCGATGCCGATACCGGGTCTGTGGCCATGAAGAACAGGCCGAAGGCATAGCCACCCAGTACCAGGTGCCAGTAGAACGGCAGGCTGAACATCGGGTTGGTCTCGGAGCCGATCAGGTTCAGCAGCACGGTTGTGGCGATGGTACCGACCAGTACGCCGGCAACAATGCGCCAGGCCGCAATCTTGGCATACACCAAAATCAGGCCGCCGATCAGGATGGCGAAGGCGGAGGTTTCACCGACGGAACCCTGGATGCTGCCCATGAAGGCATCGAACCAGGTGATGTTCTGCGCCAGGATAGCGTCGACGCCGCCCTGAGCCGCCAGGCCCAGCGGAGTGGCGCCGGAGAAGCCGTCAACCGCGGTCCAGATCGCATCGCCCGACATCTGCGCCGGATAGGCGAAGAACAGGAAGGCGCGACCGGTCAGCGCCGGGTTGAGGAAGTTCTTACCGGTACCGCCGAACACTTCCTTGCCGATCACGACGCCGAAGCTGATGCCCAGGGCGACCTGCCACAGCGGAATGGTCGGCGGCAGAATCAGCGAGAACAGGATCGAGGTCACGAAGAAACCTTCGTTGACTTCGTGGCCGCGCTTCATCGCGAACAGCACTTCCCAGAAACCGCCGACCACGAAGGTCACGGCGTAGATCGGGATCCAGTAGACCGCACCGTGGATGATGTTGTCCCAGAGGCTGTCCGGATTGAACGACGTCAGCCCTGCGGCAATGGCGCCCTGCCAGGTATTCGGCTCGGTGATACCGAGCGACGCCATGGCGGTGTTGGCCTGGAAGCCGACGTTATAGAGGCCGAAGAACACGGCCGGGAAAGTGCACATCCACACCAGGATCATCATGCGCTTGAGGTCGATGCCGTCGCGCACGTGGGCCGCGCTCTTGGTTACGTAGCCCGGGGTGTAGAAAATGGTATCGACCGCTTCGTAGAGCGCATACCAGTTTTCGTACTTGCCGCCCTTGTGGAAATGCGGCTCCATTTTGTCCAGAACGTTTCTCAGGCTCATGGATCAGGCCTCCTTCTCGATACGCAGCAGATTGTCGCGCAGGATGGGACCGTACTCGTACTTGCCGGTACAGGCGAAAGTACAGAGCGCGAGGTCTTCTTCATCCAGTTCGAGACAACCCAGTTGCATCGCGTGAACGATATCGCCGGTCACCAGTGCACGCAGCAGCTGAGTCGGCAGGATATCCAGCGGCATCACCTCTTCGAACTGGCCCACCGGCACCATGGCCCGCTCAGAACCGTTGGTGGTGGTGGTGAAGTTGAACTTCTTGCCCGGAGACAGCATCGAGGTGAAAACGTTGAGGAGCGAGAAACGATTGGCGCCAGGTGTCACCCAGCCCATGAATTCGCGCTTGTTACCCTCTTCCAGCACGCTGACCTGGCTGGCGTAACGACCCAGGTAAGCCAGCGGCCCCTTGGCGTTGCGGCCATTCCAGACGGAACCGCTGATAACGCGGTTTTCCCCGGCCTTAAGGCGGCCCTTGCACAGCTCGTCGAGGTTGGCGCCCAGACGGGTACGCAGCAGCGTCGGCTTCTCGACCTGGGGGCCGGCCAGCGCCACGACGCGCTCGGTCCACAGGCGACCTTCGGTGAACAGCTTGCCGACGGCGATGACGTCCTGGTAACCGATAGTCCAGACGAACTTGTTGCGGCTGACCGGATCGAGGTAGTGGATATGGGTACCGGCATTACCGGCAGGGTGGCGGCCATCGAACTCTTCGACCTGCACGCCGTCCACGGTCGGCAGTCCCGCACCCGGTGCCTGACACAGGAACACCTTGGTCTTGGCCAGACGGGTCAGCACCTTGAGACCGTTGGCGAAGGCCTCAGCCTGCTCGGAGATGATCACCTTGGGATCGGCCGCCAACGGGTTGGTGTCGATCGCGGTGACGAAAATGGAATTCGGTTCGGTGCCCGGCTGCGGCACCCGGCTGAAGGGCCGCGTGCGGAACGCGGTCCAGAGTCCCGAATCGACCAGGTTCTGCTCGACCTGTTCGCGATTCAGACCGGCCAGTTCTCCGGCGCCATATTTGGCAAATTCGACGGCTTCTTCGTTGTCATCCAGCTCAATGACCACCGTCTGCAGCACGCGGCGTTCGCCGCGGTTGATGTCCTTGACGACGCCTGCACCTGGGGCCGTAAAGACAACACCTTCTGTTTTCTTGTCTGAAAAGATTGCTTGTCCGAGTTTCACCCGGTCACCCACCTTGACGGCCATCGTGGGCTTCATACCCACATAGTCAGGTCCCGCCACGGCGACGGTGCGTACCTTCGGAGCATCGCTGATAGCCTGCTCCGGCACACCCGCAATCGGTAGATCCAGACCCTTATTGATCTTGATCATACGCCTCACCCATCACGTTGAAATTTGTCTCAGGTCTTCGCCTCAAAACCATCCCGAATTACAGACACCTGTCCCCGGCGACTGTGTCGGAATGCGCTTGTTGTCGTTCCAAGGAAAGAGAAACCCCACCCAAAAAATCCGCGTTAGTATAACTGAGCGCAGCCGTGCTTTTCTACAAAGCCCGACCCTATGGCACCCATTCCCGTATACAAATTTCGATAATTTTCAACGACCTTTAAACAGCTGTACGAAAAACAGGCAAAAAAAGATTGGTCAGGCGTTAGACGTTAGGCGTAGGTTGGGCGGAGTGTGCGAAGCAGACGCAACCCAACAGTGCGGCGAGTGGTGGGTGGTAAGCGGTAACCGCCATAGACGACGGGAATCCTGGCATTGCAGTAGCTAATGCCGGGGGAGCGGTAAGCGATTATCGCAGGAGCGGCGCCCCGTCTCGAACAGGTCGCTGCGGCGAAAAGCTTCGCCGCGGGGAAGTGCCCGTAAGTTTGGGTACGCGGCTCCCGCAGGAGGGTGACGGGTGACGCGTCACCCGTCACCGAAAGATCAGATATCTTTCGGCGGGAAAGCCGGCAGGGTGCAGTGCGCCATGGCCTGCATCATGCGGAACACCTGGCAGCTGTAGCCGAACTCGTTGTCGTACCAGACGTAGAGTACGCAGCGGTTGCCGTCGACGATGGTCGCCAGACCATCGACCACGCCTGCAGCGCGGGAGCCGACGAAATCGGTGGAGACCGCTTCCGGCGAGTTGCTGTAGTCGATCTGCTTCTGCAGATCGGAAAACAGCGCGGCGTTGCGCAGGAAGTCGTTCAGCTCGTCCTTGGTGGTGGCCTTCTCCAGGTTCAGGTTCAGGATCGCCATGGAGACGTTCGGCGTCGGCACGCGGATGGCATTGCCGGTCAGCTTGCCTTCCAGCACCGGCAGCGCCTTGGAAACAGCCTTGGCGGCACCGGTCTCGGTGATGACCATGTTCAGCCCGGCGGCACGACCACGGCGATCGCCCTTGTGGTAGTTGTCGATCAGGTTCTGGTCGTTGGTGTAGGAGTGAACGGTTTCGACGTGGCCGTTGACCACACCGAACTCGTCGTTGATCATCTTCAGCACCGGCGTGATGGCATTAGTGGTGCAGGAGGCGGCCGACAGGATACGGTCTTCGTCGGCGATATCGCCGTGGTTGACGCCCATGACGATGTTCTTGATGCCCTTGCCCGGCGCGGTCAGCAGCACGCGAGCAACGCCATTGGCGCGCAGGTGCAGACTGAGGCCGTCGGCATCGCGCCACTTGCCGGTGTTGTCGATGACCAGCGCATTGCTGATGCCGTAGGCGGTGTAGTCGATGGTATCCGGCGCATCGGCGAAGATGACCTTGATAACGTTGCCGTTGGCCACGATCGCCTGGTTTTCCTCATCGACGACGATGGTGCCCTTGAACGAGCCGTGGACGGAATCGCGACGCAGCAGGCTGGCACGCTTTTCCAGGTCGTTGTCGGCATTGCCCTTGCGCACGACGATGGCACGCAGACGCAGCGACTGACCGCCGCCGGTACGCTCGATGAGCAGACGGGCCAGCAGACGACCGATACGGCCGAAACCGTACAGGACCACGTCGGTCGGCTCACGCTCCGGCGCGCCAATGACACTCTCAAGCTCTTTCCTGAGGAAGGCGTCGAGATCGCCATTGCCTTCGTGACGGAATTTGATGATCAGCTTGCCAACATCCACGTGGGCATTGGCGACACCGAGTTTATCGACAGCTTCGAGAACCGGATAAGTATCGTGTACGCTGAGCTCTTCCTCACCTTCCATCATCTGGCGCGCAAAACGGTGCGCTTTCAGGATATCGATGACAGAACGCTTGTGGATCAGGCGTCCGAAGACAGATGTCTCAACGTTGCGGTCACGGTAGAGGCGGCCGATCAACGGCACCATGTCCTCTGCCCGCGCTTCACGCGCTTTCCAGTCTGCGAAAACTTGTTCTTGGCTCACGGGTCACTCCAAAAAACTTCAGGGCTGAAATTGGCTGCGCGCGCATTATCCTCGAATAACCGCACCGGGGCAAATAGCGCGCCCTCATCCTTTGGCACAATAACGACGCTCCCTGGGAGCACGCCCCACATCCCCTGCCCTTTTACCGCCGCAAGCGGTAACATAAGCGGCTTTTCAAGCCCCCGGATATTGGATCCGCGCCCGACGCTCATGGCACATGCGCTGGCCGCGCCGGGGAGTATGTAAAGCAGCATCAAACGACGAGCAACAGGACCGGCACCCGCGACTTGCTGCTTCAGACTGGAGCTTGCTGCTTTTTTCACGCCAAGGAGTCAGCAGTGTTCGAACTGGACCACCCGATGCCGACGGGCGCGGGCGACATCAAGCGCATCGGCCAACTGAAAGGTTGTGCGCCTGGATACCTCATTGCCGCAGCGGCACGGCGCCACGATGGCATCACAGTGGTTATCGCCGCTTCGAGCGACGAGGCGAGCCGGCTCGCCGCAGAAGCCTCCTTTTTCGATCCCGAGGCGGAACTGCTGACCTTCCCGGACTGGGAAACACTGCCCTACGACAATTTCTCGCCGCACCAGGACATCGTTTCCGAACGCATCCACAGCCTGTACCGGCTGCCGCAGCTGAGCCGGGGCATTCTGATCGTGCCTGCGGCAACGCTGATGCAGCGCCTGTCCCCGCGCGCCTTTATCGGCGGCAACAGCCTGCTGCTCGACGTCGGCCAGAAGCTCGACGCCGAAGCGATGCGCAAGACCCTGGCCGATGCCGGCTACCGCGCGGTGGAGACCGTCTACGAGCACGGTGAATTCGCCCAGCGCGGCTCGATTCTCGATATTTACCCGATGGGCAGCCGCCTGCCCTACCGCATCGACCTGTTCGACGACGAAATCGAGACGCTTCGCAGCTTCGACCCCGAAACCCAGCGCTCGATCGAGCAGGTAGAGCAGGTACGCCTGCTGCCGGCGCAGGAATTCCCGTTCAACGCCAACGCCATCGCCAGCTTCCGCCAGCGCTGGCGCGAGCGCTTCGACGTCGATCCGCGCCGCTGCCCGCTGTACCAGGATGTCAGCGAGGGCCTGGTCCCGGCCGGTATCGAATACTACATGCCGCTGTTCTTCGAGCAGTGCGCCACCCTGTTCGACTACCTGCCGGACAACAGCCTGGTGATCTGCAATCCGCAGCTGGAAGGCGCCGCGTCGCAGTTCTGGCGCGAGGTCGAGGATCGTTACGAGGACCGGCGCCACGATATCGAGCGCCCGCTGCTGCCGCCCGCCGAGGTGTTCACCCGGGTCGACGAGCTGTTCGCCGCGCTCAAGCGCCTGCCACGGCTGATACTCGAATCCGATTCGGCCGGCACCGCCGCCGGCGGCCAGGACTGTGCCCTTGCCGAACCGCCCGAGCTGCCGGTCAACGCCCAGGCCAGCCAGCCGCTGGCAGCATTACTGGCATTTCTCGACAGCCACGATGAGCCGGTGCTGTTCTGCGCCGAATCCGCGGGGCGCCGCGAATCGCTGCTGGAGCTGTTCAGCCGCGCCGGCCTGCGGCCGGAACCGGTCGAGAGCTGGGCCGATTTCACTGCCCGGCAACCGCACCGGGGCATCTGCGTCTACCCGCTGGAACGGGGCCTCAGCCTGCCCGGCCAGTACCAGCTGATCACCGAGACCCAGCTGTTCGGCCAGCAGGTGTTCCAGCGCCGGCGCCGCAGCCGTGACCAGGAGCAGGCGGACCAGGTCATCAAGAACCTTTCGGAACTGCGGATCGGCGCGCCCGTGGTACACCTCGATCACGGTGTCGGCCGTTACCAGGGCCTGCAGTGCATCGAGCTGGACGGCCAGCAGAACGAATTCCTGACGCTGGAGTACGCCGAAGGCGCCAAGCTCTACGTGCCGGTCAGCGCCCTGCACCTGATCAGCCGCTACAGCGGCAGCAGCGACGAGCTGGCACCGCTGCACCGCCTGGGCAACGACCAGTGGAGCCGTGCCAAGCGCAAGGCCGCGGAGAAGGTACGCGACACCGCGGCCGAGCTGCTCGACATCTACGCCCGCCGCGGTGCCCGCAAGGGCTTCAGCTTCGGTACGCCCGATGAAGACTATCGCCGCTTCGCCGCCAGTTTCCCGTTCGAAGAGACGCCGGACCAGGCACTGGCGATCGAGGCGGTTATCCGCGACATGACCGCCGCCCAGCCGATGGACCGCCTGGTCTGCGGCGACGTCGGCTTCGGCAAGACCGAGGTGGCGCTGCGCGCCGCCTTTCTGGCGGTGCAGAACGGCAAGCAGGTGGCGATACTGGTCCCGACCACACTGCTGGCGCAGCAGCACTTCGACAATTTCCGCGACCGCTTCGCCGACTGGCCGGTCAATGTCGAGCTGATCTCACGCTTTCGCAGCGCCAAGCAGCAGCAGCAGGCGCAGGCGAAGCTCGTATCCGGTGAGATCGACATCATCGTCGGCACCCACAAGCTGCTGCAGGGTGATATCGAATTCAAGGACCTGGGGCTCGTCATCATCGACGAGGAGCACCGCTTCGGCGTGCAGCAGAAGGAGCGCCTGAAGTCGCTGCGCGCGCAGGTCGACATCCTGACGCTGACCGCGACGCCGATCCCCCGCACGCTGAACATGGCTATGTCGGGGATGCGCGACCTGTCGATCATCGCCACGCCGCCGGCACGCCGGCTGTCGGTCAAGACCTTTGTGCGCCAGAGCGACAGGCCGATGATCAAGGAGGCAATACTGCGTGAACTGCTGCGCGGCGGCCAGGTCTACTACCTGCATAACGAGGTCAAGACCATCGATCGCACCGCCGAGGAACTGAAGGCGCTGGTGCCGGAAGCCCGCATCGGCATCGGACACGGCCAGATGCGCGAGCGCGAACTCGAGCGGGTGATGTCCGACTTTTATCACAAACGGCACAACCTGCTGGTCTGCACCACTATCATCGAGACCGGTATCGACGTGCCCAACGCCAACACCATTATCATCGACCGCGCCGACAAGTTCGGCCTGGCGCAGCTGCACCAGCTGCGCGGCCGTGTCGGCCGCTCGCATCACCAGGCATACGCCTACCTGCTGACTCCGCCGCCCCAGGGAATGACGACCGACGCCGGCAAGCGCCTCGAGGCCATTGCCCAGGCCGACACCCTGGGCGCCGGTTTCACGCTGGCGACCCACGACCTGGAAATTCGCGGCGCCGGCGAACTGCTGGGCGAAGAGCAGAGCGGCCAGATCCAGAGCATCGGTTTCTCCCTTTACATGGAAATGCTGGAGCAAGCGATCGAGGCGATCCGCGAGGGGCGCACACCCAATCCCGACGCGCCGCTGCATCATGGCCCCGAGATCAATCTGCGCCTGCCGACACTGATCCCCGAGGACTACCTGCCGGATGTGCACAACCGCCTGATCCTCTACAAGCGCATCGCCAACGCCAGGAACGATAACGAGCTGCGCGAGTTGCAGGTCGAGATGATCGACCGCTTCGGCCTGCTGCCGGAACCGGTCAAGAGCCTGTTCCGGCTCACCGGCCTGAAGCTGCGCGCCAGCCACCTCGGCATCGACAAGGTCGACGCCGCCGACAGGGGCGGACGCCTGGAGTTCGGCGCCAACACCCGGGTCGATCCGATGAAGCTGGTGACCCTGGTACAGACCCGGCCACGGCAGTACCGCCTGGAAGGCGCCAGCCAGCTGCGCTTTAACCTCGAGATGCCCACCGCCGAAGAACGTTTCCAGACGGTGGAAACCCTGCTAGACGAGCTGTCCGACTGATGAGATTCGATCGTTTCTGCCCCCTGCTGGCGCGGCTGGGCCGCGCCCTGGGTCTGCTCAGATCCCTGACCCGAAGTGCCGGCGCCTGCGGCCATGCGCTTCTGGCGCTGGCCTGCCTGAGCCTGCCGGCCGGCGCAGAAGAACCCTGGTACAAGATCGAAGTGCTGGTGTTCGCGCATACCTCGCCCGCCGCGCTCAAGGAGCAGGACTGGCGCGCCCTGGAAATTCCCCGCCGCGCCGACGCCATTGAGCTCGGCAACAACGGCAACGGCGCCTACCAGCGACTGCCGGCCAACAACCTGGTGCTGACGGCGGAGAAGAATCGCCTGACCGAGGAGGCCGACTATCACACCCTGTTCCATGGCGCCTGGTACCAGCCCGTCGGGGACGCAGCAAGCGCCCTTCCGGTACGACTGCGAGGCGGCAAACTGATGCCCAACAATGCCTACGAGCTGGATGGTTACGTGACGCTCGACCTGGACGAGTATCTGAACATTCACCCGGACCTCTACTACAGCTTCAAGGCCCCTGCCGGCTCCGGCGCCAGCGACGACAAAATCCTCAGCGCCAACCTGAAAACCAGTCGTCGCATCGAGGTGGACGAGATCCACTATATCGATCACCCGTTGTTCGGCATGCTGGTGGTGATACAGAGGTGAGTGGTGAGTCGTAGGTGCGCCACCCCGGTGCGAACGAGCCCGGCACGGTACGAAATCATTCGTCGCAGGACGCAGCTCGCACTTCAGGAAACCTCCGATACACCCTGGCGAGAAACCGTTCGCCTGCCCCCCGCCGGGTGCAGGCGCCGCTTCGTGGGAGTCGCGCCCCGCGACGAAGCTTTTATCCCTAGAGGCTTGGTTGCGAACGATTCGCAGCGAGGCGCCGCTCCCACGAATAACCGGAGCGCCCCGGCTCGTTCTCCGAGGAGTGTGACTCCAACGGACGCCTTCAGGATTTCGCGACCTCAGGTTCCGGACGGACCGCCTGCGTCAGGGCCTCCGGCAGCGACGCCATATGCAGCGTCTGGGTCGGGAAGGCGATCTCGGCGCCGTGACCATCGATGATCCCGGCAATCCTGAGCAACACGTCCTGCTTGACCTTGTGGTAATGCTCCCAGTTCACCGTTTTGGTGAAGGTGTAGACGAAGAAGTCCAGCGAACAGGGGCCGAAGCTGTTGAAGTTCACAATCAGGGTCTGCGACTGATCGATCTCCGGATGCTCGCTGAGCATGCTGCGCACATCCGCAACGATCTGCTCTACCCGCTGCACATCGTCATAACGCACACCGATGGTTTCGTAGATACGTCGGTGGGTCATACGTGAAGGGTTCTCGACCGAAATATTGGCGAAGGTGGCGTTGGGCACGTAGAGCGGGCGCTTGTCGAAGGTGCGAATACGCGTCTGACGCCAGCCGATATCCTCGACGGTGCCTTCTATATTCTGGTCCGGCGAGCGGATCCAGTCGCCGACCTTGAACGGGCGGTCGAGGTAGATCATCAAACCGCCGAAGAAATTCGACAGCAGATCCTTGGCGGCGAAGCCGACTGCAATGCCGCCTATACCACCGAACGCCAGCACCCCGGAGATGCTGTAACCGAAGCTCTGCAGCACCACCAGCACCGAGGTAATGATCACCGACAGCCTCAGCAACTTGCCGATCGCCGACGCCGTGGTCAGATCCATAGGCGTCTTGACCCTGTCCGGCGACACCAGCGCCTCTTCCGCGCCCTTGATCAGCCGCACCAGGAACCAGGTGATCAGCAGGATCACGGCCATCCGCCGCATCGGCTCGGCCACGTCCATCAGGCTGGTGCCGGTGCGGCGATCGATTACTTCCAGCGCCCAGCCGGCGCCGAACACCCAGACCAGCGCAGCCACCGGGCGCCGCGCCGAGTCGAGCACCAGGTCATCCCAGACGTTACGGGTACGGGCGAGCTTGTCGTGCAGCTTGGCGAACAACCGGTTCGACAGATAGTTCGCCAGCATGGTCAGAAAGACAATCAGGAACACCGGGATCACCCAGCGCGACTCCGGCCCGAACGGCCAGTAAAGCAACAGCTGATCGATAAACTCCTGCCACATCGCGTCAGCCCTCCCTTAGCCGCGCTGCCAGCACGCGGGCACTGGCCAGCCGCACGCTGTCGGGCGATGACACCTGGCGACGGCGCAGCCTAACCGGGTCACGGCCCGGTGCCGCCGGATGTTCGTCCAGCCAGTCAAGCACCTCGCAGGCCCCCTGAGGGTTATTGCACACCAGCAGCATGTCGCAGCCGGCCTCCAGCGCACGCGCCGCGCGGGCGCTGTAACCGCCTGCGAAGCCAGCACCTTCCATGCTCAGGTCGTCGCTGAAAATAACGCCGTCGAAACCGAGTTCGCCGCGCAGCACCCGCTGCAGCCAGTGACGGGAAAAGCCCGCGGGCCGATCGTCGACCGCGGTGTAAATCACATGCGCCGGCATGATGCCAGCCAGCCCCTCGCCAATCAGCACGGAAAACGGCTGCATGTCGGCCGCGGCGATGACCCCGAATTCGCGCTCGTCGGTGGGGATCTCGTGATGGGAATCCGCCTCGGCCCAGCCATGCCCCGGAAAGTGCTTGCCAGTCGCGGCCATACCGGCCTCGCCCATGCCGCAAACGAAGGCGCCGGCCAGCGCGGCAACCGCCGCGGGGTCGGAACCGAAGGCGCGATCGCCGATCACCCGGCTACGACCGTAATCCAGATCCAGCACCGGCGCGAAACTGAGGTCGATATCCAGCGCGACCAGCTCGGACGCCATCAGCCACCCGAGCTCCTTGGCCTCGGCCAGCGCCGCGCCCTGATCGGCCGTATATCGCCGCGCCAGCGCGCCCATCGGCGGCAGCCACGTAAAACCGTCACGAAAACGCTGCACCCGGCCGCCCTCGTGATCCACCGCGATCAGCAGCCCGGGGGCCACGGCCCGCACGGATGCCACCAGCTCGCGCAGTTGGTCGGGGTTTTGGTAGTTGCGGCTGAACAGTATCAGCCCGCCCACGCCAGGCCGGGTCAGGCGCGCCGCTTCTTCAGCGGTGAGCTGCGTGCCTTCCAGGTCCAGCATCAGTACCGGAGCGGTCATCGAAAGTCCTTTGCGTTGATGTCGGTAATTGGCATCTGTCCCGAGCGGTTCAGGTCAGTCGTCGATACGAATCTCGGTTCCGACCGCCACGCGGTCGAAAAGATCCAGCAGATCCGTGTTGCGCATGCGCACGCAGCCGTGGGAAAGCGGTATCCCCATCGGTTCGCTGTCGGGCGTGCCATGGATATAGATGTAGCGGCGCATCGTGTCGACCTGCCCCAGACGGTTGCGCCCGGGCTCCAGCCCGCACAGCCAGAGAATGCGCGTCAGGATCCAGTCGCGACCGGGATGCGATGAGGCCAGCGCCTCGTCGTAGACCTCGCCGGTGAAACGGCGTCCGACGAAAACCGCGTTGATTGGCAGACCGTCACCGATGCGGGCCCGGATGTAGTGGCGGCCACGCGGCGTGCAGCCGCTACCCTCGCGCTCCCCCGGGCCGTTCAAGGCAGTCGATACCGCATAGCTGCGCAGCGGCCTGCCGTTCTCGAGCAGCACCAGCCGCTGCTGTGCGAGCGAAAGCTGCAGCTCGATCATAACCAGCAGAATTGGGTGGTTTCGGCCCGCGCCTGCAGCCCGGCGGCGAGTACTGGCACCATCCGGTGCAGGATGCGTTCGAGATCGACGCCCGGCTCGCCGGGCGCCTGCCCCATTCGCGAGAGAGTCTTGAAGTTGGACAGGGTAAACACCACCGAGCCCAGCAGGAAATGCAGCCGCCAGAAAAACTCGTCGTCATTCATCGGCGCCGAGTCGGCGCGCACCTGCATCAGGAATGGCTGCAACCGAAGACCGTACTTGTCCGCCAGGAAATCCCGCAGCGCCTGCTGCGGTCCCATATAGGCAAGATCCAGCAGGCGCGTGAACACGGCCAGGGCGTCCTGCGTCTGGCCGTCGACGCGCAGCAGCGCGCGCATCATCATCTCTACCAGCTCTTCCAGCGCGATGGTCTGGCCACCCAGCGCCTGCCGCTCCTCGAGACGCTGCGTCAGGTTGACGAGCAGCGGCGTGATATAGGTTTCCGCAACCGCCAGTATCAGCCGCTCCTTGGAACCGAAGTGATAGTTGACCGCCGCCAGGTTGACCCCGGCCTTCGCGGTAATCTGGCGCATGGTGGTCTCGGCAAACCCCTGTTCGGCGAACAGGCTCGCGGCAACATGCAGGATCCTGCCCGCCGTATCGGACTGCTGCATAGAAAGCTCTCCCTGTCAGCGCCCGCCCCTGATGCTCGGACCGGACTGGAAAACAGCGCTCAGCGGGACAGCAGGCGACTCTTGTAG
The DNA here is from genome assembly GCA_013373085.1 of Oceanospirillaceae bacterium. Taxonomy (GTDB): domain Bacteria; phylum Pseudomonadota; class Gammaproteobacteria; order Pseudomonadales; family Balneatricaceae; genus Marinobacterium_A. The sequence goes on along the minus strand of JABXIM010000003.1, from coordinate 17,270 downwards.
AGCCGGTCCCACCAGCGCAACATCAGGCGGTCACCGGTGCTGACCGCAAAATCACTGAGCCGCTCCTGCAGACTCTTCTTCTCTTCGTAACGTACGCTGAAAATGTCGGCATCTTTCGACGCTTTCATCAGGTAGTCATCGCTGGTACAGACCTCGTCGATCAGCTTCTCTTCAAGCGCGCGCTTGCCGAACCAGATCTCGCCGGTGGCGACCTTGCGGATATCGAGCTGCGGACGATAGCTGGCGACGAACTCCTTGAAAAGCTCGTGGGTATCCTCGAGCTCCTCGACAAACTTTTCGCGCCCCTTGTCGGTGTTTTCACCGAACATTGTCAGGGTGCGCTTGAACTCGCCGGCCGTCAGCACTTCGTAATCGATATCGTGCTTCTTCAGCAGCTTGTGGAAGTTAGGCATCTGCGCCACCACGCCGATGGAGCCGAGCACCGCGAACGGCGCCGCCAACAGGCGGTCGGCCAGGCAGGCCATCATGTAGCCGCCGCTCGCCGCCACCCGGTCGACGCAGATCGTCAGCGGTATCTGCTGGGCGCGAAAACGCTCGAGCTGCGATGCCGCCAGACCGTAGGTGTGCACCAGGCCACCGGCGCTCTCCAGCCGTACCACCACCTCGTCGTCCGGCGTCGCCAGCGTCAGTATCGCGCTGATCTCCTCGCGCAGCGGCTCCACTTCGCTGGCACGGATGTCGCCGTCGAAATCCAGCACGAAGATACGCCGACGGTTCTCGTCCTCGGATTCATCGCCGCCCTTTTTCTTCAGGGCCTTCTTGCGCGCCTTGGCTTCGGCTTTGTCCTTTTTCTGCTCGTCCTTGAGCAGCGCCTTGTAGCTTTCCTTGTCCAGCACCACGGACTCGATGCTGTGCTGCATGTCCTCGAGACGCTCGTTCAGGCTGGTCACACTGATCTCACCCGACGAACCGCCATGACGGTTGCGAGACGCGATAAACGCGATGCCGCCCACCAGCAACAGCAACGCCAGTACGATGGTGAGTGTCTTGGCCAGAAAGAGACCGTAGTCCGACAGGAACGAGAGCACGCAGTTCTCCAGAAAAAGTTATAACCCCAAGGCTCGCTAATGTACCATAAAACCCTGATTTCCATAGCCGTTGTATTAGGCAGGTACCATGACCAGCGAACAACTGAGTGTCGATCGCGTGATCGAGAAACTGCCCTCGCGCTTTCGCGCCGACCAGGCGCAGGGCGTAACCTGCGTCTACCAGTTCATTCTCGATGAACACAGCGCCTTCTATATCGATATACGCGATCAGCAGTGCCGGGTGTTCCGCGAGCGCCATGCGGATCCCCACATTACGCTGATACTCGATTCCGCGACCTTCATCCGCGTCGTGACCGGCGAGCAGGACGGCATGAGCGCTTTCCTCAAGGGCCAGCTGCGCGCCGAAGGCAACGTGATGCTGGCCACCCGGCTCGGCAAGCTGTTTTCGCGCGAGCGCCAGCAATAGAAGCCGGGTGGCGAACGCTCGCCCTATCCGGCCTCACCACGACGCCAGGCCTCGATCAACATCGACGAGATGGCGAATGAAGGCGGCAGATCCGGCAACTCGTTGCGGCTGAACCAGCGCGCATCGAGAATTTCGACGCCATCGGGCGTCAACTCGCCGGCGGCGTAGTCAGCGAAGAACCCGAGCATCAGCGCATGGGGAAACGGCCACGACTGGCTCCTGAAATAGCGCACACGCTCGACCTCGATGCCGACCTCCTCGCGTATTTCCCGGGCCACCGCCGCCTCGGCGGTTTCGCCGGCCTCGATAAACCCGGCCAGCGTGCTGTAACGCCCGGCCGGATAGTGCGGCGCATGGGCCAGCAGACAGCGTTCGCCATGCGTCACCAGCACGATGATGCACGGCGAGATCCGTGGGTACTGACTCAGGCCGCAGGGTTCGCAGTGCTTGGCGAGATCGCGGGCATGCTGTAACAGCGGCGTGCCGCAGCGGCCACAGAAACGATGCTGCTCGTGCCAGACCGCCAGTTGCGCCGCTCGCGACAGGCGCGCGTACTCGAGCTCGCTCGACGCCGAGGCCAACAATGCCCTCAGAGGCGCGCCTTCCAGCTCGGCGGCCGTGCCGGCGCCAGAGCGCAGCACAAGCAGGGTACCCTCGGCGATACTGCCCAGCGGGTAACGCGCTTCGATATCCGCCTCGCTCAGTTGCGCCGTCATGGCTGCGTCGAAATCGAAACCGCCTCCCGGCTTCTCAAGCAACTTTCCTTCGGCTGCCAGCAGAACCATTTCGCTTCCCGCTGCCCTCATCTCAGGTCTCCCGTCCCGTTATCGATTACTGTCACGTCCATATTCGAAACCTGTCTTTCCCCGACATTTAACGATGTTTTACCCGACATTGCCCACGATTACGCAATCCCAGCTGACCCAGATCTATTCTTATTTCGCTATTCGGCTGCTAGTCTAGGCAGCCTTGAGTGAGTCCCGCGGATATCCTGCGGGACTGATTCGAAGGCTCGCTGGCGATCGGAGGTCCCGGCCATAGATCGACACCAATGCCTCCGTGCATCTGGCCACTGGCTCGCAACGTCGAGCGCGGATTTGGGGCCCCGCCCCGGTAACGATGCCCCAAAGCCAATAAACATAACAGAGTCAGGACGCCATCGGACAAGCCCGCCGCTCTGAGCGCGGGTGACCGCACTGAGCCCGAAGCGCCCATGACAAAGGAACAACAGCAATGACGCATACCTTTTCCCAGGCGCTCGCGCGCAATTTTCTGGGCAACTCCCCCGTCTGGTACAAGCAGGCGATTATCGGCTTCCTCATTCTGAACCCGGTAATCCTCCACGTCGCAGGACCAGTGGTGACCGGCTGGCTGCTGATTTTCGAATTTATCTTCACGCTGGCACTGGCGCTCAAGTGCTATCCGCTACAGCCCGGCGGCCTGCTGGCTCTGGAGGCGGTCATCATTGGCCTGGCGAGCCCCGACTCTGTCTATCACGAAGTCGAATCGAACCTGGAAGTCATACTGCTGCTGATGTTCATGGTCGCCGGCATCTACTTCATGAAAGGCATGCTGCTGTGGCTGTTCACCAAGATACTGCTGCGTGTACGCTCCAAGTCGCTGCTCTCGCTGATGTTCTCACTATCCTCGGCGGCGCTGTCGGCATTCCTCGACGCCCTCACCGTGACCGCGGTACTGATCAGCGTCGGGGTCGGTTTCTATGCCGTTTACCACAAGGTCGCATCCGGCAAGCACTTCCACCACGAACACGACCATTCGGACGACGGGACCGTCGGCGACATCCACCGCAGCGAACTCGACCAGTTTCGCGCCTTCCTTCGCAGCCTGTTGATGCATGGCGCCGTCGGCACGGCACTCGGCGGCGTCTGTACACTGGTTGGCGAGCCCCAGAACCTGCTGATCGCCCAGAAAGCGGGCTGGGACTTCGTCGAGTTTTTCGTGCTGATGGCGCCCATTACGATGCCGGTGCTGTGCGCCGGCCTCGCCACCTGCCTGCTGCTGGAAAAGTCCGGCTGGTTCGGTTACGGCGCGCGCATCCCGGCCAACGTGCTGCAGATCCTCACCGATTTCGCCGCCGAAGAAGACCGCAAACGCTCGCGGCGCGATATCACCATGCTTGGCGTGCAGATTCTGGTCGCGATTTTCCTGGTATTCGCACTGGCGTTCCATCTCGCGGAAGTCGGCCTGATCGGACTCTGCGTGATCATTCTGCTGACCGCCTTCAACGGCGTCGTCGAGGAACATCAGATCGGCAAGGCATTCGAAGAGGCACTACCGTTCACTGCCCTGCTGGTGGTTTTTTTCTCCATCGTATCGGTGATCCACGAGCAGCACCTGTTCCAGCCCATCATCCATGCGGTACTGGCGCTGGAGCCCGAAGCCCAGCCGGCGGTATTCTTCCTCGCCAACGGCTTGCTTTCGGCGATCAGCGATAATGTCTTCGTCGCGACGGTCTACATCAACGAGGTGCTGGAAGCCCTGCACAGCGGCGACATTACCCGCGAGCACTTCGACAAACTGGCGGTTGCGATCAATACCGGCACCAATATCCCGAGCGTCGCGACACCGAACGGCCAGGCCGCCTTCCTGTTCCTTTTGACTTCCGCCCTGGCCCCGCTGATCCGGCTGTCCTATGGACGCATGGTGATGATGGCGCTGCCCTACACCATCGTGATGAGCGGCGTGGGCTTTATCATGGTCTCCACTTCACTGTGATTGCCAGGGCCGTAGGATGGGTGGAGCGATGCATTCGCACCTTGTATCCGGTCCCTGCGGAGTTCGGGCATCGGGCAACCCATCAAATCGATCGCCGTGTAGATCGATTGGTATCGGCGGGCACTTTCGGATGATGGGTCCCGGTGTTGGGTTACGCCGCCGCCGACAGGAAGCCACCCCTCAAGCGTGCCTCCATGGCGGCTACACCCATCCTACGATGACTCACCCGGATCACTCCTCTTCGATCTGCTCCCAGAGCGAGGGGCCGCCGCTTTTCTTCGCCAGCAACGACAGGAATGCCTGGTGCGCCTTCAGCTCTTCCTCGTCCGGGCCGACGACCCTGAGGTTGTAGCGCCCGGCTTCGATACGTCGAATCCGGCTTTCGCCGCCGCCCTCGGAGTCGCCGTCTTCGCCGGTGTCGAGCTTGAGCTGCCCGCCTGTCAGCGCCAGGTAGACGTCGGCCAGAATTTCGGAGTCGAGCAAGGCGCCGTGCAGTTCACGGTGGGAGTTGTCGATACCGTAGCGTTTGCACAGCGCGTCGAGATTGTTCTTCTGCCCCGGATGCTTGCGCCGCGCCAGCATCAGCGAGTCGGTTACCCGGCATAGCTGGGCGACCCGCTCACGACGGCCGTTGCGCTCGAACTCGGTATCGATGAAGCCGACGTCGAACGCCGCGTTGTGGATGATCAGCTCGGCACCGTCGATGAATTCGATGAATTCCTGCACGATTTCGGCGAACTTGGGCTTATCCGCGAGGAATTCGTTGGTGATGCCGTGAACCTCGATCGCCTCCTGATCCACATCGCGATTCGGCTTGATGTAACGATGATAGGTGCGACCGGTCAGCTTGCGGCCGATCATCTCGACGCACCCGATTTCTATAATATTGTGCCCCTCGGCCGGTTCCAGGCCGGTGGTTTCGGTATCCAGTACGATCTGACGCATGTATCAACCCCGTTTCGACAGTTGCTCGACACCCTTGTTGGCCAGGGCATCGGCGAGTTCGTTTTCCGGGTGTCCACTGTGACCCTTGACCCAGTGCCACTCCACGTCGTGCCGTGCAACTTCCTCATCGAGCCGCTTCCAGAGATCGGCATTCTTGACCGGCTGCTTAGAGGCGGTCTTCCAGCCGTTGCGCTTCCAGTTGCGCAGCCATTCGGTGATGCCTTTGCGCACATACTGGGAGTCGGTCGTCAGGCGCACCTTGCAGGGCCGGGTCAGGGCCGCCAGCGCTTCGATGGCAGCCATCAGCTCCATGCGGTTGTTGGTGGTATTGGCCTCGCCACCGAACAGCTGCTTCTCCTGCTCACCGTAGCGCATCACCGCGCCCCACCCGCCGGGACCCGGATTACCCTTGCAGGCGCCATCGGTAAAGATTTCAACGGTTTTCACGACAGGCTTTTCCTCGCGCAGTCGCCTCCGGGAGAGGCAGACTGATAAGCTTGCGGCGGCGCCACTCGGGTTGAACCGGCGTCATTCCGGCTACATCCTTGCGCGCCACCATCAAAACGAAGGCACCATGGTTACTACGGCCGGGGCGCCCGAAACGCTCCAGGCAGCGGAACCGCTGGCGCCACTTGAGTCCCTCGAACGGCGGCTTGAAGTAACCGGTGACCAGCTTGACCTCGGTCAGTTCGACCAGGCTCAACCAGTCGTCGAGCCGCCCCTGGCTGATGAAATGACCGCACCAGGGCACCTCTCGACGATGCCTGCCAATGCGGTGATAGAGCCCCCACAGACTGAGCGGATTGAAGCCCAGGATCAGCAGATGTCCACCGGGACGAAGAACCCTGGCAGACTCGCGCAGGACCTGATGCGGACTCTGGGCGAAATCCAGCGCATGATGCAGTACCACCACGTCGAGGCTGTTACGCTCGATCGGCAGCTCCTCGTTCGCCGCGATGATGCTGTTCTGACCCAACCCGAGTTCAAGCGCCGGCGCCACGATGAACTTGTGCGATACCGGACTGCTCTCGAACAGGCAGATCTGGCTGTCGATGCCCAGCTGCAGCAGGTGATAGCCGAACAACGTCGGCAGCAGTCGCGCCACCTGTTCCTGCTCCGCCGCCAGCAATTCCTGCCCCAGTTCGGTCTGAAACCAGGCGCGGAGCGCCGGTATCAACTTGTGCAGTGGAGGTTGCGGACGGAATTTCATCGGGTCAAAGCAGCTCAGCTGGCGTCGGGCCTTAAAGTGTAATATCGATCCATGACCGGCAACAGGCTCAAACCATGGGCATTCATGGCGGTGATCACCGACACCGCGGGACGCATCCCCTCGCAGGGGGCGCCATGTTAACAGCCGGCGTGGGTTAAGGTAACCTGTCGGGCAATCAATTCAACGAGGTCAGGCATGTTTAAGGTATCCCCCATCCCGGCGTTCAACGACAACTACATCTGGACCATTGCCGACCCGGCGGCACCGCGCGTCGCCGTCGTCGACCCGGGCGACGCGGCACCGGTGCGCCGCTACCTGGAGCAGCATGGCCTCACCCTCGCCGCCATCCTGGTCACGCATCACCATGCTGACCACACGGGCGGCGTCAACGAGCTGGCGCGTGAATTCGCAGCACCGGTCTTCGGTCCGGCGAACTCGCCGTTCGGCGGTATCGATCACCCTGTAGCCGACGGCGACAGCGTGGAGCTGTTCGGGCAGACCCTGCGGGTGCGTGAAGTGCCGGCCCATACCCTGGACCACATCAGCTACTTCAATGCCGGAGAGCCGTCCCAGCTGTTCTGTGGCGACACCCTGTTCCTGGCCGGTTGCGGCCGGCTGTTCGAAGGTACCGCCGCTCAGATGCAGCAGGCCATGGATTACTTTCGCACCCTGCCAGACGATACGGAAATTTATTGTACTCACGAATATTCCCTATCAAATCTCGCCTTCGCCGCTGCGGTGGAGCCTGAAAACGGCGATATCGAAGCCGCCATCGAGCGCTGCCGCAGCCTGCGTGCCGCCGACCGGCCGACACTGCCAAGCCACATTGGCACGGAAAAAAAAATTAATCCGTTCATGCGCACTGGCGTCGAACCGGTACGCCAGAGCGCCAGCCGACGCGCCGGGAAAGCACTTTCCGAGCCAACTGAAATCCTGTCCGTGATTCGCGAATGGAAGAACCAGAACTGATCAAAGGTTGACCAATTCAGCTCCGATACATAGAATGCTTGAAAATTTTAAGCGAATCAGAATCTTGAACAATGACCTTAACGCGCAACTGGATTTCGGTCGCAGTGGTTGGCTTGCTGCTGTCCGGCTGTAACACACTGACACCCAAACCGGGCGCCGGCGGCGAAGTCGTCGGGACCCCGTCCCATAACGAAAACGTTCTGCGCGGATGGCACGAACAAAACCGTGTCGACAAGGTCGTCTCCCGCACCGCCGAAGCTCCCGAAGATCTCTGGGAACTGAGCCGGCAAAACTTCATGCTCGATCTGTCGCAGTCCAACCCGCAGATCGAAAAGCACGTCAAGTATTACAGCAAACACCAGGATTATCTGGACCGCGTAACGGACCGAGCCGAGCGCTACTACCAGTACATTCTCGAGCAGATCGTTGAGCGCGGCCTGCCGGCGGAACTCGCGCTGTTGCCGATCGTCGAGAGCGCCTACGATCCCTTCGCCTACTCCCGCAGCCATGCGTCGGGCCCCTGGCAGTTCATCCCCGGCACCGCACGTCACTTCGGCCTGCGCAACAGCTGGTGGTACGACGGCCGTCGCGATATCGTCGCATCCACCGACGCCGCCCTGACCTACCTGGAGCAGCTCAACGAGCGCTTCGACGGCGACTGGCTGCTGGCGCTGGCGGCTTACAACGCCGGCGGGGGCACCGTTTCCAAGGCGATCAAGCGCAACCGGAAGAAAGGCAAGCCCACCGATTTCTGGTCACTGGACCTGCCGCGCGAAACCGAAGCCTACGTGCCAAAGCTGCTGGCCCTGGCCAAGCTGGTGGAGAAGCCCAACCAGTACGGCATCAGCCTGAAGCCTCTGTCGCTGGAGCCCTACTTCGCCATTATCGATATAGAGGGACAGATCGACCTGAAACAGGCTGCTACCCTTGCCGGCACCGATATCGACGAGATCAAGATGCTCAACCCCGGTTTCAGCCGCTGGGCGACCGATCCCGAGGGACCGCATCGCCTGCTGATTCCGATCTCCAGCGCCGAGTCCTTCCGCACCAAACTGGCAGCACTGCCGGCATCGGAACGGGTTCGCTGGGATCACTACCGCATTCGTCGCGGCGATTCGCTCTCGATCATCGCGGCTCGCTTCAACACCACGCCTGATGCCCTGCGCCGCGCCAACAAGCTGAAAGGCAACCGCATCGTAGCCGGACGCACCCTGCTGATTCCGCAAGGCAGCGGCGCCAGCGTGCTGGCCGACAACGGCGGCAGCCCGGCCAGCGGCCGGCAGAAACTGGCGTATCGGGTTCGCTCGGGCGACAGTTTCTGGAAAATCGCCCGCCGGCACGGCGTCAACGTCAAGGAGCTGGCACGCTGGAACAAGATGGCGCCACGCGACCCGCTCAAGGTCGGCCAGCAGCTGACACTCTATCTTGACGGCGTCGGCGTCAGCGACTCCTGAGCAGCATGGACGCGACCGCCTATCTCATCATCGCCGTGGCAACCGCCACGGCGATTGCGTTCAAGATCTACATCTACCGCCGCATCCGCGCCTGGGTCGAGCGCGACCTGATCCGCGGTCTCGCCAGCGGCAGCCCCGAGCGCCAGTCCCACCTGGAACAGGAATACGCGCGCCTGCGTGCTCAGGGCCTCTCCCGCCGCGACGCCCAGACCCGTCTGCAGCAGACTGCCGCAGACGATAAATAGGGGAATCAATAACAGCGTCTGCGGTCATATCCCTCCAACACGGTTCCATAAGCGGCAAGTGACTGATATAACAAGTCATATTTGCGCCAAGGTGACGGAGCACTATGACCAGACTACGCAAGCCCTTCCGACTGCTGACAGTAGCGGTACTGAACGCCTGCCTGTTCATGAACAGCCACGTTTTGGCGGACGAAGCCCCTGCGCCGGCTCCAAGCCACGGTATCGCCATGCACGGCGACCTCAAGTACCCTGCGGACTTCACCCACTTCGACTATACAAACCCGGACGCCCCCAAGGGCGGCACCATGAAGCGCTGGAGCCTCGGCACCTTCGACAGCTTCAACCCCTTTATCATCAAGGGCACGCCGGAAGACAACATCGGCATGATCTACGACAGCCTGATGACCAAGTCCGACGACGAGCCGTTTTCGGAGTATGGCCTGCTGGCCGAAACGGTGACGGTACCTGCGGACCGGCGCTGGGTGACGTTCAAGCTGCGCCCCGAGGCACGCTTCAGTGACGGCGTGCCGGTTACCGCAGCGGATGTCGTGTTCACCTTCGACATCCTGCGCACCCAGGGCAGCCCCTTCTACGCAGCCTACTATGCCGATATCGAGCAGATCGAGGCGATCGACGATCGCACCGTCAAGTTCAGCTTCCGTGACAGCGACAACCGCGAATTGCCGCTGATCGTCGGCCAGGTCGGCATCCTGCCGAAGCACTACTGGGAAGGCCGCGACTTCCAGAGTCCGTCCCTCGACATCCCGGTCGGCTCCGGACCCTATCGCCTGGCGAGCTTCGAGGCCGGCCGCTCGGCCACCTACGAGCTGCGCGACGATTACTGGGGCAAGGATCTGGCGGTCAACCGCGGCCGCGATAATATCGCCACTATCCGCTTCGACTACTACCGCGACTCGACGGTCGCGCTCGAGGCCTTCAAGGCCGGCGAGTATGATTTCCGCCTCGAGACCTCCTCCAAGGAATGGGCGACCGGGTACACCGGCCCGGCCTTCGACGACGGCCGCATCAAAAAACAGGAAATACACAACGGCAACCCGACCGGCATGCAGGCCTTCATCTTCAATACCCGGCGGGAGAAATTCTCGGATCCCAAGGTCAGGGAAGCGCTGGCCTACGCCTTCGATTTCGAATGGACCAACCGCAATATCTTTTACGGCGCCTACACCCGCACTCACAGCTACTTTTCCAATTCCGAGATGGCCGCCGACCAGTTGCCGGATGAAGACGAACTGAAACTGCTGGAGCCGCTGCGCGACCAGGTACCGCCCGAAGTCTTCACCCAGGTGTACCGTGCGCCGACCACTGACGGCAGCGGCAACGTGCGCAGCCAGCTGCGTCAGGGCATGCGCCTGCTGCAACAGGCCGGCTGGACCTTCCGCGACAACAAGCTCGTCAACGAAAAGACCGGCGAACTCTTCCGCTTCGAGATCCTGCTGGTGCAAAAGGAATTCGAGCGTGTCGTGGCACCGTTCATCCGCAACCTGGAGCGAATGGGCATCGGCGTCGATATCCGCATCGTCGATGTATCCCAGTACATCAATCGGCTGCGCAGCTTCGACTTCGACATGGTGGTGGGCTCTTTCGGACAGTCCAGCTCCCCCGGCAACGAGCAACGCGACTACTGGGGCTCGGTGCTGGCCGACCAGCCCGGCACCCGCAATCTCGCGGGCATCAGGAACCCGGCGGTCGACGCCCTGATCGAGAAGCTGATCGCCGCCCCGGACCGCCACAGCCTGGTGGTCGCCGCACGGGCGCTGGACCGGGTGCTGCAGTGGAACCATTATGTGATCCCGCAGTACCACATCGCCACCTGGCGCATCGCCTACTGGAATAAGTTCGGCATGCCCGAAAACCGCGCGCCATACGCGCTCGGCCTCGATACCTGGTGGTCTCTCGACGCAGCGAATAAGGAGAGTACGCGCTGATGGGCGCCTACATACTCAGACGCCTGCTGCTGATCATTCCAACCCTGCTGGGTATCCTGACGATCAACTTCGTCATCATCCAGGCGGCCCCCGGCGGCCCCGTGGAACAGACCATCGCCCAGCTCGAAGGTATCGGCGTGGGCGCCACCAGCCGCATCGGCAGCGGCATTCAGAGCGACGTGGTGCAGAGCAACGGCGACAGCCGCTATCGCGGCGCCCAGGGCCTGGACCCGGCCAAGGTCGCCGAGATCGAAAAGCTCTACGGCTTCGACAAGCCGGCCCACGAGCGCTTCTGGCAGATGCTCAAGAACTATCTGGTGTTCGACTTCGGCCGCAGTTTCTACAGCGACAAGCCGGTCACCGAACTGATCGTCGAAAAAATGCCGGTATCGATCTCGCTCGGCCTGTGGACCACATTGCTGACCTATCTGATCTCGGTACCGCTCGGCATCAAGAAAGCGGTGCGCGACGGCACACCCTTCGATGTCTGGAGCAGCAGCGCCATCATCGTCGGTTACGCCATCCCGAACTTCCTGTTCGCCATCCTGCTGATCGTACTGTTCGCCGGCGGCACCTACTTCAACTGGTTTCCGCTGCGCGGGCTGACCTCGCCGAACTTCCACGAGCTGTCGCTGCTCGGCAAGATCGGCGATTACTTCTGGCACATCAGCCTGCCGGTGCTGGCGTCGGTGATCGGCAGCTTCGCCACCCTGACCATGCTGACCAAGAACTCCTTTCTCGACGAGATCAACAAACAGTATGTATTGACGGCCAGGGCCAAGGGGCTGAACGAGAACCAGGTGCTTTACGGCCACGTGTTCCGCAACGCCATGCTGCTGATCATCGCCGGCATGCCGGCAGCACTGGTGGGCATCTTCTTCACCGGATCGATGCTGATCGAGGTGATCTTCTCCCTCGACGGCCTCGGTCTGCTGGGCTACGAAGCGGTCATCAACCGGGACTACCCGGTGATTTTCGGCACGCTCTACATCTTCACGCTGATCGGCCTGCTGCTGAAGCTGATCAGTGACATCACCTACGTCATGGTCGACCCACGTATCGACTTCGAGAGCAGGGAGAGCTGATGCGACTCGATCCGATCAACCGCCGCCGGCTCGAAAACTTCCGCGCCAACCGCCGCGGTTACTGGTCGCTGTGGCTGTTCCTGGCACTGTTCCTTGCCAGCCTGTTCGCCGAGTTGATCGCCAACGACCGGCCGCTGCTGGTGGAGTATCAGGGCGAGTATTTCTGGCCCGTTTTCGAGGATTACAGCGAGACCCGTTTCGGGGGCGAGTTCGAGACCCTGGCCGATTACAAGGATCCCTATATCCAGGAGCTGATCGAACGCGACGGCCACGGCTGGATCCTCTGGCCTCCCATCCGCTACAGCTACGACACCATCAACTACGATCTGTCGGTCCCCGCCCCCTCGCCGCCGACGACCGAGAACTGGCTCGGCACCGACGACCAGGGGCGCGACGTCATGGCTCGCGTCATCTACGGCTTTCGCATCTCGGTGCTGTTTGCCATCGTGCTGACGCTTGCCAGCTCCGTTATCGGCGTCGCCGCCGGCGCGGTACAGGGTTACTACGGCGGTAAGACCGACCTGCTGTTCCAGCGCTTTATCGAGATCTGGTCCGGGTTGCCGGTGCTGTTCCTGCTGATCATTCTCTCCAGCCTGGTGCAGCCCAACTTCTGGTGGCTGTTCGGCATCATGCTGCTGTTCTCCTGGATGCAGCTGGTCGACGTGGTCCGCGCGGAATTCCTGCGTGGCCGCAACCTCGAATACGTGCGCGCCGCACGGGCGCTGGGCCTTTCCAGCCGACTGATCATGTTCCGACACATTCTGCCCAACGCCATGGTCGCGACCCTGACCTTCATGCCCTTCATATTCAACGGCTCGCTGGTAACGCTCACCGCGCTGGATTTTCTGGGATTCGGCCTGCCGCCCGGCTCGCCGTCCCTGGGCGAACTGGTCGCCCAGGGCAAGGCCAACCTGCACGCCCCCTGGCTCGGCATCACCGCCTTTGTCGCATTGGCACTGATGCTGTCGCTACTGATCTTTATCGGCGAAGCCGTACGCGACGCTTTTGATCCGCGGAAGATTCAATCATGAGCAAGACTGGCACCCGCTTCACCCCATCGGGCGACGCGACAGCGTCCGACACCCTGGTCAGCTTTCAGGACCTGTCGGTCCGCTTCGAACAGGAGGGCAAGGCTGTCGATGCGGTGCGCCACATCAGCTTCGACATCCCCAGCGGCAAGACCCTGGCGCTGGTCGGCGAGTCGGGCTCCGGCAAATCGGTGACCGCGATGTCGCTGCTGCGACTGCTGCCCTACCCCCGCGCCAGCCACCCGAGCGGTCGCATTCTGTACCGCAACGAAGACCTGCTTCAGGCCGCCGAACCTCGCCTGCGCGGTATTCGCGGCGATCGCATCGGCGTCATCTTTCAGGAGCCCATGACGTCGCTGAATCCGCTGCACAGCATCGAGAAGCAGATCGGCGAAACGCTGCTGCTGCACAAGAGCCTCAAGGGCGCCGAAGCACGGCGACGCATCCTGGAACTGCTGACGCTGGTCGGCATACCGAATCCCGCCTCGCGGCTCGGCAGCTACCCGCACGAGCTTTCCGGAGGGCAGCGTCAGCGCGTTATGATCGCGATGGCACTGGCCAACGAACCCGAACTGCTGATCGCCGATGAGCCGACCACTGCACTGGATGTCACTATCCAGGAGCAAATCCTGCAGCTGCTCTCGCGGCTGCAGAAACAGCTGGGCATGGCGATTCTGCTGATTACCCACGACCTCAACATCGTGCGCCGGCACGCCCACCGGGTCTGCGTCATGTACCGCGGCGAGATTGTCGAGCAGGCGCCGACCGCGCAGCTGTTCGAGGCCCCCCAGCACGACTACACCCGCCGTCTCCTCGATGCCGAGCCGTCCGGCGAGCCCGCCCCGGTTAAAACCGACCTGCCAGCGATCGTCGAGACCGACGACCTTCGGGTCTGGTTTCCGATCCGCCGGGGCCTGCTCAAGCGCGTACAGGGCCATATCAAGGCTGTCGACGGCGTCACGCTGCGCCTGCCCCGTGGCCAGACCCTTGGTGTCGTCGGCGAGTCGGGCAGCGGCAAGACCACACTGGGCATGGCCCTGCTACGCCTGATCCAGAGCCGCGGGCCGATCCGCTTCGACGGCCAGGCGATAGACGGCCTGAACCAGAAAGCGGTGAAACCATTGCGCCGCCAGATGCAGGTGGTGTTCCAGGACCCCTACGGCAGCCTGAGCCCGCGCATGCCCATCGGCGCCATCGTCAGCGAGGGGCTGGAAGTCCACGGCATCGGCAGCACTGTCGCCGAGCGCGACCATCTGATCGTCCAGGCGCTCGAAGAGGTGGGCCTGGACCCGGACAGCCGGCACCGTTACCCGCACGAATTCTCCGGCGGCCAGCGGCAGCGCATCGCCATCGCCCGGGCACTGGCCCTGAAACCTCGCCTGATGGTGCTCGACGAACCGACATCGGCCCTTGACCGCACGGTGCAGAAGCAGATCGTCGAACTGCTGCGCGATCTGCAACGACGCCACGACCTGAGCTACATCTTCATCAGTCACGACCTGGCCGTGGTCCGTGCACTGAGCCATCAATTGCTGGTGATGAAGCAGGGAGAGGTGGTCGAACAGGGGCCGGCGCAGAGCATCTTCACCAATCCGCAGAGTAGCTATACCCGGGAGTTGCTGGCGGCGGCCTTTGGATAAGGTTTAAAGCGTGACGTGCGCCGGGCACCGGTAAGCGAAGCGCTCCGCAGCACCTTTTCGACAGCTACATAATCCGATTCGCGGCGAGGCGCCGCTCCCACATGCCACCACGACCGGCAACTTCAAATAAAAAAGGCGATCCCGGGGGATCGCCTTTTTTAGTGACCGCGAGGCCGAGATCAGTTGATCTCGATCTCGGCGGCATCCTTGAGTGCGCGCACCAGATCCTGGTAGTCCTGCTGCCCCTGACGGCTGGCGAGGAACCGGCGCATCGCACGCTTCTCGTCATCGCTCAGGGCTTGCGCTTCGGGCGCGTTGACTGCCGTCAGCGCGACGATCGCCCGACCACCGCTTGCCAGCTCGACCGAGCCGAAGCTGCTACCACCCTCCGCCGGGTGCGGCAGGCGGAACAGCTCGGAGCGGATCGCCGGCGCCAGCGACTGACTGCTGCGGCTGACGTCCGTCAGCTCCACCAGAGCCTGACCGGTCTCGTCCGCCACTGCGGCAATAGCTTCACCCTGACGCAGACGCTCCAGCAGTCCCGCGACCTGCGCGTCGAGCTGCTGCGCGGTTTTCTGATCGAGCAGCTCCTGACGGATATCCTCGGCCACCTCGTCGAGCTCCAGCTGGCGCGGTTGCATATGCTCCTGAACGCGAATCACGACACTTCGGCCGGCATCCAGCTCGATCGGCGAACTGTTGACGCCATCATTGAGCAGCTCGTCGGAGAAGGCCGCATCGATGACCTTGGCGTTGGCGGTCACAACATCACTGCCGCCAGCACGGGAGAAGGGTTCACTGCTCTGGATCTCGAGCTGCAGTGCTTCGGCCGGCTCATCGA
This sequence comes from Oceanospirillaceae bacterium, assembly GCA_013373085.1. Taxonomy (GTDB): domain Bacteria; phylum Pseudomonadota; class Gammaproteobacteria; order Pseudomonadales; family Balneatricaceae; genus Marinobacterium_A. The sequence goes on along the minus strand of JABXIM010000003.1, from coordinate 1,695 downwards.
GGTTACCGGACGAAAAGGACAGGTCGGCCAGCTGCTCGAGCAGCTCGACATAGCGCCCTTCGGCCTTCTGATCGATCACCTGCTGACGCAGCTCCGCTTTCGACTCCTCGAAGCTCGGCAATTCGGTTTGCTCGATCTGCTCCAGCTTGATCAGGTGGTAGCCAAACTCGGTTCGCACCGGCGCCGATATTTCGCCTTCCTTCAGCGCAAAGAGCGCATCCTCAAACGGTCCGACGAACACGCCACGGCCGTTAAGTCCGAGCTCACCACCGGCAGACGCCGACCCCAGGTCGTCGGAGTGCTCCCGCGCCAGCTCGGCGAAGTCGGCACCCTCGTCCAGTTGCTGCTTCAGCGCCTGAGCCTCGGCCAGCGCCGCATCGGCGTCACGGTTGTCGTTGATCTCGATCAGGATGTGGGCCGCCTGACGCTGCTCCTGCGACTCGAAGCCTGCGAGGAGCTGCTGATACTGCCCCTGCAGCTCGGCATCGGTGACCTCGATATCCTTCGCCAGCTCCGACTTGTCCAGCAGCAGATACTGGATCTTCACTTGCTCTTCGGTGCGATAGAGGGACTTCTGCGCGTCGTAGCGCTGTGCAACCTCATCCCGGCTGACTTCCACCCCGGCGCGAACCGCGGCTTCCGGCAGCTCGAAATAGCTGAGGTTCCGGGTCTGACGATCGAGCTGCATCAGGGCTTCGACCTGACTGTCGGTGACGAACGCCGAGAGGCTGTAACCGGTCCGCTCCTGTTGAATGAGCGTTTCCTTGCGCAGGTAGTCGCGATAGGTCAGCGGCGTCAGCCCCACGGTACGCAGCACAGCTTCGAACTGATTACGATCGAAACTACCGTCAACCTGAAACTCGGGAGTGGTCACGATGGAACGATCGATCATCTGCGGCGATACGGCCATCCCCTGCTCCTGAGCAGACTGCACGAGCACCGCCTGCTCGACCAGATTGTCGAGTACCATCGAGCGGATCATGTTGTCATCCAGCGACGCCGGGTCGGCATTCTCGCCCATCTGCGCCAGGATCTGCCGACGCTGTAACTCGACTGCGCGGAACAGTTCCTGCTCGCCGATATCTTCGCCGTTGACACTGGCCGGAGCCTTGCTCCCGGTTGTCAGACTGATGAGCGATTCGACACCAAAAAGCGCAAAGGTGACGATAATCAAACCCACGATTACTTTTGCGACAATACTTTGGGAATTATCCCGGATGGACTGCAACATGCTGAATCCAAAAATTCAAAAAGACCGTTTTTTAAAAAAAAAGCGCATTCTGCCGAATGCGCTTTTTTGTGTATGTTCGACTCTGCTCTACCAAAGACCTTTTGAGTCGACCTGCAGGCCACTACTGGTTAATAAACAACCGTTCGCGAACTGCAGTTTAATCACAACCGAAATTTTCCCGCAGGCTTTTTCGGTTTGGCACGGACATTGAACAGTCGGCATTTTTACCGTTCGACTCCATGCTTTAAATCTGACCATTACTGGGCAACGTTACCTTTCATGGCATGAGGAACGATGCCTGAACACGCGATCCCTCAATTTGGTCACTACTCTTCGTGGTGACCGGACCGGATGAGGCAGTGCCTCGATCCTGTCTTGCGAAGACTGACCGATCTCGTGATCCTCCCAGTCTTCGACTTTTCACTTCATCGGAAGTGGCGGAACGGACGGGACTCGAACCCGCG
>JABXIM010000167.1 GCA_013373085.1 Oceanospirillaceae bacterium | reverse complement strand
TTTCCCGCCGCCAACTCTGAGAGACAGGCCTTGCGAGTGGCCCTCAGCGCCGTCGCATTATCGTCCAGTCGCTGGCGCAGTGATGCGACACGCGGTGCAGAGGCGCAGATACGCTGCACCGCGGCCAGGCTGGCGGCATGTTGCTCCAGCCTTTCGATACCGAAAAGCTCCGCGCGCACCGGCGCGACGCTCTTCCAGGGTGAGGTGCGGGTGCCGCGGAGGTTGAGTTGAGGTAGCGCCCAGGCACTCATTCTAGAATCCTGTCGGCAAGTGGGCAATTTTGCCGACTTGCCGCTTGGCTGCACGATCTGCGACCAGGCCAAGGCGATCACACAAGACGAGCCGGATCAGGTCTTTTTCCCCTTCGGCTTTGTGTCGATCGTCAGGCCCTTGCTGAAGGACGGCGCCGGCGCCGGATCAGCCTTCTTCTGCTTCGGTTTCTTGTCTTCTCGGCCGCGACGGCTTTTGCCCTTCGCCATGGTGTTCTCCTAAGTGCCTTGTGTACGTGGGAAATTCTCTAGCCTCGATGAGGCGAAAACCGCATGCGTCGCGGGCCAGGATTCCGAGGGCCACGCAGGTCCGCATCGGTGCGATTTGAGAGTATCGCCGAGGTCAGCCGCTTCCATGCTGATCCAGATCAGCGTTCGGCGAAGAGTTTTTTGCTGTGTGTCTCTATGAATGGTCCTGAGACAAGTCTGAAGTCGTATCCAGCGTCTTGCTCTCGAGCGTGACCTCGATGCGGGAGCGTCGTTCCCTCGGCGCCAGTTCCTTCCGGGGCTTTCCCTCCTTGTCCCTCTGGTCGGCGACCTTGTCCTGCAGCTTGTAGTTCATCGGGCGACCCCGTTTGCCGAGATAGACCGTCGCGTTCACAGGCGCGGCGAAGTGCTTGGCTGGATCTGTCGCGGCGATTAGCAGCTTCGGCACCTCCTCGAGTGCTTTCTTCCTTCGCTCTCCCTTCCTCCAGCTGATCAGATGTCTTCCCTCACCGTCATGACAACGCAGCCAGTCGCGCTGATCGTTGAACTCGCCGTTGGCGAAGATCTGCTGCGGCGCGAAGTGCTTGCGCAGCAACTCCGACATCTGGACACGGCGGAGAGCGAGATCCAGATCGTCCTTCACCATGCTGGCGCGGGGGTAGATGTCGACTGAGAGCTCGAAGCCCAAGACCCGGTGCTCGGCTCGACCGTCCTCGATGGGGACGCCGTAGCGGCAGGCGAGAAGGTCGAGGACTTTCGAGAGCCGTGGCAGCGTCGGGTCCTGCATCGTGAGCTTCATCTCGCGGGTGTAACGATCTCCGCCCCTTTTGAGAGGCTCGACTTTCACGCCGCCGAGCGTCGGCTGGTTGAGGCGGCTTTTGATCGCCCTGCCGATCTTCGTGGTGGCGTTCTTCTTGGGAAAGGTCACCGCGATCGCGATCCAGTCGAGCAAGGCGTCGAACTTGTAGCTCTTCAGGGCAAGGGCCGGAGTTGCCAACAGTCTGCCGTTCGTGACGGACTGTTTGCTGGTGTGTAGCTCCAAGTCATAGGGCAGGGACCTCTCGTCGGCGGGAATCGCGTCGACGTCACGCTTCTGCGTCGTGACGATCGGAACCTCGAATGTTGTCGTCGCCACGTGCAGACCTCGCTCCTCTGGAGGCAGCGACTTATGCCGGGCGTCAACGTTCTCAAGAGGCAAGCATCAGAAAAACCTCATCTTTCTTGGGCATGCTGCAGAGCCCGCGCCAGAGCGGCGTTGCTTGCGAGGCGGGGTTTGGGGTGCCGAATTGTCCATATCGCGCTGTGCGCGAGTTTTAACGCGGTCTCTGTCGATCGTAGCCTCAGAGGAGCGCGACCGCGATGGGTTTTGACGGCAGGAAGCTTGTCTTCGACATGCTGGTGGTGATCGGCTCAAGGCTCGTCGTGCGGGACGGACGCACCTGTTGCTTGTGGTGTCGGCGAAGGGCGATGCATGTTGCACGTTGCTGGCGTTGCGGTCTGCCTGCCCCTGTCGTCGTCGCCGCCGCCCGGCATGGCGCTCACGCGCCAGGATCCGTGATGCGCGACAAGCAGCTCGAGGGTCGACGTCGCTCCGTCCGAACGAGAGCCTTGGCGCAGGGGCGTCCATCAAGTTATTGACCTCTCGCTCGTTCTCAGCTTTGCGATGTGTAGAGCGGGCCGCAGAGCGCGATCTTTATTGTTCGGCTGGGGTAGTGCTCAGCGCCCCGGGATATTCCTGAGCAGCCTTTCTGCGTGCTCTACGTCGATGGAGGATGCCTGCGCACCCTCCACCCGCGTGCGTCGCAGCACGTCAGACCATCTTCTCGACGTCGCCGTCCCAGACGCCGATCAGGATCGACAGCATGTCGCCGTAGTTTCGGCGTTCCCGCTGGCAGATCGCCTTGAAGCGCTCGACGACAGGGCCGGGCGCACGGATGTTGATCTGGACGTCCTGGATCGGGGCGGCGGTCGTCGCGAGCACGTTCCAGGTTTCGGGCATGTATTCGGACATCGCCGTCTGCGTCAGCAGCAGCGGGTCGATGCCGGTGGCTTTGGAAAAGGCCGGGATCCGCTCGATGGGCATGGTCATCTCGCCGGTCTTCAACATCGAGATGACGTTCGGGCGGAGCAGGCCCATCTCTTCGGCGATTTCGCGCTGTGTCTTGCCGCTTGCCTCGATGGCGTCGGCGATCATGCGGGCGGTGGGGCTGGTGGTCATGTCGAACCTTGTCGTCTTGTTGCGTTCGACTTGATGATAGAAGGCGCGGGAGACGTCCGTGCTGGGTGAGCGGGCAAGAAGTCCTAGGTGCGACGGGGCGTCCTCTTGGGGGCATGCCGGATCGCGGTCGGCGATAGGCGCGGAACCTTGGAGTCTCGTGAAGTGCGACCGCTACCGCACACCCTCCGCGGCCTTTCGAGACGCCTGGGCAGGGGTGCGAGATCGCAGGTAAAATGCTGCACAAGTTCTATCCGCGCCATAACCGTCGTCACGTCGGGCATGATGACCGGTCAACGCCTAGGACACCGCAACTCGCCCCCAAAAGGCTGCCTTGCGCGCATGTGCATTTTGCAGATCTTGAATGAAGACGCGGTGCTCGGCGTGGCCCTGATAGTCAGAGATCGCGGCGTCGGCCGCCGCGCAGGCGTCGAAATGACGGGCGGCGTGACCGTAGCGGCTCGATCGGGCGCGTTCCAACGCGAACTCGATCAGGGAGCGCCAGATCAGGACCGCCGCGAGTGGGTGCGCGGAAGACAGCGCCTCGGCAGCCGGCGTTAGGATCTCGTAGGTGCCCCCATCAATCTCTTCGTATCGGCTCAGCACCAACTGCGCCGCCAACGCCATGTCCGGCCAGGAAAGACAGAACGCCAGCCCTGCCTCGATGGGCGTGAACGACAAGACCACCTCGCGGGCGCGGTCTTCGGCCTCGACATCATCGAAATCCGGCAGGCGTTTCAGCAGGCGGCGCAACGCATCGGGGCAGAGGCATCGCTCGAAGCGAGCCCATAGCGCACGCCGCAGGTCCTCTTCCCGTCCGAGAGCCTCAAGGCATGCGAAGTGGGCCTCGTCCAGCTCAGGCGGGTCGAACCACGCGCTGTCGTGCGTTTCGCGGTCCAGCGCGTTCTCCACGACCTGAAGGGCCTCTTCAGCACGGCCTGCTTCAAGCAGGCGCACCGCAGCTTCTGGCGCGATGGTGTGATAGGTCAATTGCTCGGCCGTGTAGCGTGAAAGCCAAGCGTCGACGTCGCCCTGAAGATCGGCGACGTCCTGCAGGATCATCTTGGCTGTATGGTCGCGGCGATCCCGAGCGAGCTCTTTCTGCCTTTCAGGGTCGGAGACGAAGTCATAGATCTCCAACTGCGCCTCGGTCAAAGGCGCGGCACACATCTCCTCGGCAAGAGCTTTCAGCCGCTCGAGACCTGAGCGGCCAAGTGGTTCGGCGAGAGCCGGCACGACATGATCGAACTCGCCATAGCCGTTGTCCCGCAGCGCCTCGAAAATCATCTCCGCGAGTTCGATCGGATCTTTGGTGATCCTGGGAGAGATGCGAGCGATGGCCTCCATCGCGTCGACCATGACGTCACCGATCAACCCGTTGCTGTCATCGGTCCGCTCATGGATGCCGGGCGCGAGGTGCAGCAGATCCCACAGGAGTTCAAAAGCTAGATCCGGGCTGTCGGAGCCGATCCGCATTTCGATCAGCGTGACCAGATCGGTGAGCTCTTTGGCGAACTTCTTCTGCGTCTTCCACGAGATGAAGCTGCCGGATCGCCGGATCGATGCAAACCGCTTTCGAACATCCGCTGCCGCTTCCTGCGGGCTCTGATCGGCAGACAGCACCATGCGCACGCGTCTCTGACGCGCGGCGTCGCCCTTCACAGCTTCGAGCAAAAGCTCCGCCAACACGTCCGCACCAAGCTCGACGAGGTTCTTCTTGTTGAGGGTTTTCCGGGCCATGGGTGCTCCTTCTCTCGAAGAGAGGTGCCCGATAAGTTCCTGAAGCTCAAGTTTACCGTAAGCGATCCTGAAATGTCTGTTGCCTGGCCGGCGGCGAGCACGTTGCCGATAGAAGGTGCGAAAGACATTCTTGTCGTGGTGAGCGGGCGGAAGGTCCTAGATGAGGCGGAGGCCCCTCTTGGGGACACATGCCGGGTCAGGGTCGGTGATAGGCGCGGAACCTTGGGGGGCGGTTGCCGCAGACGGGCCTGAGTGCAGAACGCGCGCTGTGTGCGCTCTGCGCTCCCGGGGGAGAGTGAGTGCTGGACAGCGCTAGAGGCTCTGTGTGCGAGGCTTAGCGCGCTCCACGGGGAGCTGTGGGGCAAGTTCGATACCTTCGCTGTGATGCTCCCACCCGCAATACCCTTGTCGCGCTCATTGGCATGGCGATCACGCGTGATCTGCTGGACGAAGAACTCTGGTGATCACTCGTTGAAAAACGGTTCCTCGTTTGCCGTCGTTTCACCCTCGGTTGCTTGAGGGGGGAAAGTGCCGACCTTCAAGCCTTTCGACAAAGGGGGGTCGACGGACGCGAACGGCCCAATGCTGCCGCTCGCAGGCCGCCAAGATGCCGCAGTGCAGCCCCTCCAAACCAGACCTACATCGTGCCCGCAGCCAGCATGAAGATGCTGTGCAATGTCGGAAGTGCGACACGAAGGTGCACGTCGTTCTTGCGGCAACAAAGACCACTTCGCTCCCTTTTTGAACAATCGTGCCTGATGCAGTGCTTATCCCGCTGTAGACATAAAGTTCGACGAGAACTCCCCAAGAGCGAAATTCAGTGCAGACTGAGTAGTCAGAGATTGCGCGATCACCTATCCTGAAATTCTAGAAACCAATGGCTGACTTGGCGATGGAGTGCTTCCGGATCGACGAAAGTGGTTATACAGGATTTGACCTGCTCAACGCTGACCAGCGTTTTCAGGGCGCCTCGGCTATTGCAATTGACGACGACGACGCCAAGCGGCTGATCAAGCAGCATTTCCCAAGGCTGCAAGCGCCTGAGCTCAAGTATCGTGCCCTATCGAGGCGGCAATCCAACCACCCGCGGCTGCTTGGGTTGATGCGAGACCTTTTGAGCGACTTCAAGTGTGTGACCTATGTCTGCGACAAGCGGTTCATGTTGACGCTCATGTTCGTCGACTACGCCGTCGAGCCCTATTATTATGAGCGCGGTTTTGATTTCTACGCCAATGGCCAGAATTATGCGATGGCTTCCATGCTGCACATGGCTGGACCGAAGCTGCTCGGCAAGCCGCAATTCAGGAGGCTGATGGCGTCTTTTCAGCGTGCTATGAAGGAAAAATCCGACGAAGCGCTCAACGACCTGGTGGCAGCCGCCAGAGCGACGAATTGGGAGCAAATACCTGAGGTTGTTGGACCTCTCGCGCATTACTCCGCGCCCGAGTGCCTGCAGGCCATTGCCACCCCCGGACTAAACACCGACGTCGCGATGATTGTGCTGCAGTCGTTGATCACGCGGATGGAAGTGATGGCGAACGGCCCCTATCGTGTGGAGCACGACCAGTCCAAGAACCTCGCCACCTATCATGAACTCTTGCAGCGGTTTATCCATCACGAAGAGTCCGTGCAATTCCGTGCGACCGAGATCACGACCCTTAGCTTCCCCTTGAAACTGCACGAAGTGGAGCAAGTGGACTCCAAGAATACCCCTGCGGTGCAGCTTGCGGACGTGATGATCGGCGCCGCGATCGAAGCAGGAAACAATCTTGCGGGATTGCGCACTGGCGGATTGGACCCTGAGCCCTTGCTGGCACTGTATGCCGACGAACAATTCATCCACATGCTGCCATCAATCGATTTTGAAGAGCAACGACGTTTCCGGCAAGGAACTCAGGGCGGTGAGCTGATTAACTATCTCGCCGCCAACCTCATGGGGCCAAAACGTTAGGCCTCCCAGCCTTTGATTGGCTGCCTGTTCAAGTCGAGCGAGGGTCACGGTTCGCTCCGGCGCCTTGCTGCAGTCCGAGCGCTATAGAGCATGGACATCTTGGGCTCTTAGCCGCCCCGCAACGTTACGGCGGACCTTCTGCAACAATGCCATATCGATCGCGGCTGTCGGTTGCCACCCGAAACTGATCTCGGGAGTGGATTGCGAATGGTTCGCTTGGCAGGTGTTTCCCCGCTCGGAGACGCTCCCCGGTCCGAAGTGAAACTTTGCATCCCGGTGCCCTACGCGTCCGTCGCAATCCCTCAACTTCTCTCGCGGCTACCAAGAAACGGCCAGCGCTTCAGCTTGCCGCAGGACCAACTTGACAGCTTCGGAGGCAAGATCCGGTGGGTATCCGTGGCGTTTCAGGATGCGCTTGACCGCGATACGCATCTTGGCGCGCACGTCGTCGCGGCGCCACCAGTCGGTCCCGGCGTTGCTACGGACGGTCCTGACCAGTTCGGTAGCGATGACGCGCAGTTCCTCGTTCCCCATGACCTCGACCGCGCTGTCGTTCAGAGCGAGGGCGTCGTAGAAGGCGCGCTCCGCGTCGGTCAGATCGTCCTCTGGTTCGGCTTGCAGGTCTTTCGCAATTGCAATCAGTTCTTGCAGGATCTGCAGCGCGTCGACGCTGCGGTTGTGGTAGCTCGCGATGGCCTTTTCCAAGCGGGACGAGAACTCCTCCTTGCGAACGACGTTCGTGCGCGCCCGGGACGAAATCTCGCCGTTCAGGAGCTTTTTCAGCGCCTCGACGGCTAGGTTCTTGTGCTTCATGTTCTGGATTTCCAGCATGAAGGCATCGGACAGGACCGAGATGTCCGGACGGTCGAATCCGCAGGCCTCGAGGATGTCGACGACCTCGGTCGAGGCGACTGCACGGTTGAGCAACTGCTGAATCGCGAGGTCGTGGCTGGCGCTGCTACGCCCGTTGCCACCACGGCCCAGCTTTTCTAAGCCTGCCCGAAGCGCCGAGAAAAAGGCGACTTCTTCGGCATGAGTGGTTGCCTGGGGGCTGCCGGATGCAAGCTTGAAGCCCTTGATCAGCCTGGCGACGGCGTCGTTGAAACGCTTCACTGCGCCGCCCTCGCCGTCTCGATCCTTTTGTAAGATGTGGTCCAGCGCCCCTGGCAGGATCCTCAGGCGGTCTGTCGGCGTGCCTGACAGAGCACCGGAATAATCGAAGCCGTGCATCTGCGCGCGGGTGACGTCCAGCGTGTCAAGGAAGGCCGCGACAGCCTCGCCTTCGTCGATCCCGGTTTTCTGCTGGTCGGGTTTCGAGTAGTGGGACAGGGCCTTCTTCAGATCGGCTGCGATGCCGATGTAGTCGACCACGAGCCCCGCGGGCTTGTCCTTGAATACTCGGTTCACGCGGGCGATGGCCTGCATCAGCCCGTGCCCCTTCATCGGCTTGTCGACGTAGAGCGTATGCATGCAGGGTGCGTCGAAGCCAGTCAGCCACATGTCGCGCACGATGACGATCTGCAATTCGTCGTCAGGGGTTTTGGCGCGTTTTCGGATGGCTTCCTGCCGAGCTTTCGATCGGACGTGCGGCTGCATCTCGGCTGGGTCCGAGGCGCTGCCGGTCATGATAACCTTGACCTTGCCGGTGTCGTCCGTGTCTCCGTGCCAGTCCGGTCGTGCCGCGATGATCCGGTCGTAGACCTCGACGCAAATCCTTCGGCTCATGCAGACGATCATGGCCTTGCCGTCCATCGCTTCGACGCGTGCGTCGAAATGCGCGAGGATGTCTGCAACGACCGTGTCTAGCCGCGGCTTTGCGCCGACCAGGGCCTCGACCCGGGACCACTTCTGCGCAGCCGCCACGGCCTGCTCATCTTCGAGATCCTCGGTGGCCTCATCGAAGGCATCGTCGATCTCGTCGCCCAGATCCGCGTCGAGCTCGACGCGTGCGACCCGGGCCTCGTAGTATAGAGGAACGGTGGCGCCGTCTTCTACGGCCTGGCTGATGTCGTAGACGTCGATGTAGTCGCCGAAAACGCCCCGCGTATTCGCTCCGACGAGTTCGACCGGGGTGCCGGTGAAGGCGATGTAGACGGCGTTCGGCAATGCCTTGCGTAGCTGATAGGCTAGCCCATGGCGCACCTCGCCGGTCTTCCGGTTCATCTTGGCCTCGAAGCCGTATTGCGTGCGGTGGGCCTCATCGACAAGGACAACGACGTTTGATCTGTTCGTCAGCTCTGGAAAGATCTCTCCGGCGTCAGGGCGAAATTTCTGGATCGTCGAGAACACGATCCCGCCGACTTCGCGGTTGAGCAGGTCTTTCAACGCCGTGACGCTTTCAGCCTGGACTGGCTCCTCTCCGAGGAGATCCTTGCACCGACCGAACGTCGCGAAGAGCTGGTTGTCGAGATCGTTCCGGTCGGTCAGGACCAGCAACGTCGGGTTCTCCATGTCGGGATGGTGCATGACACGCCCGGAGAGGAAGGTCATCAGCAAGGACTTGCCGCTGCCCTGCGTGTGCCAGATGACCCCGCCCTTGCCGTCACCGCCGCGTGCGCCGAGGATCGTCTCGGTGGCCTTTCGGACGGCATGAAACTGGTGATACCCGGCGATCTTCTTGATCGGCCCCTTGCCTTCATCTTCGAAGACGACGAACCAGCGTAGCATCGAGAGCAGCGTTTCAGGGGTCAGCAGGCCCTGCGCCAGGGTTTGAAGTGCGAGGGCCGAGCCGTCCGGCACCAGCGTCTCGCCATCGACCGTTCGCCATTTCATAAAACGATCGAGGCCGGCGGAAATCGACCCGAAGCGCGCGTTTAGCCCGTCCGAGATCACCGTCAAGAGCGACGTGCGGAACAGATCCGGGATGTCGGCCTTGTAGGTTTCTGTCTGGTTGAAGGCTGCCTCGATGTCCGCGCCCTCGGTGCCCTTCAACTCGACCACGACCAGCGGTAGCCCGTTCAGGAACAGCACCACGTCGGGGATGCGTGCGGTCTTGCCGACCACGTCGACCTGATTGATCACTCGCCAGTCGTTGGCCGTGTTCGTCCAGTCGACAAGTTGCACGACTGCGTTGCGTTCCTCGCTATCTCCGAAGTAGGTGACAGGGATGCCCTTGACCATCAGGGCATGAACGCGCTGGTTTTCCTGAACGAGATCGCTGGCGAAGACGATGTCGCGAACCCGCGATGCCGCCTCGGCGATGGCGGTCTCTGGCAGGCCTGGGTTCAGCCGGCGCACAGCGTCCAGGAACACTGGCACGAGGATCGTCTCCCGGAAGCTCGACCGCATTGGGTTGCGCATCTCGGGTGAGATCTCGGACCCATGTTGGAGCGTGAAGCCCAGGGCCGCCAGCTCACCAATGAACCAGTTCTCCAGGTCAGCTTCCGAGGTCCAGGCCATCACGAAATCTCCGGTCTGGCCTTGAAGGCGCGGACGATTTTAGCAAGCGGTTCTTTGATCACTGCTTCGAGGCGCTTCATGTGCTCCGCGTGCCAGGCAGCGAAGGAGGGCCACTGCTCCTGATCGTAGCCGTCGCAGGGCTGCGCGAAATAGATGCGGGACTCCTTTTGTCCGTCCAGCCGCAGCCAGGTAAGTTCATGCCCGAATGCCGTCTCGATCTGTTGCTGTCGCTTTGCCAACTCGTCGAAGAGCCACTTGTTTTCATCGGCGATCGGGCGAGAGAACGCGAACTCGACGCGGATCTCCTTCTTCAGGTAGATCAGACGGTATGGGCACCCGGACAGGCCCGAGCCCGCGCTGAGCCAGTGGTCGTTCGAAGGGCTGATGTTCTCGTAGAGCGTCACACCGGACCCACGCATGGTCTCCAGCGCCAAGGTCCAGTAGCCCTGCCGCAGGGCGTGGCTCTGCCTCTGAGCTCCCTTCGCCGACTTCTCCTCGTTCTCTTTCTCGGCCATCTGGATCATGAAATCCGCGGCCTCGGGCGTCGGGATCACCGGCTGGATGTCGAACAGAAGTTCCTCTGCCATGGAGAACAGGTTGACCTTGAAGCACCGGGCGTCGATCTGATGCTCGCGCAGCCAGAGCACCGTCGCCGTGACTTCCTTGCGGAAGTTCGCCGCGATGAAGATCAGGCGCTGGCTGTGACCGGGGTTCAGAACGACCTCGTCGAGTTCTTCCACATCTAGGAAGTCGCAGAGCAGCCGTGCGGCGTTGCCGCCGTCCGCGTGCCGGTCGAGGTATTGCTGGAAGATGTCGATGATCTGCGCCTTTGTCAGGCTCGACACGTAGGCGGTGTATTTCAACGCCTGCCAGGTCACATCCCGGCCGGAATCGTCGAGCTTGTTCTCGATGACGACCAACTGCCCGTGCTTGTCGAGCGCAAGAAGATCCAAGCGCTCGCGGGTGTCGGCGAAGCCGTCGAACTCCTTTTGCAGGATCAACAGTTCCTCGCCGAGCGCGTCGGGCTGATGCGCCAGCCACTCCTGAAGATGCTCGCGCTCTCGCAGGTTCAAGTCACTGAACCTCCGCTGTTCAAGGCGGCGCAGTCGGTTCTGGGTTCGGTCAATCTGGAACACTAAAGCGCATCCTCAGTCTGGAGGCGCCACACGTTGTCGAGGGCTTCGAAGATTTTGATCAAGCTCTCTCGTAGAGCGATGAAGTCTACCCATATCTCGGGATCATCCAGAGGGGCGTCGCCGAAGCTGACTACTGCACCGTCGCGATACCGGAATTCCATGGACTTCGGCGACAGCATAGCGAATTGGTGGAGAAAATCTGAGAGCGCTGTGACTTCTCTCTCATCGTAGTTTGGAAGAAGTCGCTCACGCAAAATGTCGACGAGGTAGTCGATATGGTGTGGACTCGACTTCTTCTTGTCGCGGCGCTCATTCCAATCCGGGACAAGCCCCTTAAGGTATAGCTCGAAGGTGTGTCGAGCCAGGTAAAGCGCCGGGAACGCGGCTTCTGGCTCGTTCAGGTGGTCCAGTCCGAATTCGACACTCCTCAAGGTCATTTGTCCATAACACGCTGCAAGCGCCCGAGGATCAGCTGTCTCAGTGCGCCCGTGGTCCACGAGCAGGAAACCAGGAAAGGGCTCTGCCGACCCTTTTTGTTCAGAAAACACCGTGCCGAATGGAAGCTCGCTCATGCCACCGCCTCCACCTCGTCCCGGGCCTCGCCGACGCGGAGTTCGCCCGACATGAGGCGGGGCAGGAGCGTGTCGCGGAGGGTGGCGAGAGTTTGGTTTTCGGTGGTGACCTGATGAACGCGCGCGAACATCGGTCCTGCCACTTCGTCGAACGCCTCGATCAGCCGCTCCGGCGGCAGATCGACCCTCAGGTTGTGAACGTTGTTCCTGTTGAGGGATGGAACCGCTGATCCGGAGTTGAGGGCTTTAAGATCAAGCATTTGCAGGAAGAAATAGGCGAAATAGGGCGAGCACCGGATGAAGTCTTTGACCCACAGGGATGTGTTGAGAGGCCAGAAGTCATCCAAGACAAGGAACACCTCGCCGATGACGCCGCTTCGGCCTGTGGTCACACCGGGGCCCCGCGCCTTGAACTCGTTGTGGGTTCCATGGTGTCCGCCCGCAGCAAGCACAGGGAAGTCACCGTCTGTCCGGTCCTTCTTTGGGAGGTCGAAACCCCTTTGAAGGATCAGCAGATCTCCAACTGTTCCATCTTCCCACCCCACCGGCAGGCCGTCGTCTCCGAAGCGGTCGGGGAAGAGGCCTGCGGTGTCTTCGTCCATGTGGGTGGGGGCGCGGCCTTCGGCCTTGGCGGTGACGGGGTCGAAATCGACGAACCACGACCGATAGAGCGCCCGCGCCATCGCTTCCAGGGTCGCCGCCGTCTTGCGGTTCAGCTCGATCTTGTCATCCAGCGCCCCCAACACCGCCGCGATCTCGCGTTGTTCGTCGACTTGCGGTGCGCAGATGTGGAACGCTTTCAGTTCCGGGTAGTAGATCGTCCGGTGCGTTGATCCGTAGGAGAAACGATGCAGTGCCTCGTTCTCCAGAAGCAGTGCATACTTCAAGAAGTTGAAATCGAGATCAGGGCCGCAAACCCAATTCGCAAAATCCTGACTCGTGGCCATCGGACTGCCCATGACGACGACATATCCGACGGATGCAGTCCGGGAAAGACAGACGGTATTTGCAGGCAGAATTCGTGCCGCCGAGTTGGCGATTCCGAGTTCGTTCGTGTGCTGCATCGTTTCACGCAACACGCGTCCATGATTGCCGGTCGCATCTTTGATGCCAATCCAAGAGACATCGCCGCCCCAGTATTCGGGCTTCCGTCGGCTCGGAGTATGGCCTGACTCGAGGCGCGCAAGCTCGCTGAGAGAACGCCAAGCCCAGCCCTCGGGCGGCTCTATGTCGGGCTTTCCGACGCTCAGGCAGTAGCGTCCCGGAATGATACCTGTTGTGGCCTCGCGTCCTCCAACCTTCCGGCTCATCCCAGCGCCCCCAGCCGCGCTTCGATCTCGACTTCCAGCCGTCGTCCCTCGGCGAACTGGCTGCGCAACTCGTTCATCAGGCGCTCGAACTTATCCTCAAAGGGCTCTCCGTCATCCTCGGCCGCTCCTGCGCCGACATAACGGCCCGGGGTCAGGACGAAGTTGTGCTTGGCGATCTCGTCGAGGTTGGCGGATTTGCAGAAGCCCGGCTCATCCTCGTAGGCCCTCGCGTCCGGCTCCCCGCGCCATGAATGGTAAGCCGTGGCGATCTTGCCGATCTCCTCAGGCGACAGCTCCTTTTGCTTGCGCGAGCCCGGCACCAGCGCGCCCATCTTGCGGGCGTCGATGAACAGCACCTCGCCGCGCCGGTCGCGGAGCTTGGCATCCTTGGCGATGCCGTTCGACTTGTCCTTCGCCAGGATCCAGATGCAGGCCGGGATCTGGGTCCCGTAGAAGAGCTGCCCCGGCAGAGCGATCATGGCGTCCACCGCACCGCCCTCGACCATAGCGCGGCGGATGTCGCCCTCACCGCTCGACATGGACGACATGGAGCCGTTGGCCATGACAACGCCCGCGATGCCGGTGCTGCCCAGCTTGTCGTAGATGTGCTGCATCCAGGCGAAGTTCGCGTTGCCGACCGGGGGCTTGCCGTATTTCCAGCGCTGGTCCTCGGACAGGATGTCGCCGGACCAGTCGGAGATGTTGAACGGCGGGTTGGCCATCACGAAATCGAACTTCTCGTCCGGGAAGGCGTCGCGCAGCAGCGTGCCCTCGGCGTTCCACTGGATGTTCGCCACGATGCCCCGGATGGCGAGGTTCATCCGGGCGAGGCCGTAGGTCGTGTGGTTCCGCTCCTGCCCGTAGACGGCCAGGTCGGCCCGGCGGCCGGAATGGTGTTCGAGGAAGCGTTCGGACTGGACCATGAAGGAGCCTGAGCCGCAGCAGGGCTCATAGAGGCGGCCCTTCATCGGCTCGATCATGTCGACGATCAGCTCGACCACCGGCTTTGGCGTGTGGAAGTCCCCGCCGCGCTTGCCCTCGCTGCTGGCGAACTCCGAGATGAAATACTCGTAGATGCGGCCGATCAGGTCGAAGTCCTTGGGCGTGCCGTCGAACTTGATGTTCGAGAAGAGGTCGATCAAGCCGGTGACGATGGAGGGGTCGAGGGACTCGCGGCCGAAAACCTTGGGGAGCGCGCCCTTGAGCTGCTCGTTCTCGGCTTCGATCGCGCGCATGG